>PBZD01000122.1 GCA_002729875.1 Chromatiales bacterium | reverse complement strand
GGCGATTCCGGATAGATTCAGGTTAATGGGTGGGCCTCGTACCCGCAGCATCAAAGGTGCAAATAAATAGTCTGCTTCGCCCTCGTAAGCGGACGTAAATTTCATCGGATCAAAAATCCTGGTCTGCATATCCGCAAACCGCTCGATAGCTGCCGTTTCTCTGTCATGCAACGATCCGACTCCTGCTGACCCAAAGCGGACGCCGTTCAACCCGCTTAACATATGCCGGCGAACCGCCCAATGCCGACCTCAGCTGCGAAGTCAATGGCGAGGTGGTGAACTACATCGTGGAATTGAGCGACCCCGTCCTCTTGGGGGGCGACCTCGTCAATCCGGTTCTCTCGATAACATCAACGGTTCCCTCCAATGTCGACCCTAATGCTCCCCCCTCTGCGAGCTGGACGCATGGGGGGACTGCAGATAGAGCACGGGCGGGGGGGTGTATCCCGTTCCCCGCCCCCGGGGCCTCTCTAGAAGATTTGAGCCAACCCGAGAGATTCCCTACTCTATCGCCTAGCGAATCCGGGGCTTATTCTTCCTATGCACGACTTCGCGATTTCGTGGGCTGCAATCTAGGAAGCATGCTACGGGCCCCAATCCGCCCCAGCCTCTCCTCTACTTGACATAATGTATCTTCTCGGACGTAAACCGGCCTTATTCAGGTTTTTTTCTACTGCCCTTGCCGGTAGGCACCTTAAAAGCATCCGGTTGCCATGCGTAGTCCGGGTTTTCCGGCGGAACGTCGTACGAATAAGCCTTCCAGGTTTCGACCCGCCGGTTGCCCATGTTCCAGTGGTCGGGCAGGGAGAGAAAGTCAGGCGCATGCTTTTCCAGGTAGGCGAGCACCTTGGGCGGTACGTCATCATAGCCGTTCAAACCCTTGTGGCTGAACATGCGGCCGAACAGTGAACCATTGGCATAAGGCGTGCCACCCATTTCCATGAAGGGCCAGAACTGCGAGATACGCGAAAATCCGGCGGTAAAACGGCAGGTCGGGATATTGCGATCCTCAAGCTCGCGGCGGGAAATATTGAAGGTAAAGTGTTCTGAGGGTGAAATACGACTGCCGGTTGAAGACCGTGGCCAGCCTGCTGGCGTGACCGGGTTAGTGTATTCGTGGGTGTAATCCCAGCTCAGCATTATGTCATCGCCGTAAAACTGAAACGGCAATACAAACGGGTAGTCACCGTTGGCATCCGGAAATACTGTGCCTTCGTTCATTAGTGTCGGCGAGTCTCCCTCGGCGCCAAAGAAGAACTTCGGTATTTGTTTGCCGATTTTGCCGACCAGGACATCGTTATAAAAGTGATAGACCTCGACCGTTTTTTCGGTAAACGGGTTGTACCAGGTTGTGAGGATGTCACCGGTCTTAAGGTCGGTGAAAAAACCGGTTTCACGGGATTTGACCCACAGGTTGCCGTCGTCATCAATTTTTGCCAGCAAGACGCCCGTGCCGGTATAACCGAATACCGGCACCATGCGCCGGTCACCGAACCTGGCATACATCAGGCCGTGAAACCCGCCGATGACCGGTTTGTCGTAGCCGGCCCATATTTTGCCGAATGCATACAGGTTATCGGTCGGATCCGCATAATCCAGCCCGCCCCGGGTTTGCGCTCCGCCGGCTGCGGCTGACATGCCCAGGGGCAGTCCGGCAAGGCCCAGTGCCAGTGAAGATTTCAGGGCGGAGCGACGGCTCATCGTCAGGTCAGCTATAAATGTACTTGGCATGGCATTCCCCAGGGGTTAGTGCGCCACTCGTTCAGGTGATGTGAGTAGTTAAAGATAATCTGCCCAAACAGCGTGCGTCGATTCGCCGGCTCTTGCCGTCCGCACAGGGATCAGGGTCGATATCCGGGGGTGATCAGTTTTTCTGTTTGCGCTTGATCCGTTTAAGCAGCACCCGGGCCTCGGTCGCAACATAGGCCTGGATTGCGGCGGCATCGCCGGTATCCAGAACATCAGCCCATGAGCGCATGCCGCGTTCGGCCAGCAGGCCGTCGATGACGATATCAAACCAGGCTGCATGGACGGCTGCTGATGCATAGCGCAGATCGGGGAGTACCCCGCCGCCCTCGGCGCCGAGACCATGACAGACATAGCAGTGTTGGTGGTACAGGGTCTTGCCATGTTGCACGATTTCGGCAGCGGCGACTATTCCAGGTGGTTCCGGCAGCCGCTTGATACGGGCCGGTTGCGGCAGCGTGGCCCGGGCATCGAGTTTGAATGCAACAACCCGGTTGACGTTTTCAACACCCTGCCAGCGGCGTCCCAGCATACCGCCGACGAGGCCGCTGCCGCCGCCGCGACCGAGCATGACGGCAATATATTGTTCCCCGTCAATGGCGTAACTGACCGGTCCGGGCATGATCGAGGTGCCGGCATCATACGACCAGAGTGGTTCACCGTCATCGGCCCGGTAGGCTACAAACTGGCCGGCGCCGGTACCCTGGAATACCAGGTTGCCGGCCGTTGCCAGTGTGCCGCCGCCAAGGTCCGGTAACGACTGTTTCCATGCAGCTTGTTGTGTAACCGGATCCCAGGCTGTCAGGTAGGTGCCGAAGCGAATCTTTGCTTTGCCGCCGGACGGGTTCAGCGCATCGTAGCTGGTGACACCTTCGACAATCCCGGTATTTTGCAGGCCGGGTCGGTACTCGTAGTCCGCATTCAGGCGGTAGGTGTTCGGTACGTCGTGGGTCGGGATGTAGGCGAGGCTGGTGAGTGGGCTGTATGACATCGGGTGCCAGCTGTGTCCGCCCGAGGCGCCAGGCACAATGACCCGACCTTCTTCACCGTAACGGGCAAAGGGATGCTCGACCGGCCGGCCGGATTCGGGATCGATGTGACTGGCCCAGTTGACCGTGACGTAGGGTTTGGCCGAGATCAATTCACCGTTGCGGCGATCCAGAACATAGAAGAAACCATTCTTCGGGGCCTGAATTAATGTCTTGCGTGGTTGGCCGTTGATGGTGAGGTCGGCCAGAATGATTGATTCGGTGGCGGAGAAATTCCATGACTCACCCGGAGTTGTCTGGTAATGCCAGGCATATTCTCCATTGTCCGGGTTGATGGCAACGATGGATGACAGGAAAAGATTGTCGCCGCCATCCGGGCTGCGTTGCTTGTGACTCCAGGGTGTGCCGTTGCCCACGCCGATGTACAGCAGGTTCAGCTCGGGATCGAAGGCCATCGCATTCCATACGGTGCCGCCACCGCCGGTGCGCCACCATTCGCCGCTCCAGGTTTCGGCAGCCATTTGCATGACCGACTCGCCTTCTTCGGCAAAGCCTTTTGCCGGGTCACCGGGTACCGTGAAAAAACGCCACTTGCGCTGACCTGTTTTGGCCTCGTAACCGCTGACATAACCGCGTACGCCATAATCCGCGCCGCCATTGCCAATTACGACATTACCTTTGATGAATCGTGGCGCGCCGGTGATGGTGTAGGGGAATGTCTTGTCGGTAGTCTGCGTGGCCCACAGTTGCTCACCGGTCACAGCATCAATGGCGATAAGTCTTCCGTCGAGTGTGCCGACATAGACCCGGCCCTGCCAGACGGCAACGCCGCGGTTGACCGCATCGCAGCAGGCGTATTTTGACCATTCACGCGGGACTTCGGGATCGAAGCTCCACAGCAGGTTGCCGTTGCGGGCATCGATGGCATGCACGATGCTCCAGGCGCCCGTAACGTACATGCTGCCGTCAACAATAATCGGTGTTGCCTCAATGCCGCGGTTCGAGTTCAATTCCGTGTACCACGCCAGGCCCAGTCGGTCGATGTTGGCGTCCGTAATGCCGCTTAGTGGGCTGAAGCGCTGCTCGTCATAGGTGCGCCCGTGGCTGAGCCAGTTGTATGGCTCGCTATCCGCCCGGGTGATGCGCTGATCATCGCCATGCATGATCGGTAATGTTGTATCGCAGGCAAGCAGTAACCCGGTCAGGCCGATGATGGCGAGATATCGAGAGTTGTCAGAGTGCATGATCCATTTCACACCGCGGATAAGAAAGGCTAATCCTAGCCTATTACTGTGTGAATGGTCGTTGTGCGTGCATAGCTGGGCAATGAATGACTAAAATGTACGCTATGTTGCGCAACACGAAAGAAGCCTGGGGCAGCCTGACGCGTGGCATACACTGGTCCGTCGTTGCGCTCGTGATTATTCAGATTCCGCTCGGTTTTTACATGGTCGAGGTTTACGAGCAATACACGAAAACCTATGCCGACGATACGCTTGTCATGCGGACATCGATGGGCCATCACACGATCGGTTTGCTGATTCTGGCCATTGCGGTATGCAGACTTACGTGGCGATGGTCGAATCAGACGCCGCGATTACCCGCTGGTCTGAAAACCTATCAATTGTTTCTGGCCCGTTGTACGCATGTGTTTTTGTACGTGGTCATGATTATTTATCCATTGTCTGGTTGGGCGGCTTTATCAGCTTATGAGGGCGAGTTCCCGATTTTTTTCTTCGCCTGGGATAGCGTGCCGCACATTGTGCCGCAGGTAGCCGAGGGTGAAAGGTTCGATTACTCGTTCTTTGCCCAGATTCATCGTAACCTTTGGTGCAGCGGCGGATTGTTGCTCGGGCTGCATATTTTCGGTGCCCTGTGGCACGAGTACATCCTGAGGGACGGAATTCTGCGGCGAATGCTAAAGGGGTCGTCAACTCCATAAATGGCAGGTGAAAAAAAGCGGCCTTTAAGACCGCTTCAGGAGGATGTCATCTGACTGTTGGAGGTAGTCGATGACTGCAGAGAATTATTATTCCTTTGATCTCACAGGCTGATTGACAGTAATGACACGAGCGGAACCACGATGGCAAAAATAGCCAGGGCCCATTCATCCCGGTAGTTAGTGATGTTGATCCGTTTACGTGAGTTGGTCATTGCGGCCTCTCCTGCTTGAATACTTCAGTCGTTTCCGACCATCTGTTTGCTTTCACGATGGTGAGATATTACGCAGGGGGCCAGCTTAAATCTTTGCGCAGCCGTAACAGTTTGTATCAAATTGTTACAGGCGCAAGCAATTGATATATATGCATAATATGGCTTTAAGGAAAATACGTACTGGTGGTTGTATTAATAATGTGGTGGAATAAATTATCTGTTCGGAGCAACTTCGGGCATAGCTGCAAGAATTACGGAGTGCTTAAGAATGAGATCGAGAGTCAGTAGTTGGCTTGTCCTGGTGATTTGCCTGACCGCGTTTGTTGCTGTACTGGCCCTTGAATTACTGTAGCGCTTAGCTGAATTTTTCATACGATAATAATTTTTCATTTTGGGCGTGTATTGCGTCATACCGCGATAGTCGTCGTGAGTCATTAGCGTATCGCGAACCTGATGTCTGGAGGGGCGTGGCGTCTTACGGTCGGGATCAAGAATCGAACCGTGCTGCAAATGCCATGAAGTACTCAATTTGCATGGCTGCCCAGGGCCTTCTTACGGAGGCCCTGGTTTTGCAAAATATATAGCCGGCCCGGTGGGTGTCAGGCCTTCGGTTCAGGGCTTTAAGGCGAGCTTATTGGAGGGCAGGCTAATCGTAATCATGCCGTCTTCCTGCCACTCGGTAACCTGCAGGTCGACACCCAGCAAATCTCCGGCACCCTTGATACGTGGCACCGTCCAGATCTCGTGGATCTCCTGCTCGGTAAGGTCGTGCATACCCAGTCGCCTGGTGCTGGTCAGTACATTGCCGAATGGCGACTTGTATGTGAGTTTGCCCGGTTCACGGTATGTTTCCTGCACCAGTTGGTAGAAGCAGGCAGTTTGCTCGGTTACTGCAATCAGTGCGAGTTCAGTGTTGCCGGTTTTCTCAATCAGTTTGCGAACCCGGGTCATCATCGGCAGGCCGGTAGCAATTTCCTCGCTGATCATCTCGTCAACCAGGTCATGGTCTTTGGCAAATTGAATGAAGTTCAGCGTCATCTTGACCAGCGCATCGTTCATTTCATGCTGGTAACCCGATTCTACATTCATGATTTTGATGGCAGTGCCGACAGCGAGGCCAAGCTCTTTCTCGCGGCCCTCAAAACTATGCTCATTACCCCTGGTTGGGCTGACCCGCATGATGGCTTCTGCAACTTCGGAGCCAAGCACTTGCTCGTTACCTTCAAAACCGCTGTATTGACCCATGCGCCGATGCTGTTGAGCCTCGGCCAGAGCAAAGCAGCTGAAGGCAGTGGCTAGTACGGCCAGCATGCTTGTAGCTATGAGCTTTTTCATCTTTAGTCCTTGGTAATAAATCTACGATCAACCCTATCATCGGCACCGGCCGGCACCAAGGACAGGTCAGTGTAGAGTCCGGGGGATGGTTAGGAAAGTGAGGCGTAGTCTGTTGGTTCTGTGGCCGACTGATACTTGCTTTCACACAACATTCGAGCCTGTTCAAGCCAGCCGTCGCGTTCCATGCGCCGCTCAAAGTCCGGGATCAGTTGCCGGATCTGCGCGAGGCTTTCCGCGTTGAGGTTGAGCAGATCCTCATACCGGCAGATACCGAGTTTGTGCAGTTTACCTACCAGTACCGCGCCAATACCGCGAATGTCGGTCAATGCATCAATTTCCGGGATTTTTATCGTGGCGTGAGCGGCAACCTGGTCGGCCTCGATGATCCGGTGGCGCTGAGTTTTAAGTTCATCACCGAGAACGTGGCAATGGCGCTTCCAGCGATCCAGTTCGCTTGTCAAGGCCTGAATCAATGACGGACTGTCATCTGTAACAGTTGGCTTAAAAGGATCAATATCACCGTCTTCAGCTTCACCGTCATCATCATTCTGGGTAACCAGTAAATCGGGTTCATTGAGTACGCTGAGTTCGACCTCCAGTTCCTGGTTACGTTGCCGTAGTGTTTCGAGTTGTTTGGTGGCAGCCGATAGTTTATCGGTTAACAGTTCTTTCTCGTCGTTGCTGGCGCCCTGTACAGCTTGCTGGTTGCGCAGGCTGGCATGCAGTTTTCTTGTTTCAGTAAGAAGTTGATTAATACGATCATGTGCAAGTTCGAGATGTTCGCCAGCTGTTTTTGCTGTCGAGCGGTCAAGCGCTGAAGTATTGGCGGCAAGCTTGACCCTGGCCTGCAAATCACGGATTTTTGTATCGCGCGGGTCTTCTTGTTCGGCAATTTCCCGGTTACGTTCGATGATGAAGCGCATACTGAATGCGCCGCACACACCGGAAAGGGTGCAGGCGGACAAAGCCAGGATAAAAAACAGAATTGACATAACGCAGTTTCAAGCTTGATTGAAGTATAAAATTAGGCGACTGGCGGACAGATTTCCTTGGGCTGGTTCTCAAAACTTCGCAAAATTGGCTTATTAAATAAAGCGGGGTTTAAGACAGGCGTTTTGGTGTCTCACCGGCAATGATCAGGGCCTGGTAAGTACCGGTGCGGGCTGCCGTTGAATAGGCGACGCGGTTCTTGCCCTCGTGCTTGGCGTTGTACATCGCCCGGTCGGCAGCAATCAGAACAGTTTCCGGCTGAGTATCGTGGCTTGGCAGTGATGAGGTGACGCCGATGCTGACTGTGACCCGCGGATAGAATTTTGCTTCTTTGTGCTCAATCCCAAGTGCTTCGACTGCGGCCCGGATCTGTTCGGCAATTTTGAGCGCGCCCTCAAGCGGGGTATCGCCGAGTACGACGACAAATTCTTCACCGCCGTAGCGTGATACGAGGTCGGAGGCTCGGCCGACGGACTTACGGATAGCTTGCGCGACAAGCTTCAGACATTCGTCACCTTTCTGGTGGCCGTAGTTATCGTTGTAAGCCTTGAAATCATCAATGTCCATAATCAGGATTGAGATTGCCCGCTGTTCTCGCAAAGCCGCACGCCAGGTCTGTGACAGGAACTGGGCAAACCAGCGACGATTTGCGAGTCCTGTCAGGCTGTCTTCGCGGCTTAATCGTTTAAGCGTTGTGTTGGCTTCCTCCAGTTCCCTGGTGCGGGTCTGGATTTCGTCTTCGCGATTGGAGAGAACGTAAATCAATTCACCCCTGAGTTTCTCACCCTGTACTAATGCCTTGCGCAGTTTGCTGTAGGTTTTACGCATTCGCTTGTCCAGATCGCCAAGATGTCTGAATATCGAAATCACCTCCTGTGGTGCGCCTACCGGCGGCTTGGGTCGTTTCTGCAGGATACTCAGATCAAATTCACGCACTGAACGGTCCAGAGTTTCCAGTGGACCGGAAATACCGGACACCATTGCCAATGCCAGGCAAATTGAGATGATCAGAGCCCCGCCAAGCCATGCCAGTGCAACCCCGTAATCGCCAAGCATGGCTGTTCCGATGCTTTCCAGTGGGCGCATCAGGTAGACGCGCCAACCGCCATTCAGTGTGTGTCCGGTTGCGAGGTAGCGCCGCATATGACCTTCATTCGGAACAAGCTGCATGAAACTGAACAGTTTGTTGTCACCCGGATAAGAATCCGCCAGCAACGATTCACTATCCAGGTGCTGACCTTTTTTCGTGTAGGCCAACTCACTGACATGTAGCACCTTGCCCTGGTTGTCGACCAGGATTGACTCAATGTCATTTCGGCTTAGAAAAGGCTGCTTCATTCGTTTCAGGTTGTCGAGACCCGAGTAGCCGACTAAGACTCCGGCCGTATGCCCGGTGACATCGTTCACCGGCACGCTGAATGCCGCCACGATTTTTGCCGGATCACCCGGATGATGGTTGACGCCGGAAAGGAAAGTATCTCCGCTCGTGAGGGGTGTTAACACGTAGTCGGTATCGAGGGGCAGTTTGGAAATGGTGCGGGAGCCGAACTCGGTTGCCGCAACGACGAGGCCTTCAGTGTCGATGAGTAATAATGACACAAATCCCGGCAAGCTGCGGTGAATCCGGTAAAGCGTTTCCTGCGTTTGTTGCTGATCACCCATATCGATTTCAGTTGCGAGTGTTTTCAGGCTCGATAAACTTTGCTGCAGGAAGTAGTCAGCCATTCTTCCGAAGTTGTCGGTTTGTGACTTCAGCAGGTCAGCTGTCCAGTCGAGTCGTTCGCTTGTCGCCCGTTCTGTTAATACGAGCGCGAGGGAAGTGGCAGGTAGTGTCGCGGCCAGAATGATGCCGAGCATGATTCGTCCGCGCAGGGTTGGCGGCAGAAGAAAACGGTAACGGGTCAAAAACTTCTGGTTGGCAAAAAATAACAACCCTGCATACAGGGCCAGCAGGCAAAATAGGATAATGCCGGTTACGGCCAGCCAGGTAGGCCAGTACAGGCCAAAAGCTGCAGAAGTCTCAAATTGAAAAACCGCTTGATTCATGTTGCTGCGGATTACCCATGTTGCGCACAAACTTACGTGAGTCAAGATTAGTGGGTGTATCGCAGTGAAACTGAGAAGCAGGTCGGGGTTTTTGGAGAATCACCGGCTGCATGGTTGGAATTGATAACCCGGAACTACCATATGGGCAGCCGTCTGGCGGTTGCATACACTTTTCACGCCGGTTGTTCGGAAATTATCGGGCGGAAAGTGGGTTCTATGTCGCAAATAATTACAGGTTATAAAAAGCCAGATGGATAAATACTGCTAAAATAGACAGCGGGCAAATATAGCGAATATAGGGCGGCCAAATTTTCCAGAACAGACTTTGTTTTACCTCTGCATAGCCCAGTTTGATTTCTGCCAGTACTTTATTTCTGTGCCATAACCAGCCGGCAAAAATACAGAGCGCAAATCCAAGCAGAGGCTGAGAATAGCGTGTGGTAGCGTGAACAGTCAGACTGAACAGGTTTTCAAAGTTAAAGGCAATAACCGTGCTTATCAGAGCAATAATCAGGCCAATTCCCTGTGCAGCTCGCTGGCGATCTGCGGCATGATTCTCAACCACATAGGCTACCGGAACCTCCAGCATGGATATGGAAGAAGTTAAAGCTGCGATGCTCATCAGCAGGAAAAAAGCAAAGGAAATAAATATGCCTATGGTGCCCATGGTATTGAACAGCGCCGGCAGTACGGTAAAAATCAAGGTGTCCTCGGAGATAAGTTTACCGGTCGCATCAAAGATCACTACCCCATTATATTGGGCAACAAACATGGCCGGCAGAATCAGCAGACCGGCCATCACGGCAATACCAATATCGACAAAAGTAACCATGCGGCCAAGGTGGAAAAGATTTTCTTTGTGACTGATGTATGAGCCATAAATCAACATGGTGCCGACGCCCAGGGAAAGCGAAAAGAATGCCTGCCCTAATGCACTGATTATCAACTTCAAATCTGTTACACGACTGAAATCAGGAATCAGATAAGTCTTTACGCCCTCCATCGCACCGTCAAGTGTCAATACATACACAATCAGCAGCAGTAGTAAAACGAGCAGTGCCGGCATCAAACGGGCTGACCATTTTTCAATACCTTCCTTTACGCCGCGACTGATAATAGCCACCGTCAGAGCTAAAAAGATCAGCATAAATAGTATGTTTCGATAAAGCCCGAATTCAGTCAGCCAGTCAGCAACATCCTGCATCCCGGTTAATTCTGCCAGTGGCGCCAAAAAAAAGGACAACATCCAGCCCGCAACCAATGCATAGAAACACAGAATCAGGCTTGCTGTGATTATTCCGACATAACCCGTGATCGATCCCGCGTGATATGACAATCGATTGGTGGAAATCAGCCGGAGTGCATTAACGGCATTTGATTTTGCATGGCGACCAATGATTAGCTCGGCCATCAGCGCAGGAAAGGC
>PBZD01000121.1 GCA_002729875.1 Chromatiales bacterium | reverse complement strand
TTGGCATCGACCGGGATTCCGCATTGATCGCCGATCTGTTCGACGAACGTGATCCCGCCATATTGATCCTGCTAAAAATGACTATTGAGGCCTGCAAGAAACGAGGCAAATATATCGGCATCTGCGGCCAGGGCCCGTCAGATCATCCTGATTTTGCCCGTTGGTTGCTTGAACAGGGCATCGACAGCCTGTCGCTGAATCCTGATTCTGTGCTCGAAACCTGGCTATCCCTCGCCGACAATACGATATAGCTATGCAGAAAGGTCTATGAGAACTCTTCCCACAGCAAGATCAGGATAATCCTGGAATGATTACAGGTCGCCCCAGGAAGATTTTTTGCGCCAGCGAATGCGCGGCACTGTCAGACCGATCAACATGCCAACAATGATGACCAGTGCGCCGATAACAAACCACTCACGGTTAGTACGGCTGACCAGACGTTCGTTGTCGGCTTGAAGTTTGTCGGCTTGCGCCTGCATTTCAGCTAACGATACACGCAGGCTCTTGTTCTGACTGTCAACCTTGATGGCATTTGCGGACAAACGGCGCACCTCAGCCAGTTCTTTTTGCAACCCCTGCCCTGACGCCTCAACAATATCAAATTGTCGCTTTAACTGGTCGTGTTGTTTACTGAGGGTTGCCAGTTCGTTTGCCAGTTCCTTGCGTTTGTCTTCACTGGCCTGCAGGCGGACTTCGACACCTGGCATAGTCACGCGAGCCGGCGGACTCTTGAGCAGGTAACGGCTTAACACCCAGCCTTCCGTTCCGCCCGCTGTCCTGACAAGACTGTAGCCAGCCTCAAGGTCAGACTCAAGCAACTCGAGTTCTGTGCCACTGCGCAACATACGAATGATGGCCTGCCGACTGCCCTTACCACTGCGCATCGTAATCTCGAAAGCATCAGTAACCCAACGATCTTCGCCACCGATTCCTTGCGCTGTTGCCGACCCGGGAATTAACCACAGGCAGCAAACCAGGCATGCGAATGTAATAATGACCCCTCTTCGCGGCCTGGCTGGCGATGTGTTCACTTTGTTCAGCTTTCCGGGCATAACGACAGACACAACCATCCGTTCAAAAATCTCAGTAATGCACTTTAGCACACAGAAAATCCGGCTTTACCCGGATGCTGGCCATTATGGAAAGTCCCTTACCCGTTAACCAGATGTTCATCAGCCTGCTCAGGATGCGTCGATGCGCAACAGGTGCTGTCGATAATGGCGCAATTCTGCTATTGAGTCATGAATATCAGCCAGGGCGAGGTGCTCCGACTTTTTATCCACACCCTCAAGCACCTTCGGCGCCCACAGGCCAGCAAGTATTTTAAGGGTACTTACATCCAGGTTGCGATAATGAAAAAAAGCTTCCAGGGTCGGCATTTCGCGAGCCATAAAACGACGATCCTGACAGATGCTGTTGCCGCACATAGGCGAATGTTTCGGTTTGAGGTGAGTGCCGAGAAATGCAAGGGTCTTTTGCTCGGCTTCGGCGGTTGATACCTGGCTGGCTCGAACGCGCTCGACGAGCCCGGAACGGGTGTGCTGCCGGGTATTCCACTCATCCATGCCGCCGATTGCAGCATCGGGCTGGTGTATTGCAAAAACCGGGCCCGCGGCAATAATCTCAAGATTGGCATCCGTTACGATTGTCGCAATCTCGATGATAGAATCGGACTGGCAATCCAGCCCCGTCATCTCCAAATCGATCCAGATCAACCGACTACTGTGAGCATCCATGAAATATTCCCAATGTGAAACACTTGTACGCCAAGTTTAACAAACAGCCACCGAAAAACCGGCACCCGTGTCAACATGGCTGACCGGGCAGTGACGGAAACCGGCCTGGTAGTCGCCGCGCATAGTCGCCGTGGCAAGCTCAAAACGCTATCGGGCAAGCAACTACCATATCTCATCCAGGGACGTCGGCTACAGGTTGTCTGCGGCGATACTGTTGACTGGACACTGGATGATCAGGGCACGCTGGCAATCGTCACCGGAATCGTACCACGCACCAACGCACTTGAGCGCCAACCGCTCGGTCGATCTGGCAGTGAGACACTGGCCGCAAATCTGAGCCTGATGATCATCGTCTGCGCTTGCAAACCTGAGCCCGACTGGTTCCTCGTTGACCGCTACCTGTGCACCGGTGAATTAATGGGCTGCCGGTTGCTGTTAGCCGGCAACAAGGCTGATCTGGCCGAGCATGATCATGCAACCATGCTGAATGACTATCAACGTATCGGTTATACCTGCCTGTCAGTTTCCGCACAGACAAACCAGGGCATGGATTCGCTGCGCACGGCCCTGCAAAACCAGACCGGCATCCTCGTTGGCCAATCCGGAGTCGGCAAGTCGTCTTTAATCAACCGCCTGGTCCCTGAGGCTGACATTACCGTCGGAGCGATATCCGCATCCACCCATGAGGGGATACATACGACCACCGCATCAGCGATGCATGACCTGCCGGACGGAGGACAACTGATCGATACCCCCGGCGTCAGGGACTTTATTCCGGCTATTCCGCAAGCTCAATCGGTACAAGCCGGATTTCCGGACATCCATACGGCAGCCGACCAATGTCGATTCAGTAACTGCCTGCATCTGCGTGAACCCGACTGCAGCGTAAAACTGGCGGTACAAAACGGCACTGTTTCACCGCGACGTTATGAATCCTACAAACGATTGCTGCACACCGTAACCGGTTAGCAACCCGCACACACCCTCCCGGCAATCTCTAGCTGCTAATCAACCTTGATATGGGTACGCGCGGAAATGGCCAGCATTAATGTGCCGCTATCAACGTACTCAAGTTCACCGCCCATCGGCACTCCATGGGCAATGCGGGTTGCTCGAATAGCGTATTTTGCAGCGAGACCGGCAATGTAGGAAGCCGTCGCCTCGCCTTCCACTGTCGCACTGGTCGCCAGGATTAATTCATTGATGGGCTCTTCGGCAAGCCTGCTGCCGAGTAAATCAATGCCGAGTTCTTCCGGACCGATGCCATCCAGTGGTGAAAGTCGCCCCATAAGCACGAAATAACGCCCCCGGAAAGACCCGGATTCATCAACAGCAATCACATCTGCCGGCGTTTCCACCACACACAGGATGCCGCTGTCCCGTTTCTTATCGGCGCAGACCGGGCAGAGCATCTGTTCGGCAAACATCCGGCAACTCTGACAGTGGCCGACTTCAGCAAGCGCTGACTGTAGTGCCTGTACCAGTTCATCGGCACGCTCACGATCCCGGTCAAGCAAATGAAAAGCCATACGCTGGGCTGACTTAGGTCCGACACCGGGCAGGCAGCGCAAAGCTGCAAGCAGCTGTTGAAGCCGTGGCGTGAAATGCATGACAGGCGCTCAGACGATCTTGATCATCAGAAGGGCAATTTCAGCCCGGCTGGCAGCCCCAGCCCGGCACCCATGCCTGAGTATTTCTGCTCAGTAACCTTCTTGACTTTGCGCAGAGTATCGTTAACCGCTGCCGCTATGACATCCTCGAGCATATCCTGATCCTCGGCAATCAGCGCATCATCAATGCGAATCCGCCGCACTTCATTTTGCCCGGTCATGGTAACCTGCACGAGTCCACCACCGGCCTCGCCCTGCACTTCGAGATCAGCCAGTTCTTCCTGAGCCAGTTGCATTTTCTCCTGCATTTTTTGTGCCTGCTGTAACAGCATACCGAGATCCGGTTTCATCATGCATCATCCTGTGTATTAGTAAAATTTGACGCTACGCGCCATATGAACTCAAACTTATCTATTGCCCAGAATCCTGCTCTGTCGATGATTCAGGGTTAATCGGTTGAATCGAATTGGGCACAACCTCCCCACCCAACACATCAACGAGTTGCCGGACATCAGGATCAGTCTCAATCGCTTCACGGGCATCGCGCAAGGCCTGCTCACTATCGTCAGCCGCACGCGCCGCTGCAGTTTCAAGTGTCTTATCGGTAACCACAAAGCACACAGCAATGCCGCTACCAATGCGTTGCTGCACTGCTACAGTCATCCTGTTTTTCAATTTATCCGTTAACAGGTGTTCGTTACGTTTCTCGACAGACAGGCGGATCTCAAACGGCGTGTATGTCTCAAGTGAGGTATGGGCGGCCAGCTGACGCGCAGCGCCATCAAGCGATAATCCGGTCATAAAATCAGGCCAGTCATGAATATCCTCAACCGCAACCTGCCCGGAGTCGGCTGTTGCGGGTGGCGGCGAAGATGGCGGCGATACCGATTGATCTGAGCGCGACTCTTGCCTCGAAACCGGCGATGTCTGTGCCCGGGTTGGTTGGCTCTTATTGCTTGCCACTGGTGCGGCCTGACGAACCGGCGTTGCCGGCATCGGCTCACCCATGCCGGCAGTTTGTCCGGCGGGGCAAAAAGCCAGCATGCGTAACAAGGCCATTTCGAAGCCAATATGCGGATCAGGCGCAAGCATCATGTCCTGACGGCTTGTTACGGCAATCTGGTAATACAGTTGTACCTGTTCCGCTTTGATGTCAGCGGCCAGACGCACCAGCGACTCGAGTTCATCCTCGTCCTCAACCGCATCTGCCCCGGCAACCTGGATTACGGCAATACGCTGTAGCGCGGTCGCAATCTCATCCAGCACAATTTCGTAATCGGGTACGAGTGTATCGAGATCCTGAATGGCCGCAATCAGATCAACGCCGTTGCCGGCAACCAGCAAATCGAGCAAATCGATGATCCGGTGACGATCCATGCTACCGAGCATTTCGGCCACATCAGCGTCTGTTAACTGTTCAGCGCCATAAGCCAACGCCTGATCCAGCAGGCTCAGGCCATCACGCATACTGCCCGCCGCAGCCCGACCAAGTCGCTTGAGAGCCGCAGCCTCGGTATCCAGTTGCTCGGCGACACATATCTCATCCATACGCCCGACAATCTGATTCAACGTCAGGCGCTTCAGATTGAACTGCAGGCAACGTGACAACACGGTGACCGGGAGTTTTTGCGGATCGGTGGTCGCAAACAAAAACTTGACGTGCTCCGGCGGTTCTTCAAGTGTTTTCAACAAAGCATTAAAACTCGGCTTCGACAGCATGTGTACTTCATCGATCAGGTAAACCTTGAAGCGGCCAATGGTGGGCCGATACTGGACATTGTCGAGCAGGTCACGCATATCATCGACACCCGTGCGTGATGCTGCGTCAACTTCAATCAGGTCAACGAAACGGCCGTCATCGACAGCCTGACAGGCGCCACATTCACCACAAGGTTCTTTGCTGACACCGGCTTCACAATTCAGTGCCTTGGCCAGGATTCGGGCGATTGTCGTCTTGCCAACCCCGCGGGTACCGGCGAACAGAAACGCATGGTGAACTCTCCCTGAGTCCAAAGCATTTTCCAGCGCCTGTAGAATGTGTGCTTGCCCGGTGACTTCGTTAAAAGTCCTGGGACGCCACTTTCGCGCAAGTACAAGATAACTCATAAAATTGCTCTAATACCTGAATTGCTGAAGAATCCGCGCCAGCCACACCCCGGCACCCGGCATCGCCGTTACCGCTGCTCCCTTCCGGGCCTGACGGAGTTCGCGGTTCGCCGCCGCAAGGGGACCAGCGCGGACCCAGATTAAAGGGTAAGCGGTGGCGAGCATTTCAGCAAGCGCAATGATGACTATCAGAAAATGTTAACTGATGAGGAACCGAGACGAGCGACTCCGGGTGCAGGCACAAATCTGCCGTGCCGGACCTAGTGACAATCGTGTCTAGAAACGTGGCTATCGTGGCCGGCACTGACAACGACAACGTGCTTCGATCGTGCTGGCAACTATTTGAAAAGTCGCGCTAAATCAGACCGGACCGAGGGATTTTGAGATTGCTAAAAATCATGACTCAACTATCTGTTTTTATTGTAGAAATTGGCGGAGAGGGAGGGATTCGAACCCTCGATACGGGGTTACCGTATACATGAATTCCAATCATGCGCCTTCGACCACTCGGCCACCTCTCCGGTTTTATTTGACGACTTGGGTGGGACACCCCCAAAGTGGCGCAAAAGATTAACCCAGCCACGGTTGGCATTCAATCGGTTCTTAGCAATTCCTGACTGATGCCCGCCTGGCTATCGTCCAAAATAATCCGGTGGACTATCAAGGCAAGGATCATCCGCCTCACGCACTTTCGCATCCGGCGATGCCTGCGGAATGGTCAGCGCTGCAGACCGGTCGGGTTGGTCCAGTCCATCGGGCACCTGCAAAGATTCAATATTTTCACTAACCTGGTATTCCTGCGGTTTATTGCAGCTTGGCTGACCACCGAAAAAACACCCCGACAGACCGCCAATCAGCAGAACCGCAAGTATGCATAGCCGCAAGTGATTCAAGACAGGCCCGGTAACCATCTCAGAGCAACCCGGCAGTTTTCAGCGCCGCCTCAACCACCGGTTGCTGATCGGCAGATAAGCGGGTCAAAGGCAGACGAATACCGGCCGGGATACGACCAAGCTTTTCCAGCGCCCACTTAACCGGAATGGGATTTGATTGAGCAAATAAATCACGATGCAGTGCCGCCAGGTCCTTATCAATCCGAGCCGCCTCTACAGCATCCCCGGCTATTGCTGCCGCCGTCATGGCGGCCATTTGTGCCGGCGCCGGGTTCCCGGCCACGGTCACCACGCCGTCTCCACCGAGCAACATGAATTCGCGCGCTGTCGCATCATCGCCGCTGTACAAACCAAAGTCGTCCCCGCATGCGGCACGGATTTGCACCACGCGACTCACCTCACCGGTCGCCTCTTTAAGACCCATAATCCGGGGATGTCCGGCAAGCCGCGCAACCGTCTCCGGCAACAGGTCTACGGCGGTGCGCCCCGGTACGTTGTACAGCATGATCGGTTTTTCAACCGCATCGGCGATCACCTGAAAATGCTGCACCAATCCTTCCTGGGTCGGCTTGTTATAGTAAGGTGTCACCATCAGGTAGCCATCGATATCCACATCGCCGACTTCAAGTGACAGGTCTATCGTTTGCTGGGTTGAGTTTGAGCCGGTCCCGGCAATAATCGGAATGCGCCCGGCTGCAATATCGGCCGAGCGACGAATCAGGTCGACGTGTTCGGATTTTGACAACGTTGCCGACTCACCTGTCGTTCCTGCTATGACCAGCCCATTCGAGCCCTGCTCTATCTGCCAGTCAATCAGGCGCCCGAGACACTCATAGTCAATCCGACCGTCAGCGGACATCGGGGTAACCAGCGCTACGAAACTACCTTTAAGCATGACAGGTGCAGTTTATTAACTGCCAGATTGGTGAACAGAGCGGCGATGTTACTGACACCCCGGCGATTGCGCAAGAATCGCCGCATTGCTCTGATAACGGTATAGTTAGCTCCTGCGGAAGCAACCATGCACTTACTGAGCACACACAAGAGAAAAACACCAGTGGAAACACCCCCTGCAAATAAACCCCCATTAATAAAACAGCTGGCCATCACCATCATTGGACCCGACCGGGCCGGGCTTATTCGCGACCTGAGCAAAATCGTCACTGAAGCTGCCGGGAATATCCAGGAAAGTCGAATGATTGCACTGGGATCAGAATTTGCGCTGCTGATGCTTGTTTCCGGCAATTGGCACGCTGTCGCAAGCATTCGTGAAAAACTGGATCTGCTGCAGGATGGTGGCAAACTAACCATTGCAGTTCGTGACAGTTCACCCCGCGCCAACGTCACTGCCGCCCCCTATGCGATAGATGTTGTCAGTCTCGACCACCAAGGGATTGTGCTGGAACTGTCAAACTTCTTTGCCGCTCGGGATCTGGAAATTGCCGAACTTAATACTCGTCAATATAATGCAGCGCATACCGGCGCGCAGATGTTCGGTATTCAGATGACCGTCAATATCCCTGCAGACATACAACTTTCAATCCTGCGCGAGGAATTCATGGAATTCTGCGACAATGAAAACCTCGATGCGATCATGGAACCGGCTGCCCGCTGATGATTTACCCGATACCATGAAGGATATGTAAACATTGTCTGTCGCAACCTTTCGCCACACCACGCTCATCACTGTTCTGCTCAGTCTTTTGTTCCGGCCGGTACTGGCAGTGGACGAGACCCTGCCGGATATCGGCAGTCCGGCCGATACGGTTTTGTCAAAAGAACAGGAACAGATCATCGGTCGCTCCATATACAAGGGCCTGCGCGATGCCGGACAAATCGTAACCGACCCGGAAATCCAGGAATATATTCAGAATTTAGGCCAGCGTATCGCCGCCAATGCGCAGAACGGCGACTTCAGGTTCCAGTTTTTTGTCATCAACGAACCGACCATCAACGCATTCGCGTTACCCGGCGGTTACATCGGTATACACAGTGGTCTGTTACTCGCCACCAGTACTGAAAGCGAACTTGCCGGGGTGCTGGCACATGAAATTTCTCATGTAACACAGCGACATATCTCACGCGCCATTTATGCCAATCAACGCACCAGCATCCTGAGCATGGCTGCGATGCTGGGCGCAATTTTGCTCGGTGCTGCCAGCGGTGACAGTAACGTGATAAGCGGAGGCATTGCGGGAGCACAGAGCATCGCCATCCAGGGGCAGATCAATTTTACCCGTGAAAATGAATATGAAGCTGACCGGGTCGGCGTTGGCCTGCTGGCCGCTTCAGGATTTGACCCATATGGCATGCCAAATTTCTTTTCCACGCTGGCACGAAAAACCGGCACGCTTGGTTATCAGGCTCCTGAATTTCTGCGCACCCATCCGGTCACCGTCAACCGTATAGCTGAAACTCGCTCTCGCGCATCCAGCCTGCCCGTGAATGAGGTTCAGAATTCTTCCAGTTACAGCCTGACCCGTGCCCGCATTCGTTTCCTGAGCAACTCGATGCTGGAAGAAACACTGACCTACTTTCGTGCCATCCTGAATAACCCGCAAAATATCAATCATCTCGGCGCCGAATATGGTGTCGCACTGGTACTGGCTGAAATGGGCCGTTTCGAGGAAGCGAAGGAAAAATTTGCGCAACTGATGGCCGCTAATGAAGGCATTATTCATTTCCATACCGGATATGCCACCGCGCTGGCTGCAACCGGTGACAGCAAAGGCGCACTGGCAGCCCTTGAGAAAGCCATTGAACTGTTCCCCCGCAATGTGCCGCTAACCATCAGGTATGCCGAAGTACTGACACAGAACAATAGGCATAAGGCTGCCCATCAGAGCCTGCTGGATTTGTACAACCAGACCCCGCCAACCCCCGAGCAGGTCCGACAGATCGCCCTTGCGGCAAGCGCTGCCGGCGATACGGCCGACGCACATTACTACATGGCTGAATACCATTTGCTCAGCGGTGACCTGCTTATGGCCTCGGATCAACTGGTGCTGGCACTGGGAATACCCGGTCTCGATTCAGTGCAAAAAGCGCGGTTTCGTTCGCGCCTCGATGAGATTCAGGGATACATGCCGAAACGCCGGAGCAAGAGCAGCAAGCGACGACGTGTACCTTTGCAATGATTAATTCATCAGTCCTCAAAAACATTGCAAGCTTGGCAAGTCTTTTTACCTGCATGGGCATTTTTGCCGGTTGCGCATCACCACAAACCATCGAACAGGGCAACATCACAGATCCGTTTGAACCGATAAACCGATCGATCTTCCGCTTCAATGAAATTGCCGATAAATATGTAGGGCGCCCGGTGGCCATAGGTTACCAATTTATCACTCCGCCAGTCATGCGCACCGGCATCACCCATTTCTTTGACAACCTCTCCTACCCGGTCGTCATTATCAACGCAGCTTTACAGGGGAAGTTTGCACAAGCCGGGCTGGATACATCACGGCTCATCTTCAATTCAACGATCGGCATCCTCGGTTTCATGGATCCGGCAACTGATATCGGACTGGTCCGCCACAATGAAGACCTTGGTCAGACACTGGGCATCTGGGGGGTACCGGAAGGAGCTTACATCATGGTGCCTTTTTTCGGCCCTCGAACCATGCGTTCCGGAACCGGAGATTTGGCCGATATCACTGTAAATCCACAATTCCAGCTGTTCAGCAGCAGCGCACAAACAAAGCTCAATATCTTCTGGCTAAATCACCGGCGCTCATTGCTACTCGGTATCGATAAAGAGGTGGAACGTGTATTCGACCGATATGCATTTATCCGCGACACCTATTTACAGCACCGGGAATACCTGCTCTATGACGGCAACCCGCCGGAGGATGAGTTCAACTTCGAAGATGAAGAATTCGATGATGAAGAGTTTGACTAGCCTCAAGAACTGCCCGCTTCTTCAGCGTGACTGCCGACCTAGGATTCAGTCACCAGCCTGGCTTTCCTGGTTTCTGACTGCAATCGTTCGATAACCGCTTCAATCCCCAGCGCCCCGATCTCGGCATTAAACTGGTTACGGTAGTTCTGAATATATGACACACCCTCGAAACGCACATCGTAGACACGCCATCCGGCCGTGGATTTGCGCATTTTGTAGTTGACCGGTATCAAAACTCCATCATTCATTCTCATATCGGTCTTGACGGTTACCCGCTTGTCCCCCGGTTCGATGTCAGCCGGGTATACGGTAATATTGTCTTCATCAAACTTCAGAATGCCATTTGCATAACTCTGTAACAAAAATTCGTAAAATACGTCGATAAACGTATCCCGCTGGGCCTTCGTCACCACTTTCCAATGCTTGCCGAGCACCAACCGGCCAGCATAGCGGGTATCAAAATACGGTACCAGGATCTCGTCAATCAAGGCATACAATTCTTTGCGATTAGCTTCAAGGTAGTCCTTGCGGCCCTTTAACTGCTCTGCCATTGAACTCGCGGCCTGCGTAATGATCTCGTGCGGCAGTCGCATTGGCTCGGCCAACGCTGGCCACGATGCAATCATCATCAGCAACATAATCAAGACCATTGAAATCCGTTTCAGCATATTCTCCAAACTCCAAAACTAACTACCTTTCGCAAACAGGCATGGACATACGTGTAATCCGAACCCACGCCCGAGTAATAATCATTGTACCAAAGCGTTACAGCTATTCACTCACAGGATATATTGGACTAAAATAGTCCTAATTAACCTCTGGATCCATATATGTTTCGCATCAGCAGACTAACCGATTACGGCACCTTGATCCTCGTCTTCCTGGCGACTCAGGAAAGGCGCCTGTGCTCGGCCTCAGAGGTTGCCACCGGCACCCATGTGGCCCAGCCAACTGCCCAGAAACTACTCAAGGTGCTGGCCAAAAGCGGGCTCGTAGACTCGGTCAGGGGTATGGGCGGCGGTTATCAGCTGACCCGCAACCCCGCTTCTATTACCACCGCTCAAATCCTTGACGCACTGGATGGACCGGTGGCCATCACCGAATGCAGCATAGATGATGGTGATTGTGTACTTGAACCCCTCTGCCAGGTTGGCAGTGCATGGCAGAAAATTAACAATGCCATACGTGTCGCGCTAACGGACATAACACTGGCTGATCTGAGTCATCCGCAGGCAGATATTCCAGCGCTCAACCTGACACGGAATTCAGAAAAACCCCCACCTCCTGCAGTTGATCACTGAACACCATACTGAAATAACAATGCCTGCAAAAAACAGTGAAGTAAAAAAACTTGTCGATAAGAAATATCGTCATGGCTTTGTAACTGATATCGGCAGCGATACGATTCCGCCGGGACTAAATGAAGATGTTATCCGTCTTATCTCGCGCAAGAAAGATGAACCACAGTTCATGCTCGACTGGAGACTTAAGGCTTACCGACACTGGGTGACTTTGCGTGAGCCGGATTGGGCAAAGCTGGATATCGATCCGATCGACTATCAGGACATCTCATATTACTCAGCTCCGATGCAGAACGATGATGGACCGAAGAGTCTGGATGAGGTCGACCCTAAACTTCTTGAAACCTATGAAAAACTGGGTATACCGCTGCATGAACGTGCCGCGTTGGCCGGCGTTGCGGTCGATGCCGTATTTGACAGTGTTTCCGTCACAACCACATTCCGCGACAAACTGGCCGATGCAGGTGTGATTTTCTGTCCCTTTTCCGATGCCGTGAAAGACTACCCGGAACTGGTGGAGAAATATCTCGGCTCGGTCGTACCGTACCGCGACAATTTCTTTGCCGCATTAAATTCGGCGGTTTTTTCCGACGGGTCATTTGTATATATCCCGAAGGGCGTTCGCTGCCCTATGGAATTATCAACCTATTTCCGCATTAATGAAGCCAAGACCGGTCAATTTGAACGCACCCTTATTATTGCCGATGAAGGCAGTCACGTAAGTTACCTCGAAGGCTGCACAGCACCGATGCGCGACGAAAACCAGTTACACGCTGCTGTCGTTGAACTGGTTATCCTCAAAGAGGCGGAAATAAAATATTCAACCGTACAGAACTGGTACCCGGGCGATGAAGAAGGCCGCGGAGGCATCTACAATTTCGTCACCAAACGCGCTGACTGTCGTGGCACAAATTCCAAAGTGTCCTGGACGCAGGTCGAAGCGGGATCTGCAATTACCTGGAAATATCCAAGCTGCGTTTTACGTGGGGAAAATTCAGTCGGTGAGTTTTACTCGGTTGCGGTTACCAACAACATGCAACAAGCCGACACCGGAACCAAAATGCTGCATATCGGCGCAAACTCGCGCAGCACGATTGTCTCCAAAGGTATCTCGGCCGGCCACGCGCAACAATCCTACCGCGGACTTGTCAAAATATTCCCGACTGCTCACAACACCCGTAACCATACGCAGTGTGATTCTCTGCTAATGGGTAAGCACTCGGGCGCTCACACCTTTCCATACATGGAAATCAAGAACCCGACAGCAATCGTCGAACATGAAGCTACAACCTCAAAAATTGCGGATGATCAGCTTTTCTATTGCCGGCAACGCGGCCTCAGTGAAGAAGATGCGGTCAATATGATCGTCAACGGGTTTTGCAAAGAAGTATTCAGAGAATTGCCGATGGAATTTGCCGTCGAAGCACAGGCGTTGCTGAACGTAAGTCTCGAAGGCGCAGTAGGATAATTTTATTATGCTGAACATTGACAACCTGCATGCTACAGCAGCAGACACAAAGATTCTCAAGGGACTGAACCTGTCTATCGGTACAGGCGAAGTTCACGCCATCATGGGTCCGAACGGCTCGGGCAAGAGTACCCTCGCACATGTATTGGCCGGGCGTGACGGCTATGAAGTTACCGATGGCTCGGTCACCTTCCTCGACTCCGAACTACTCGATATGCTGCCCGAAGAACGAGCCTGGCACGGCATATTTCTTGGTTTTCAATATCCGATTGAGATTCCGGGTGTAAACAATACCTACCTGCTCAAAGCTGCCCTGAATGCAAGGCAAAAGTTCCACGGCGAACCTGAGATTGATGCAGCACAATTTCTGCGTGTCATCAAGGACAAAGCCCGCCTGATGCAAATGGAGCAAAGCTTTCTGAATCGCAGCGTCAATGAAGGCTTCTCAGGCGGCGAGAAAAAGCGCAACGAGATATTCCAGATGGCCGTCCTTGAGCCCAGGCTGGCGATTCTTGACGAAACCGACTCCGGACTCGATATCGATGCACTAAAAATTGTTGCTGCCGGTATCAATGCACTGCGCAGCGAAGACCGCTCATTCCTGATCGTAACCCACTATCAGCGACTGCTGGATTATATTGAACCGGATGTCGTTCATGTGCTGGCAGGCGGGCAAATCATCAAGTCCGGCGACAAATCACTGGCTCTCGAACTTGAAGCCAGGGGCTATGACTGGGTTCTCGAAGAAACGTCGTCCGCATGAAGAAGAACATTCAAGATCGCGATACCCGCTCGGCAGCAGCGCTGACGACGATCGAAGCTGTTTTCAAAAAACTGCAGGCGGAGCCTGCTGCAGACATCCCGGCGTGGCTGCAACCCACACGGGAAAAGGCCTTTGCGAATTTTCGCGAGACGGGTTTTCCCCGCGCAAAGGATGAAGACTGGAAATACACCAACCTGACCAGCTTTGCCGAACGCAGCGCCGCCTACCTGAGTAACCAGCCACTCGCAGCTACAAATAAAACTGCCGGTAACTTTCTGACCGATCTGCCGGAAACAGAAAATGAAATCAGGATTGTTTTTGTTAACGGATTGCACCGACCCGATCTGTCTACCGCGATCAAACCGGATTCCGGCCTCAAACTGACACCTTACTCGACTGCTGATTCATCCACGAGTGAAGAAATTCTGCACCAGCAACCTGCCGACCCTAATGTATTGATTGCTCTGAATACGGCATTTCTGGCCGATGGTCTGGCCGTTCAGGTTGCCAACGACAAGAAAGTCGAAACACCAATCCATGTTGTCTTCATATCCGACGGACAACCCTGCGCCACACAACCGCGCCTATCCATCGATATCGGCTTTAATGCCCACGCATTTGTCATTCAACATCACATCAGCACCGGCGAAAGCCTCACAAATGCGGTAACCAGCATCAACTGTGCTGAACAATCGCAACTGCTCTTCGTCAGGCTGCAGAATGAGAGCGATGAATCCATACACGTCGCCAATCAGGTCGTGCGCGTAGCAACAGACAGTCTTTTCACAAGTATTGGCATCGACTTTGGCGGCCAACTGGCTCGCAACGATCTTGCCGTTGACCTGTGTGGCGAACAAGCCCGGGCAAACCTTTACGGACTCTTCATGATAAATGGTCAGCGCCATGTCGATAATCATCTGCAAATCGACCACCATGCAGCGCATACGACCAGTCAGGAGAACTACCGCGGTATCCTGAGTGATACGGCACGCGGAGTATTCAATGGCAAAATCATCGTCCATGCCGGTGCCGACGGTACCGATGCTCAGATGAGCAATCGTAACCTGTTGTTAAGCGAGCGGGCTGAAATCAATACGAAACCAGAACTTGAGATATACACCGATGACATCAAGTGCGCCCACGGCGCAACCACCGGACAGCTTGATATGCATGCAATGTTCTATCTGCGCGCTCGCGGCATACCGGAGGCAAGCGCACGAATGATGCTGGTCAGCGCATTCGCCCAGGAGATCATCGATCATCTGCGCTCGGCAACCCCTGCCCTGGCCGACTATCTCAACTTACAAATGAACAAACAATTGCCGGATATCGCCTAGCCATGACCGCAACAGACCCTGATATTGAAAAGTTACGCCTTGACTTTCCGATTCTTGCGCAAGAGATCAATGGGCATCGACTCGCATTTCTGGATAGCGCCGCCTCATCACAGCGACCGCGATCTGTCATCGAAGCCGTCAGTCATTATTACGAACATGACCACGCCAATGTCCATCGGGGTGTGCACACGCTTAGTCATCGCGCCACTGAAGCTTATGAAGGTGCACGCGAAAAAGTACGTCGTTTCATCAATGCGTCATCAAGCCGTGAAATTATTTTCACACGCGGCACGACCGATGCGATTAATCTGCTCGCCGCCAGTTTTGGCCAAAGCATTGAACCCGGTGATGAAATCATCATTTCCCACCTCGAACATCATTCCAATATCGTACCCTGGCAAATGCTGTGCGAGCGCAATGATGCAACACTAAAAGTTATACCGATTAACGAACGTGGCGAGATCATTCTTGATGAGTATCACCAACTGCTCGGTCCGCGCACACGGCTGGTTGCAGTATCACACGTATCGAATGCGCTTGGCACAGTCAACCCGGTCGAGCAAATCATTGCGGCCGCCAAAGAGCGTAACATTCCGGTACTGATTGACGGTGCCCAGGCAGTACCTCACCAGGCTGTCGATGTGACGGCGTTGAACTGCGACTTCTACGCATTTTCAGGACACAAGATGTTCGGCCCGACCGGCATCGGCGTATTCTACGCGCGGGAAGAATGGCTGGAGCGCCTGCCTCCTTACCAAGGGGGCGGCGACATGATCCTGACAGTCAGTTTTGCCGGCACGACCTATAACGACCTGCCGTATAAATTTGAGGCGGGCACGCCCAATATTGCCGGCGCAATTGGGCTTGGCGCAGCAATTGATTACCTGCTCGATATCGGTATGGACAAGATACAGGCACATGAAACTGCCCTGCTGGATTATGCCACCCGGGAAATCAGTACTGTCGACGGGATACAACTCATCGGTACTGCAGCACAAAAGGCCGGAGTCCTGTCATTCAACCTTGATGGCATCCACCCTCATGACCTGGGTACGGTACTCGATCATCAGGGGATTGCGATTCGCACTGGTCATCACTGTGCAATGCCGGTTATGGAATTTTTTGGCATCGCTGGCACGGCGCGGGCCTCACTGGCGCTATACAACTGTCGCCAAGACATCGAGCAGTTAATTCACGGCCTGCAACTTGCCATAGGGATGTTCCGCTCATGAATAACGCCCTGGAACTGAAAAAACTGTATCGTGAGACAGTCCTTGACCACAGCCGAAATCCGCGCAATTTTCAGCGCCTGGTACCTGCCGACCGTGTTGCGGTCGGCCACAACCCACTATGCGGTGACAAAATTACCCTTTACCTGTGCGTTAACAATAACCTGATCGAAAACCTTGCATTTGAAGGTACCGGGTGTGCGATTTCCCTGGCATCGGCATCAATCATGACCGAATCCGTAAAGCACTACGCTCTTGATGAAGCGCAACACGAAATAGCCAGAATCATGCACCAATTTGATTCATCCAATCCTGACGATGCAACCGCAGAAGGCGACATGGCGGCGTTGAGCGGGGTGCGCGCCTTTCCTTCACGAATCAAGTGCGCAACCCTGGCCTGGAAAACGCTGGAAGCGGCATTACAGGAAATTACAGAAACAACCACAACGGAATAATTAGCCATGTTTGGACCGAATAGTGAACCGGCATCTCTGAAACGTGACTGCGAAGTCATACTTGTGCCAGATGGATTTCCGGTCACCCTTAACTCTGACAATCTTGTATATATTACCCAGGCAATGGGTGGTTGTTATACGATTTATTTTGAGGGCAATTTATTTCGCGTTGGCGCCCTGGATGCCGATGCTCTTGGCAAGGAACCTTTCAAACCACCGAAACTACCTGAAAATGCGTCTGATGAGGAACTCAACCAGCTAATCTGGGATCAGATGAAAACCGTCTATGATCCCGAAATCCCGATCAACATAGTCGATCTCGGCCTGATCTATGAATGTGGCGTATCAAAACTACCGAATGGTGAACGATACGTCTACATAGAAATGACGCTAACGGCTCCGGGTTGTGGCATGGGCGACATCCTGATCCAGGATGTCAAAGAAAAAGTTAGCATGATCCCGACAGTCAGCAAAGTTGATGTCGAACTGGTCCTCGATCCACCCTGGAACCAGAACATGATGACTGAAGCCGCAAAACTGGATACCGGCATGCTCTGATCGGGAACCGAAGTACACGGCAACACCATGAAACGACTTACGTTACTCAGACATGCCAAGTCCAGCTGGGGCCAGTCCGACCTGGCTGATCATGGCCGACCGCTAAACCAGCGCGGTCAGCAAGATGTACCCTTCATGGCGCCTCGGCTGGCCTCTCATGGTGTGCGTCCATCGCTGATAATCACCAGTTCTGCCAAACGTGCCCAACAAACTGCAAAGTTACTGGCGCGGGAGATTGTCTATCCGATCGAATTCATCCACACAGAAAAATCCCTCTATCTGGCCGATCCGGCAACCATTCTCGAGGTCATTGAAACCCAGGAAGATACTTTTAGCGACATTGTTATCTGCTGTCACAACCCCGGTATTAGCAACCTGGCCAACCAGTTAAGTTACCAGGTAATAAACCATATGCCGACTTGCGGCATGGTCATCATCGCAGCTGATACAAACCTTTGGAGCGAGATTGCCAGTTCATCACGTACGCTGATTGGCTTTGAATATCCAAAAAAACCGGAATAACCAGGCCCATGCAGTCATGCGGTTTAATTAACCCCACCAGGATCTGCAGCAGTCTTATTTTCAGCTGGCTTACGCTACTCTCGTAGTCTCCCGCTCATCCGTCTGGGCGCAGCGAAAATTCCTGCCGCTTTTGCGGCTCAGGGTAATGCACAGAAACAGTGGTAATAGATACCCCGAGGGTCGTTCAGCCTGCCGAGTTGACCGAATTCCTGTTCCAGATGCAGCACAAAACCTTCGGCCAATGAGCCGATCCAGCCGTTATCCAACCTGATACCAAGCGAACCGATAAAGCTCACTATCTTGCCGAAGAATTCCAACGCAATCTGCTCTCTGAAATTTGATTCTGGTGCGATTGTTTGCACGCTGTAGGTTTGCTCGGCCAGCCCCGCGAGGTCTGCCGCCGACCGAATGGCGTCATCCAGGCCGCCAATCTGATCGACAAGCCCGATAGCCAGCGCATCGCTACCGACCCAAACTCGCCCCTGCGCCAGGTTGTCGGCACGCTCGAAAGAGATACCGCGTGCATCTGCGAACTTGCCGACGAAGATCCGGTAGGCTTCCTCAACGCTTAACTGCAGGAACTCACGGGCCTGCTCGCCAAGTTCGCGGTCGGGTCGAAATTGACCGGACAATTGCGTGGTACCTACCCCGTCGATATGGACACCAATCCCGTCCAGGCTGCGCTGAAACGTCGGCACAAGCGCCCCGACGCCAATCGAACCGGTAATCGTCGTTTCACTTGCCCAGATCTGGTCTGCAAGCATCGCGATGTAATACCCACCGGATGCTGCAACCGAACTCATTGAGACGACCAGTGGCTTGCCCAGCAACTTCAGCTGCGCAAGTTGCGCGAGAACAACCTCTGAGGCGAACATGCTGCCACCCGGACTATCGACCCGCAGAACAAGCGCTTTAATCTGCTCATCATCCGCCGCCTGATCAATTAGCGCCGCCAGTGAGTCACCCCCGATCGTGCCTCGCGGAGCCTCACCATCGACGATCTCTCCCGCCGCAACCAGTACCGCAACCTTCGGGTCCTCGGGTCGTTCGACCTGTTTTGCACGCAGCTGTGATATATAGCTGAGAAAATCTATTCTGCTGTACGTGCTGTCATCATCAGCATCCGGACCAGCCAATTCGATCAGGCGCTCCCGGGCTGCCCCGCGCCCGGCAACACTATCAACAAGGCCAACAGCAAGCGCCATTTGCGCCGGATTGCCACCGGCTTCACGCAGGTTGTCGACAAAGTGGTTTGCGTAGTCGTCCAGATACCCCGGGTCCAGTTGCCGAGCACTGCTGACATCATTTTTATATGCCGACCACAAGGCATCAAGCCAGCGCTGGCTCGCCTCACGATCTGCGGCAGACATATCATCACGGATGAACGGTTCAACAAAAGACTTGTACTTGCCGACCCGAAATACGTTCAGATCTATGTTCAATTTATCAATAATGCCCTTGAGATAGGTGCGGTAGTACCCATAACCGTCAATATAAACAACACCAAGCTCGTGCAAGTAAATCTCGTCGGCAAATGCGGCCAGATAATATTGATCCTGTGTGTAACCGTCACCAATGGCGATTATGGGCTTGCCGGCATCATGCACTTTGCCGAGCGCGGCCGCAAAGGTCTGCAATTTTGCCAAACCGCCCCCGGTCAGGCCGTCCAGTTCCAGCATAACTGCTTTGATGCGCTCGTCATCTGCCGCCGCATTCAGACTATCGGTGATATCCGTCAACAATGTCTGTTGAATGCCGGTACCCTGTGTCCCGGCAAGAGCAGACAACAGTGGATCGCCTTCAAGCTGATCGACGAGAACACCAGTTGGCGAAACCACAAGTATCGCAGACGGCGGAATTGCAATGTCTGTCTCAGCCAGGCCGGCAATGATCAAGCCCAGGACTAACAACATCAGAAATATCTGAAAAGCTTTCCGAAGGTTATTCAGAAAGCGCCAAATAAAATGCAGAAACCTCATCTGATCAATAACTCCCAATAGCTAATTGATCGGGCCGTTACCCGTTCAACCCTGTTTATGATAGGTAACTCTATATATCACACCACGCTTATCGTCACTGACCAGCAACGAACCATCGGGCGCAATCAACAGATCGACGGGGCGGCCAAGTACCTGCTGATCGTCATTCATAAACCCCTCCATGAACGGTTCATAGCTAACCGGCCGGTTCTTGTTCAGGCGCACGAGTGAAATACGGTATCCGGTTTTACCGGCGGACTTGCTGCGATTCCACGAACCATGCTCGGCAATAAAAACCTGTTGGTGATACTCTGCCGGAAACATTGACCCTGTATAGAATCGCATCCCCAGGGGAGCAACATGCGGACCCAGACTCTGCGCTGGCGGGACTGCATCTGCACAATGACCGAGTTCCGCTAACTTTGGATCAGCAATATCAACTCCATGACAATACGGGAACCCGTAATCGAGACCTTCCTGATGCATGCGGTTTAACTCATCTGGAGGAACATTGTCGCCGAGCATATCGCGGCCATTATCGGTAAACCAAAGCTCTCCGGTTGTCGGATGCCAATCAAAACCGACTGAATTACGGATACCACGAGCAATGGTCTCGAGCTTTGAACCATCAGCATTCATTCGCAACATGACCGCCAAACCAGGCGCCTCACATATATTACAAGGTGCACCAATACTCACATAGAGCCTGTCTCGCGAATCAAAACCGATGTACTTCCAGGCGTGCATCTTGTTTTTAAACGGCAATTCAGCCACGACCACTTCGGACTCTGCGATATTCTCAAGGTGTTGTTCAATATTGCGATAGCGCACAATTCTTTTTGCTTCAGCTACATACAAGGCACCGTCAAAAAAAGCGATGCCATTCGGCATATCAAGGTCGGTGGCAATGGTAATAAGCCGTGGTGCTGACGAGAATGCATCAGTTACCGCATAGAGTTTACCGATTACCTGGGTACTGATGAACAGCGTACCCTGCTCACCTAAAGCGAGAGACCGAGCATTGGCCACATCCCTGACCAGAACCGTGGCTGCAAAACCGTTGGGCAAATCAAAATGAAGATCTGCTTCATCTGCCGAAACCTGCCAGATGAAAAGTTGCATCATGAGCAAAATAACTGTGAAGCGAACAGTTAATTCCATAAGGTCATTCTCCAAGCATGAACAGTGACAAACCAGGCCAGAACGTAATCAGCAATACTGCGAATAACAGCATTATCAGGAAAGGAAAAGTGGCCAGATATATTCTCACAATTGATTGTTCGAAACGATAGCTTGAAATAAACAGGTTCAGACCGACCGGTGGAGTCAGGAAACCCAGCTGCATGGTAGCGAGAAAGACAATACCAAGATGCACCGGATTCACTTCATAGACCTGCGCAATAGGCAGAATGAGTGGCACCACGAGCACGAGCGCAGAAAAAATATCAAGAATCGCACCAAGGATTAGTAAAAACACAAACAGCAAGAGTAAAAAACTGACCGGCCCGCCAACAAAGCGATTGACTATTTCAACAAGCATTTCAGGAACTTGCGCGTCTATCATATAATTTGTCGAGGCTAAAGACACGCCTAGAATAATGAGAATACCGCCGACCAGAACCATCGACTCGCGGATGATCTCCGGCAACTGGCGCCAATCAACATCACGCAACACCAGCACCTCGACAATCAGCACATAAACAGCTGTCACAGCGGCGGCTTCGGAAACAGCGAAATAACCACTATAAATTCCACCCAGCACAAAAAATGGCAACGGAATTTCCCATGCCGAAGCCTTTAATGCACTGAACAATTCGTTTAGTGAGAAATGACTCAAAGGGGTTCGGTTGCTGCGGTTAACCCATAGCGAGTAACCACCCATGAAAACCATCATCACGATGCCCGGCAGAATGCCGGCAACAAACAAATCATCAATCGGTACTTCGGCAACAATACCGTACAGGATCAAGGGCAACGACGGCGCGAACAACAAGCCGAGACTACCGGCTGAAGTGACGAGGCCGAGACTGAACTTCTCCGTGTAACCAGCCTGGTTCAGGGCCGGATACAAAACCGCCCCGAGCGCCACAATGGTCACTCCCGATGCGCCGGTAAAGGCGGTAAAAAACGCACAGGCTGCAATCGAGACCAGCGCAAGCCCACCGGGCATCCAGCCCAGCAGCGCACCGGTCAGTCGCATGATACGAGTGGGCGCACGACTTTCACTGAGCAGATAACCAGCAAAGGTGAATAACGGGATGGCAAGCAGAATCGGCATCTCGGCAATGCCAAACACCTCGATCGGCACAGCCGACAGAGAAATATCACTGCGCGCATAACCCAGTATCGCGCTCATCGCTATCACGATGAATAAAGGAGTTCCAAGCAAAGCGAGCAATATGAGTATGCCAAACATCATGAGCGCCCAGCTCCACGAACAATGTCACGCAAATGTCGCAGGCTCCAGATGCCGTAACGATAAGCGATCAGGGCAAACGCAATGGGTAATATCAGCTGAAACGGCCAGGCCGGGTAATTATTCAGCAACAGATCGCCAAATTCTCTGGAATCGGCAACAAACACGCCCGCATACCATGCCAGCACGCCGGCCAGCGTCGCTGCAAGGCTATCAATGATGAGTGCAACCCATGCTTTAGGCCCCGCCGGCAGCATCCGGGACACTACGTCAATAACGATATGCCGGCGATCACGGCTTGCTGCAACGGCACCGAGCATAGTGACCCAGAGAACCATCAGGCGTAATGCCTCGTCGCTCCATGACAAACCCAGATCGAGCATATTGCGCATGACAATCTGCGCCGCGGCGAGAATAATCATGGCTGCAAGTATCAGCACTAATGAAACGGTCTCGATGCAGCGGCCAAGCTGTTCAGCCTTGTCGAGCAGACCGGATTGCTGTCTGGAAGTAATCACTCCGTGGAGTTTAACGCAGCCTGATCGGCGCCGGCGCTGGCGTGAAAATCGGCAATGTGTCCGAGTAACTCATCCAGCAGTTCCAGCGAAAAAACACCCTTCTCTGCCATCTTTCGATTGGATACGGCTGTGGTCTCACGCCAGGACGGCACCAACAGTGGATCGACACCAACAAACTGCAGCCCGTTCGAACGCAGTGCGGCTTCAGCTTCCCGGTTATCCCGGCGATTGCGTTGCTCAAATAGTGCATAAACACTGGTCAGGATTTCTCGCACTATTAACTGATCGGTCTCGCTAATCCGGCTAAATGCACGTTTGTCAATCACCAGCAAACCGGCCGTATAGGCAAACGGCTGCGTGGTTACATATTTGACCTTTGTATACCATTGCATCACGACAGCAGCGACCGGAGGCGATGCCACAAATTCCAGCAGTCCCGTTTGCAGCCCCGTCAACACGTCGGTAATCGGTAATACAACCGGCGACAGTTGCATGGATTCCATGGCCTTATAACTGATTGGGTCGCCTTCCGGCACCCAGACCTTGCGACCCTGCAGAGCAGAAATATCGGTAATCGGTTCGGCTCCCATCAACCTGGCGAAACCGCCACCGGCAAAACCGAAACTGACATAACCGGCCTCTTCCAGCCCCTTGATCAGCACCGGATCCATGCGCTCACGCACATAGTCAACTTCAGCCTGGGTCTGGAACGCCATCGGCAAACCATACAGGACGATATCGCGATAACGTTCTGCCAGCCCAATGGTAACAAATGCACCGCCCTGCAACTGACCGATACGGATCTTACGCAACACCTTTTTGTCGGCGCCCATAATACCGCCGCCATACAGCTTTAGCTTGACGCGACCAGCGGTCCTGGTTGCTATCTCTTTACCGGCGGCCTTTAAGTCCACCATCCATTGCGAACCTTCGGGTGCAATTGTGGCAATTTTAAAGGTAGTCTCCTGCGCCTCACTAATCGGCATACATGACAGCATCAGGAACAGGACAGCCGATATCAAACCCAAATGAAAACGCATGCATTAACCTCTACTGTTAGCCGCGCCGGCAGACTATTAGAAATGTTCATCAGCGGAAGCCAGCAAATCCTTTGCCTGCTGCTGTGCAAGCCGATTGGCCAGCGTAAATCCTTTCTGTTTGACTTCGGCAGCGAGCACTTCGTTCAATAACCGATCGTGTAATTCTCGCTCGTACATGAGTCGCGCGTAACCACGAGCATATTCAACCTTAACGCTCAGATCACGCCCCCCCGTCAACACCAGGGCTTGCTCGAAATACGCCCGGCCAACTTCTGGTTTACCCCCAAGCGCGGGCGGACGTAAGGTATTAAGAATTCCGAGATACATGTTGACCGAACCTGCCGCATCGCCCGCACCAATCGCCAGCAGATAATCGAGTGCAAACTCGACTTTCGGCAAGCCGGTCAAGGCACCGAAATCTGCGCTGTGTGCACGTATATACGCCAGATAACTAATCGAATAGCTGTATAACGCATCCGCATCACGCGCTCCTAGCTGTCCGATGATGTCTGTGTAATCTTCAAAAATCAGTGCATCCAGGTTACAAGCCCGATCCTGACGGACACAGAGCGCTCTGTGACCATAGTCACGGGCCCGCTCGGTTAACAGCCTGGCGCGCTCCGCATCATCAACAAAGGCAATACCGTAAACCGCATAGATCTCCGCAGCAGTCCCCAGAATTTGAGAATTTTCCGGCGATGAAAGAACCATACTGTCAAGCAGCAGCATGAAGGCCGGTATCCCTTCGCGCACCAGTTCCGGATCTTCCTGATTAAGAATGGCTGCCGACAGGTCATCGGCCATTCGGGCTCCCGCTGAGGACACAAGGCGAGCACAACCCATCGTTACGGCAATTATGATGACAAGACACGCTGCGGCCAGAACCCGTCTCGTTAACCGCCAAGAGTTACCTGTTGAAGCGTTTGCCCATCGTGATTGCATTACACAGTCGCAGTTATTGCGACTGTAAGCCGCTCCTGCGATATGTGAGAGCGAAGGATCTGGCACCGATTTGCTCTCCCGGCAGGGATACTTCAGCCAATCTTCTCTTTGATACGTGCTGACTTGCCGCTGCGCTCACGCAGAAAGTAAAGTTTGGCTCGCCGAACATCGCCGCGACGTTTGCACTCGATGCTGGCAATGCTCGGGCTATGAGTCTGAAAGACGCGCTCGACACCTTCGCCATGTGAAATTTTGCGAACTGTAAAAGATGAATTCAGGCCACGGTTACGTTTTGCAATAACCACGCCTTCATAGGCCTGCAGTCGTTCTCGATTGCCTTCCTTGACCCGGACCTGCACGATGACGGTGTCGCCCGGAGCAAAGTCCGGAATATCAGTCTTCATCTGTGCGGTTTCAAATTCTTTGATGATGTTACCCATTTGTTCTATCCGCCTTGCGTTCAAGATTTCTGTTCAGTTAATACAATGTTGCTCCGGCCCATCCCGGTCCGGTTCCGAATCCTGTTCTTCAAGAAATTCGCGTAATAATCGCTGTTCCTCTGTGTTCAACTCGCGCCCGGTCAATAATTCCGGACGTCGCAGGTATGTTCTGCCCAATGCCTGCTTCAGGCGCCAGCGTCGAATCGCCTCATGATTACCCTCGAGTAATACCGTTGGGACCCGTCGACAGTCAACAGTCTCAGGGCGCGTGTAGTGAGGGTAATCCAGCAGGCCCTCCATAAACGAATCCTGTTCCGCCGAAGCCTCATCACCCAGCACTGCCGGCAACAACCGGGTGACGGCATCGATGACCGCCACCGCCGCAATCTCTCCGCCGCTTAGCACAAAATCGCCAAGCGAAATTTCATCGTCCGCCTCCGCATCAAGCAAACGCTCATCGAAGCCTTCATAACGCCCTGCAACCAGCACCATACCGGCCAGTTTTGCAAACTGACGCGCCACGCCCTGGTCAAACCTGCGCCCCTGAGGGGTCAGGAAAACAACCGGACTACCTGTGGGTGACTGCTCCCGTGCCCGGCTTATGGCCGCACGAACCGGCTCTACTTTAAGCACCATCCCCGGGCCACCGCCATACGGGCGGTCATCGACGGTTCGGTGTACGTCACTCGTAAACTGCCGCGGATCGACCGTATCAATATCAATCAAGCCACGTTGCACGGCGCGCCCACAAACACCGAAACTCGTTGTCGCTGCAACGAATTGCGGAAAAAGCGTCACGACACGAAAGTCCATGCCCTAATCTCTGCTTCTCACCAAGTCCACCACGTTGTTCAGAACTCGGAGTTCCAATCAACAGTGATTATTGCCGCAGCAAGGTCGACGCATTTAATCACGTCACCGATAACAAACGGAATCAGCCGGCGCCTTTCACCCGTTACCACCAAGACGTCATTCGCCCCTGTTTCCAGCAAACTATCCACAACGCCGAGGGTTACACCATTATTCGTCATGACCCGCAATCCAACCAGGTCATGCCAGTAATATTCGTTATTCCCGATTTGCGCGAACAACTCGCGACTAACGAGTATGTCCTTACCAACCATTGCCGCTGCCGCATCGCGATCTTCAACCCCGGCAATCTGTGCTATCAGACCTTTGCCTTGCTCGCGACCCGCAGTCGGATCAACCTCTTCAATGACGCCGGCACGCTCCAGGCACCAGGGTCGGTAAGCCAGGATATTCTTCCGCGGTTCGGTATAGGAAGTAACCTTAACCCAACCCTTTACGCCATACAGTCCGGCAATACGCCCGACAACAACTAACTTCTCGTCCACACCGAAAGCGCAGACCCTGACACCGAGCTACTCGGCAGCCGCTGCGGCCGCCAAAGTTCCCTGCGTCTTACGAAAATTCTTTAATAACGTCGATACACGATCACTCGGTTGAGCACCATGACCAATCCAGTGCTCGATGCGATCAATATCAACGCGTAATTTTTCTTCGCCTCCACGCGCAACCGGGTTAAAAAAACCAACCCGCTCAAGATAGCGGCCATCGCGGCGATTGCGCTGATCCGTCACAACGATGTGATAAAAGGGACGTTTCTTTGCACCGCTGCGGGACAATCGGATACTGACCATGATTCAATTCATTCCTGTCTAAAAAATAGGCCGGCGTATCGGGCAACCCCGATCCGGATAGGCTAATCGACTAATTTTACTGGAATCTGCGCGAAAGTGAAGCCATCCGAAGAGGGAAAATGGATCTCATGCCACTCGCGCGCATGGCCACGCCCCCGAATGGTGGCCTGGCCACCCTCACAACGGGGCCTAATGACAGTTTCAGGTGAGCAACAAAGCTCAGGCCCTCATTGGGCCCAGCACAAACTCACCATACAGACAGCTGCCCGGTAAGCTGCCCCGCAGAACCGGGATTGTTACACTACCGGGTTTACTCGTGATCGTACCCGACGCAGGCTCACAAGCCCCATCAACGCCGAGCCAAACAGCCAGGCGGCCGCAGGAACCGGCACTGCGGCAATATCACCGGAGCGCACCGCCCACGCATTGTAGTAGTCGAGCTTATCGCCGCTGAACTGGTTACCGTTGTAGAAATCAAAGCCCCATGCGAAATCGGTATGGGTCACGTACTCCGTACCGGACCAGTACAGGTAGGGCTGAAAATTTGTAAACGGGCCCGTCTCGGTCAGGCCCCAGCCCGGCTGCGGCCCAATACCGTCGCCGTCGAGATACGCCAGGTTGCCCAGCGTGTCGTAGAACAGGCTCGCCATCTCGCCCGTGCTGGTGTCCACGTTATAACCACAGTCCGTATACTCAAAGGCGTAGTTACAGCCCGGGGTACCCGAGTCGGTCACTGTCGGCAGCCGCCAGTCCGTTGTCCCCAGGTGGCCAGCACCGGTGTTCAGCGTGCTAACCCAGGTCTGCGCCTGGTTCCACGTCATCAAACCATCTGCATCGTAGCTCGACGTCTGGGCCCAGTTCGTATCCGCCAGCCAGGTGAGGTCCAGAACAGTATCGTAATAAGCTGCTCCGCCTGCCCGGCTGAGCAGCGCTGCATCGGCCGATGTAAAAACAAACAGCAGTAAAATTCCTGATAGGTGTTTCATCAAATCCCCCTTTTTTAAATTGCCCTGCCCGCCACGGCTACTCGATGACCGTAATCCAGCAGCAATCGCGCTTATCTGCGATTGCCCGTAATTGCATCACCGAGAATACAATAGTTTCATTTGTACACCTGCACCAAGAAACAGGCAAATTATAAGATTATGTAAAAGATATTATTTCAATGCTTTATATCAACTTACTCAAAATCGAATCGGCTCTGGGTCGGGGACAGCACACAAAGTTGCGCAGCGCTGACAAGCAGATTGAGCCTGACGGCTGCGGGTCAGTAGCGGATCCGGACCTGGACCCGGCAATCGGCAGCTTTCGGGCGCATAGGTGACTTTAAAGCAGCACCAAGCTCCCGCAACCGGCAACAGTCAGCCCCCTGTCATCCCACGCAGCATATCTTTCATCTTCCCGCCCTTACCAAGCTTGCCCATCATTTTCTGCATCTGAAGATGCTGCTTCAGCAACCGGTTAACATCCTGTATCGCCTGTCCTGAACCCATTGCAATTCGCCGTTTCCTCGAGCCCTTGATCACTTTTGGAAAGCGTCGTTCTTCGGGTGTCATCGAGTTGATAATCGCAATCTGTCGGGCAATCGCCCGTGAATCCACTTGCTCGGCCAACTTTTCGGCATCGACGCCACCCGGTATCGGCAACTTGCCCAGCAGGCTCTCAATGCCGCCCATGCTGGCCATCTGAGCGAGTTGATCGCGCAGATCGGCAAGATCAAACCCCTTGCCTTTGCGGACCTTGTTAACAAGTTTCTGGGCCTTTTCGTGATCAACCTTGTCCTGGACCTCCTCGACAAGGCTCAGAACATCCCCCATACCCAGGATACGTGATGCCATGCGATCGGGATGAAAGGCCTCAATAGCCTCGGTATCCTCGCCGACACCAATAAAGCGGATCGGCTTATCGGTCACGGTTCGCACCGACAATGCGGCACCGCCGCGCGCATCACCGTCGGTCTTGGTCAGAATCACACCGGTTAAAGGCAGCGCCGCAGAGAACGCGGCGGCGACATTAACCGCGTCCTGGCCGGCCATGCTGTCGACGACGAACAGGGTCTCTGCCGGTGATATTGCGGTGTGAATCTGCCCGAGTTCAGCGAGCAATTCCTCATCCAGACGCGTACGCCCCGCTGTATCGAGGATTAGCACATCGCATGATCCGCGGCGTGCCGCCACGACGGCTTGCTCGGCAATCGACACCGGCGCAGCAGTCGTATCGGTCGGACAAAAGGCTGCCCCGACCTGTTCGGACAGCTGTTCCAGTTGCAGAATAGCGGCCGGTCTGCGGGTATCGAGGCTGGCTAACATCGGCTTTTTCGCATGCCGTTGGGCAAGATGCCGGGCCAGTTTAGCCGCTGTAGTAGTTTTGCCAACTCCCTGCAGGCCAGCCAGCAGGATCACGACCGGCGGCTGATGACGGAGATTGATGCCGTCACCATCAACTTCTGCATGACCCAGCGTTTCAGTCAGTTCATCATGCAGGATTTTTATGAAGACCTGTCCGGGCGTCAGGCTGCGCGTAACTTCAGAGCCAATCGCACGTTTGCGAACCCGGCCGATAAAATCCTTGACGACCGGCAGCGCCACATCGGCCTCGACCAGCGCCCGGCGAACATCGCGAACCGCATCGGTAATGTTGGCGTCGCTTAACCTGCCTTTGCCGCGCACCCGCTCAGCAACTGCCTTAAGCCTGGAACTCAGATTATCAAACATCAATCAACCTCACCCGCCAACCGGTTCAACCCGGCAAAAAATGCATTTTAGCCCGAACATCAGCTCAGAATCAGGCTGGTGAAGCAACTCATGCTCAAAATTATTGGCTCACAGGAGATCTAGTCCCTTGACAGCCTGCCACTGCGTTAGCCAACATCACCCATATTAATGGTCACAAAGGAGGACTCACCTTCGTGGGTGATGACATACCCCCGGGAGCCTTATACGGACTCCTGATTTTTCTGTTGATCTGTTCAGCTTTTTTCTCGGGCACGGAAACGGCCCTGATGACCCTGAACCGATACCGGCTGCGCCACAAGGCGAAGTCGGGGCACCGCGGGGCGATCCTCGCGGAAAATCTGCTGCGCAAACCCGACCGGTTGATCAGCCTGATCCTGATCTGCAATAACCTGGTCAATGTATTCGCCGTTCAGCTCGTGACAATTATCGCCTTACGCCTCGGCAGCCCTTTCTGGCTCGCTGCAAGTGGCTTCATTTTCACGATCGTGTTGCTGATATTTGCCGAAGTCACACCGAAAACTCTGGCGGCGCTACAACCCGAACGCGTCGCCTTACCCGCAGCTTTCATCTATTTTCCTCTTGCCCGCCTGCTCGCACCTTTCGTCTGGCTTATCAACCTGTTTGCCAATGGTCTGCTAAGGTTGATCGGCATCAACATCAATGATGCCGATCAGGATCATCTGACCGTTGAAGAACTGCGCACGCTGGTTACCGAAGCCGGCGCATTGCTACCCCGCAAACGCCACCGAATGCTGGTCGGCATCCTCGAACTACAGGACATCACCGTCGATGACATCATGATTCCGCACAACGAAATTGTCGGTATCGACCTGAACAACGAATGGGATGAAATTCTCAGTACGATCCGTAACAGTGCCTATACCCGTTTGCCCGTTTTTAAAGACAGCATTGACGACGTCATCGGTATTCTGCACATGAAACAACTCGTACAAAGCGCCGGACTCGAGCATCTGAATAAAGCTTTGCTGAAGAACCTCGTGCAAGATGCCTACTTCGTACCTGAAGGCACGCCACTGAACAAGCAGATTGTACAGTTCCAGCGTGCGCGTCAGCGTACTGCATTTATCGTTGATGAATACGGCGACATCCAGGGCATTGTCACGCTGGAAGACATCCTTGAAGAAATTATCGGTGAATTCACCAGTGAACCGATATCCACACACGCCGATGTGCGCACCGATGACAAGTCAGGTTATGTCGTAAAGGGCAGCGCCAACATCCGCGCGTTGAACCGGATGATGAATTGGCGCCTGCCGACCAACGGTCCAAAAACATTAAACGGCCTGATCTTGGAGACGCTGGAAGCAATCCCGAAGCAAGGCACCGGTCTCGTACTGAATGATTACCCGATCGAAATCCTGAAAACGACCGACAGCGTTGTCCAGTCGGTACGTATCAACTCACCCTCACCCCCACCCTCACCTCCGCCAGGCTGAATAAAAAAGGGGTGGCGAAAAATGGTTGAGTGGATTTGGAGGTGAATACTTGACCGCAAAACTTTTCATGCACGCCACTTTGAGTGCTACCTAGACCGTTCGTCTCCTACGCATCCAGCCGAGCAAGCCTAAGGCCGAACCGAACAGCCAGGCGGCGGCCGGCACAGGTACCGCGGTGGGCGTCAGCAGGAATGCTCGTTCTTCTCCATTGTAAGTTCCGTAGCCGACAATCTGACCGAGCTCGTTCACGTCGTAGGCATTCGATAGCACTGTCCAGCCAGTCAGGTTGTCCACCAGTGTGCTCAGTTTAATCACGCTCTGGCCGTCGAAAGACACTGTGGCCAACTTATCGTTATTGACGAGCCCCCCCGCCTCATAGCTGTGACCGACAATGACTCCTGCATCATTGATCGACCACGCTCGACCGAAGCCGCTGCCAAGATCGTCCATGAAATGATATACGCTACCGTCCCACACGGTAGCCCGATCAAATTGAAAGACTGAGGTAGAGTCGTACGCCAGACCAACGGCTATACCATTATTGTTGATTTGCTGCGCTGTGCTGTAGGTCCCAGCAAAAGTATTATGAAAACTGATCGTTCCGCTCGCATCCCAGGTCGCCTGATGCTTGTTCGAGTCTTCAAAGTCACTTATTGATGCTCGACCTGCAATCTCACCAGCGTCATTAATTCCGTGACCGCGGCTATAGCCCGTAGGCGACCATACAGTGCCTAGATCCGTCATCGTTCCGCTCACGTATTTGAATGCATGCGTACGATAAACGGCAGGGGTAAATCCTAATGAATCAATATTCGCAGCACCTGTGATTACGCCGCTATCATTGATGTCATAAGCACCGGAATATGCACCGCCAAGGGTGCCGAGATTGGTCGTCACGCCGCTTTGCCAACTAAATGCGTAACCGTCTGGAGTCTCCTTCTGCGCGCCGCCAGTTTCCCCAACGATAATTCCATTGTTGTTCACGGCCCGGGCCAGTCCCGTAAATCCAAGACTCTGGACCGTGCCATTACTGCCCCACATAACGGCTTCTTTGGTTCCGCTGACGGAGTTGTATGACTGACCGACAACCGTGCCATTTTCGTTAAGACCGTATGCCCAGTTTGCTGATTCCGCTCCCGTTGTCAGTGTCTCGAGTACCTGAATCGAATAGGTGCCCGCACTTGCGGCACCAGACAGAAATGCGCAAATGCTCAACGCAGCCAGCACGCCAATCAACCGAAGCAAAACACTCCCCATAGCTATCCCCCCTTACGTCCGGCATACAGAAGCAACAGCCCTGCACGGACAAGTTTTTGAATTTAATTGTTTGTTATCGCCCTTCTCGGTGTTGCGTCATCGGTGGGGGCAGTAGAAACTAATATTACAGCAATCCTGTTTATATATTGTTGTTATTGTTAACATAATGCTAATGCGAATTATAGTGGATCATTACACCAATATGAATTTTTTTATCACTTTATGATCACAGGCGAATGTCTCCTCTGGATCAGCAGGTGTCAGATCGCTGCGAGACAGTGAAACGGCAGCTATCAGGAGATTTTTCGGATCTTCTGCCGTAGTCAGGTGTAAACCAGTACGCTTTCAGGTTTCGACAGGATGTCTGTCAAAGAATTGCTGCCCGGAAAAAGGCATAAAGATTAATAATTCCTGACCAAGCCACCAACGTGCACTACAAATCCGCCAACGCACTTAACGCTTCATCGAGCGCCGTCACACCGACAACCGTTAACCCGTCAGGCGATTTTTTCGGCACATTGGCCGCCGGGGCTATTGCATGCGTGAAGCCCAGTTTTGCCGCCTCACGCAAGCGTTCCTCACCATACGGTACCGGCCTGATTTCACCGGCCAGACCCACCTCACCAAAGACCACGACACTCCTCGGCACCGGGGTATCATTCAGACTCGAAGCCGTGGCTGCCAGCGTCGCGAGATCCGCCGATGTTTCATTGATTTTTACCCCACCGACAACATTCAGAAACACATCCTCATCGTGTGCCCGCATACCACCGTAACGGTGCAACGCCGCCAGCAGCAACGCCAGTCGATTCTGATCAAGACCAACCGCAACCCGGCGCGGTGGACCGCCGCCGGAACGGTCCGTCAATACCTGCACCTCGACGAGCAGGGGGCGGCTACCCTGATAAATTGCGGTCACCACGCTACCAACCACCGGTTTATCGCCGGGCGCCAGGAAAATTGCCGACGGATTCCTGACTTCGCGCATACCCGTTTTCGTCATCATGAAAATCCCGAGTTCGTTTGCAGCTCCGAAACGGTTCTTCACCGTACGTATGACCCGGTAGCGACTGCCGGCCTCGGTTTCAAAATACAAGACGGTATCGACCATGTGCTCCAGTACCCGTGGCCCGGCAATATTGCCTTCCTTGGTAACATGGCCGACTAGAACAACCGGGATGCCGGTCGTCTTGGCCAGCCGGACGAGTCGAGCCGTGCAATCACGCAACTGGTTGACGGAACCGGGTGCCGAGGGCATCTCGGTTGAATAAATCGTCTGCACCGAATCAATGATCAGTCCGGCGGGGCGCTCCTGTTCGGCCAGCATGACAATGTCATCGATATCCGTTGCGGCATACACCGTAATGCCAGCCGGATCCAGACCGAGGCGGCGCGCCCGCAAGGCAATCTGCTGCAGCGATTCCTCACCACTGACATATAACATCGTGGTATCCGCTGAACATGAGACGCAGGCCTGCAACAGCAGCGTCGACTTGCCAATACCCGGATCACCCCCCAGCAGGGTCACCGAACCGGCTACGAGCCCCCCTCCCAGGGCACGATCAAGTTCGACCATCCCCGTGGTCCTGCGCGCAACCTGTTCGTCACCAACCGTATCCAGCCGCTCGACCTTCACACTGCCGGCCCAGCCAACCCTCCCCGGGGTCTTACCCATGGCCCGCCCCTTGGTCTGGCCGGCTGCAGACCTGACCGGCTGCAATGAATTCCACTCGCCGCACCCGGGACACTGCCCCTGCCACTTTATTGTCGCGGCGCCACAGTCACCACATACATACGATTGTTGCGATTTACTCAAAGTGTGACTCCCCTCTCAATGCTGCGATACCGCACAAGTTGTTTTTTCTGCGGGGGGCACAAAAATGAAACATGGTTCTCACCTTAAAACTCACGTAATCGTTACCATTCACAGCATGATTTTACAGAATTCTGCCTCACTTCATCGTGGCAGCATAGCTGCGTCCGGAGCGCTGCTGCTGATCCTGATGACCCTGATGGCGCTAGCCGGTGATCGTATGTCCGCACTCGAATCTGCGTTCTACGATTTTCTACAACAACAACAACCCGCGGTCGCCAGCAACCGCATTATCCTGGTCGATACCGCGACCGGAAATGGTGCTGGTACGTTCTGGGATGCTGGCGAATTCGGCCCGGTTATCGATGCACTGAATACTGCCGGCGCCGCCTTGATTGTGCCGCTCAAAGCGCCACCCGCCAACACCCAATTGCCGGATATCAAACAATTAACCGCACTTGCAGAACTTGAAAAACGTGCCCGCAAGAGCAGCGATGGTATCAAGGACGCTGCCTTGAGCAAACAACTGGCCGGACTGCAACAGCAACATGAGCAACATCAGGCGATTGCAACTACCGTTCGTGATGCCGGCAATATTGTACTGCCGATTATCGCCCGACCTACCCTGCAGGAACTCGAAAACGCAAAAGATGAGTGTCGCCGCCATACCGTGTCGGCAACCGGCACGGGATCATCCGATAACCCGCCGTGGGTTCGCGAGGCCGCCGGAACCCTGACGCTGCCCGAAGTTTTATGTTCCGGCGCAGTAAATACCGGTTATGCCGGGTACTGGCCCGACATGGATGGTGTCGTGCGGCGTAATCACTTGCTCGTCAGGTCTGGACAACGCATATTCCCATCCCTTTCGCTGGCCGTTGCACAAGCCGATGAGAAGAATGCGGATCTGCAGATTGATGGTGAACACAATCTGCTGATGGCCACCCACAACATAAATACCGGCCCGGGTTTTACCAACCTGGTTCGCTACTATATGAATGACCGTAGCCAACAGGTTTTTCGCTCCATTAGTGCCCGGGAACTACTCTCAACGCAGGACACCAAGAGCCTGTTCAAAAACAACATCGTCCTGGTCGGCGACCTGAGCAGCTCAAGGGTAAATAAATTCCGGACACCATCAGGTGAATTAATACCCTTGCCCGTTCTGGTCGCGACAACTTTATCCAATCTGCTGCAGATGGATTTTGTGTCCCGTCCCTACTGGCTGGGTTCGGCTGAACTGGCCATCCTGTTGTTCATCGGTATCGTGATACTTTTTTCAGCGCCGACCCTGAACGCAAACCACGCCATCATCGCCACACTGGTGCTGGCCACGATCCTGCTGGCCATTGAAGCCTATATCCTGATGACACACGGCATCTGGCTACAACTGGTAACCGTAACCCTGTTTTCAGTTCTGGCGATAACCTTGATTCAGGCATTGATATCTCTGGGCGGAACCAACACCCTGACCAGACTCACCGGGGCAGCAAAGGCCGCACCAGCATCGAAACTTCACGATCAAGACAAACTGGATCTGGCGTTCTCTGTTCTGCGTCAGCAGGAACCGACCGCGGAAACGAAACAGCGCCTGTATGACATTGCCATGACACACGGCAAACAACGTGAATACGCCAAAGCCGAACGTGTCCTGCTTCATATCTATTCAATCGATAACAAATACCTTGACGTTCAGGAGAAACTTAAAAAATTATCGGGTGCCCGCAAGCGCAACCTGAAAAGGGTAACTCAATCCAGGGTAGCTACCGACCAATCAGCAAAAAACAAGGTATTGGCAACCGGCTCAAGCGAAAGAAAACTCGGTCCTTATATTATCGAGAAAACACTTGGCCGCGGCGCGATGGCAACCGTTTATCT
>PBZD01000120.1 GCA_002729875.1 Chromatiales bacterium | reverse complement strand
GGCCAGCTTGCATTGACCGCCGGGCAGAATGTCGCATCGTTTTTCATCATGTTCTTTCTGATGCTGTATTTGCTGTTTTTCGTTTTGCGTGACGGCGATCAGATGCTTGAGGCGATCATTCGGGCTTTACCGTTAGGTGATGAGCGGGAGCGAACCTTGTTTGCGAAATTTGCAGAGGTTTCACGGGCAACAATCAAGGGTACTTTGCTTATCGGGCTCGTCCAGGGTTTCCTCGGTGGAGCCATGTTCGGAATCTTAGGTATTACTGGCGCCGTGTTCTGGGGCGTTGTCATGGTAATCCTTTCTATTCTCCCAATCGTAGGTGCGAGCATCATATGGATACCTGTGGTCATCTTCCTGCTGATAAATGGTGCCTGGATCAAGGCGCTGATACTCACCATTTTTGGTGTAGTGGTGATCGGCCTGATCGATAATCTGTTGCGACCGTTGCTGGTCGGGCGTGATACGAAAATGCCGGACTATATTATCCTGCTGTCCACACTCGGCGGTTTATCGATATTTGGAATTTCAGGATTTGTCATTGGGCCGATTATTGCGGCACTCTTTCTGTCGGTTTGGGATATGTTCCAGGAAGAACACCCGCCCTGAAATATATGAGCGGGTTTGGTTAATTCGTGGTGATTTGTTCAACAGGCGTAACTATGGAATTGTCACCGTGCAGACAACGATCCTCTATGCCAAGCAGTATCGGTGTGCTGCCGATTCGATAAATATTTATTTTTGCGTTGAATACTCTGCGCGTCAGGCCATGTTTGTCGTTGAGAACAAGCTTGCGAATTGTGAACGTTCCGTCCGCTTGCGGTGGTCCGGTCAGGTAGCACTTGATCGACTCGATGGCATCACCAGCCAGTTCCAGACCATTGAGTTGAGACAGATCACGCTGGGCAATTTCTATAAACCGGATTGCATCGATTTCACCCGACAATGATTGACCGATTTCATCGTTCATTGACCCAACCTGGAATTCTCCAACCAGTATTTGTCCTGGCAGGGCTCGTTCGATCATCCTTGCCAGCTCAATCGTTACATCGCCGACTATATAACTGTGTACCGCAGGATTCAGACCTTCGGCCTGGTAAAACTCATAACAACTGCCTACATGAAAACCGGCCCTTAGTTTGGGAACCGTTCGGCCTCGTGCTTTGCTGCTGGCAATGGCATTATCGGCAAGAGTCAGATGCATGAAGTGATATAGCTGAGAATTGGCTTTGGCACCAAGATCCCGGTTCCAAATATAAAATCCGTCACCGGTGCTGGAGCGTGCGAAATTAATATTCATCTGCTTGGTCAGCATTTTGCTGTGCGCCGAATTCATGGAATACGATAAACTGTTTATCTGGGTCATTTGTTCAAAAGGACTCAGCAGGCTAAAGCCGACAATATCGAATAGTGCAACGGCTCGATTTGGTACGTAGCTGACGCTATAGCGTTGTACCAGGCGATCGACAATTTGTGCTTCGACCGAATGCTCTTCCAAAGGCTGTCGCATTTTGTAATGGCATGGTTCGCAGTCGAATAGTTTGGCTGCATTGCTGAGGTGGCGAGTGCTGAGTTGGCGCGATCCGGTTAGCATCCGCACTACGAATAAATGCGTGTCGTCGGAAATTGGAGGCCGATTTGCTGGTTGATGGGCAGTTGCAATCGTATAGTTGGCAATCGCGTAATGATGTACGACAAGCAAATCAATACCATCTGCGGTCGGGCTCCAGCCGAGGATGCAGTTTTTTCCGAGTGACCACAGTTCGTGAAGGTGGCGATCAAGTTCGATCAGGTTGCTGCGCTGACGAAGATCGAGATGTTGAGCGTGATCGACAAATGCCAGATTGGAGTTATTCTCGAGTGATTCAGGAATCATGCCGGGGATATGGTTTTGTGTACTCATCCAAATCGTTGTATTCGAGTGAGAGGGCTGAGAACCCGCAAATAAACCGCTTTAATTAATAAAGGATAACAGGTATTTAAGGTATGAAGGCAGATATTGACCCGGCATTAATACAGCGCTTTGCCTCGATTGTCGGCCCGGCGGGCATTGTAACCGATGTAGCTGCGCTGGAGCCGGCTCTGACCGAGTGGCGGGGGCTCTATGCCGGTTGCACGCCCTTGCTGCTCGCACCGGCTGAAACGGCCGAAGTAGCGGCTATTCTGGCTCTTTGCCAGTCCGCAGGAATTGGCGTAGTGCCCCAGGGTGGCAACACCGGGCTGGTCGGAGGTGCAATTCCGGCTTCGACGCCCCACCGGCCGGAAATTCTGTTGTCTGCGCGGCGCATGAGCAGCATACGGGAGATAGACCCGGTTAACTACACCATTACCGTGGAGGCCGGGTGTATTCTTGCCGACCTGCAGAACGCTGCGGCCGATGCGGATCGTTTCTTCCCGCTGAGCCTCGCTGCTGAGGGTAGTTGCCAAATTGGCGGCAACATAGCAACCAATGCCGGCGGTACGAATGTCCTGCGCTACGGCAATACCCGTGATCTGGTCATGGGGCTGGAAGTTGTGCTGGCAGACGGTCGCATCTTTAATGGATTGCGGGGTTTGCGCAAGGATAATGCCGGTTATGATCTCAAACAGCTGTTTATTGGCGCAGAGGGTACGCTCGGCTTCATTACCGCAGCAACCTGCAAGCTGTTTCCACGGCCGCGCAGCGTAGCAACGGCCTGGGCAGCGGTTACAGATCCTGAAGCGGCCATCAGGTTGAACAGTGAAGCGCGCCGGTTGTTGGGCGATCAGTTGATTGCGCTTGAGTTAATCAATCGTCTGGCTGTCGACCTGGTGCTCGAGCACATTCCCGCCAGCAGAAATCCGCTGAATGAGCCGAGTGACTGGGTTCTGCTGCTGGAACTTGGTAGTGCCGGATCGGGTGCTGCGGCCGATACCGCGCTTGAGGCATTTCTGGCCAGAGCGCTGGATGAAGGCCTTGTTACGGATGTCATGCTTGCGCAGAATATCTCGCAGCGTGATGAATTGTGGCACATACGGCACAACATCTCCGCAGCGCAAAAGATTGCCGGAGCCGGCATCAAGCACGATATCTCGGTACCGGTTTCACGGCTCGGCGAATTTCTCCAGAGTGCGCATCAATATGCAACCGAGCGGGTACCAGGCATCAAAGTCGTTGCCTTCGGGCACCTGGGTGACGGCAACCTGCATTTCAACCTGAACCAGCCGGATAACATGCGTCCCGACCAGTTTACCGGCTTGTGGACCGAGATCAGCACCGCCATACATACGCTGGTGGCTGAATTGGGCGGTAGCTTCAGTGCCGAGCACGGTGTTGGGGCACTCAAGTCTGACGAACTGGTGCGACTGCGCGGAGGAGTTGAGTTGGCGTTGATGAAGCAGATCAAGGCGGCGCTGGATCCGACCGGGATAATGAATCCTGGTAAGGTCTTATCGAGTAGATAATAACCTTTAATAACAAAATGATATGGGGATTAAGCAGATATTGTATAAATATTTGCCATGACAGTGGATCATTTTTCGATGATCAGGCAGCAAAAGATTGCTTATTGTTTGCAGCGCAAGCCGATGCCCGGGCCTTGTTGTGATTCATTCGGGTTTGCCATCGCCGCTGCTGTGCGATGCAGTTCGGGTCAGGTCAGGGTGATCAATGACGCTTGTCAGTCTTACCCGTATTGCCAGGAACAGTATGTTGCAAGGCTAACGGTAGTGAAACCAGTTGACGTGGCGCGGTTAGTTCGCAATAGTGCGCGCAAATCAGAAAATGCAATTCGTGCCTTTTTCAGGTTTTTTGTTTATATCCCGGATGATTGAAATAAATTTGGAATCGGGTCCGAACAGTTTTTAGCATATGAGGAAACTATGTCCAGTAACGGACCAGACAAGAAAAATCAGCGTCGATACTCCAGCATTGTAGTCGATGGCAACAAGCAGGCGCCGAGTCGTGCAATGCTGCGCGCAGTCGGATTTTCTGATGAGGATTTTCATCGCAGCCAGGTCGGGATTGCATCAACGTGGAGCATGGTCACGCCTTGCAATATGCATATTGACAAGCTTGCCGAAGAAGCTGCGCTTGGAGTCAACGAGGCAGGCGGCAAAGCAGTGCAGTTCAACACGATTACCGTCTCCGACGGGATCTCCATGGGGACCCCGGGAATGCGCTATTCGCTCGTGTCACGCGAGGTGATTGCCGATTCCATCGAGACGGTGGTTGCTGGCGAAGGTTTTGACGGCTTTGTCTCAATCGGTGGCTGTGACAAGAATATGCCGGCTTGTGTGATGGCAATGGCGCGACTCGACCGACCCTCGGTTTTTGTTTATGGCGGCACCATTCAGCCGGGCGCCAAGCGTCGTGATATTGTCTCGGTGTTTGAGGCTGTGGGCGGAGTTGCCGGCGGTACCGTTTCCGGTGATGAGTTGCTGGAAGTCGAGCGTACGGCTATCCCCGGTCCGGGTTCATGTGGTGGAATGTACACGGCCAATACCATGGCTTCGGCAATCGAGGCTTTGGGCCTGAGTCTGCCCAACAGTTCTGCCCAGGATGCCATCTCGGCGCAAAAAATGGATGATTGCCGACGCGCCGGGGCGGCAGTGATCGAATTGCTGAAACGAGATATCAAGCCGTCCGACATCATGACGCGACAGGCCTTTGAAAATGCAATTACCGTCGTCATCGCCCTGAGTGGCTCTACCAATGCTGTTTTGCACCTGTTGGCGATGGCTTATGAAGCGGGTGTCGAGCTTGATCTCGATGATTTCACCCGTATCGGCCGGAATGTACCCGTGCTGGCGGACGTGCGCCCGAGCGGTAAATTTGCAATGTCAGAGTTGATCGCAATCGGCGGTATTCAACCGCTGATGAAAAGACTGCTGGCCAGGGGCCTGCTGCACGGCGACTGCATGACCGTGACGGGCAAGACACTGGCTGAGAATCTGGCCTCTGTAGAGGACTATCCGGAGGGTCAGCACATTATTCGTGATTTCAGTGATCCCATTAAGAAAGATAGTCATCTTGTTGTATTATATGGAAATATTGCTCCTGAAGGTGCGATAGCCAAGATCACCGGCAAGGAGGGTCTTTGCTTTACTGGTTCGGCGCGCGTATTTGCTTCGGAAGAGGAGTCTCTGCAGGCGATTCTTGATGGCACGGTGGTTGCCGGTGATGTGCTGGTGCTGCGCTATGAAGGCCCCCGGGGTGGCCCCGGCATGCGTGAGATGCTGAGCCCGACGAGTGCGATTATGGGCAAGGGGCTTGGTGACCAGGTAGCATTGATTACCGACGGACGGTTCTCCGGCGGCAGCCATGGTTTCGTGGTAGGCCATGTAACCCCGGAAGCCGCTGTAGGCGGCCCGATTGCGCTTATTCAGGATGGCGACTCACTGACCATAGATGCCGAGCAACGAACGCTCAGCGTTGATGTGCCGACCGCAGAGCTTGAGCGACGCCGGGCGGCATGGCAACCGCCGAGTAGTGATGAAACTTCCGGTACCCTGCGAAAATACGCTGCACTGGTCAGTTCCGCCTCTGAGGGAGCGGTAACTACGAAGTTCTGACCCGCGGTACCTTGACTTGGCGGCCAGCTTTAGGTCTACTCACGCGCATGATTAGCGTCGGGCATTACAAACGAATGGCAATGAAACGCAGGGCAGTGGGCTGTGCGGGTATCGTTGCGTGGGTGTAAATCACCCGGTTGTGTAATCAATAGCAATCAGCGCAAGAGAATAACCAGCAAGCCCGCAACGGTCCAACCGAAGCGGGCTTTTTTATTTCATCAAGCCGGAATCCGACCACGACAAACTCAGACAATGACATGAACACTGTTAAGCAAGCCACATTATCGTCCCGACCAGCAACCGCAGCCAATGATCATCGCTGGCTGGTCATGAAATTCGGTGGTACGAGCGTGTCATCGGTTCAGCGATGGGAGACGATTCGCGATTTGGTTCGCGAGCGACAGACCTCCGGTTACCGTCCGGTTGTCGTTCACTCGGCGCTTGCCGGTGTGTCGAACCGTCTGCAAGCAGTGCTGACTGCTGCGGTTGAGGGAGATTGCCGGCACCAGTGCGAAGAGATCATCGCCTTACATATGCAACTGGCAGCAGATCTCGGCATCGATGGCCAGGCACTGTTGACGGGGTTTATCGGTGAACTCGAGCAATTGCTGGCCGGCATTCGCCTGATCAGGGAAATAAGCCCGCGTGTGCACGTTAAAGTTATGGCTCTTGGTGAATTGATGGCGTCTACACTGGGTGCTGCCTACCTGCAGTCGCAGGGGTTGTCGGTTACCTGGACCGATGCACGTGACATTTTGCAAACTATCGATGTGCCGCATGAGAACGAGCAATCTAGGTACCTGTCGGCAAGTTGTGCATTCGATACTGATGAGTCCCTGCAAAACCGATTGGCAAGCAGCGACGGTGTAATCCTGACGCAGGGATTCATCGCCCGAAATCCGGATGGTGACAGTGTATTGCTCGGTCGCGGTGGTTCGGACACGTCTGCCGCATATTTTGCCGCTAAACTCAATGCTGTTGGCCTTGAAATCTGGACCGATGTACCCGGCATGTTCAGCGCTAATCCCCACCTCGTCAGCGGAGCCCGGTTACTGAAGACGCTCAGCTACCAGGAAGCTCAGGAGATTGCATCGACCGGTGGGTCGGTGCTGCATCCGCGCTGTATTCGCCCGGTCAGGATGCATGCCATACCGCTGCGGGTTCGCTGTACATTGCAACCGGCGCTGGACGGTACGCTGATCAGCGCTGATCCGGGCAGTGATGCGCCGGCGGTCAAGGCAATTTCCAGTCGTTCTGACATTACGGTTGTATCGATGGAAACGGTCGGCATGTGGCACGAGGTCGGATTCCTGGCCGAGGCATTTCGCTGTTTCAGTGATATGGGCCTGTCGATTGATCTTGTCTCCACAGCCGAGAGCAACGTGACGGTAACACTTGATATGGGGCAGGAACCCATCGATAGTGGCACGCTTGCGCGCCTGTGCCAATTGCTTGAGAGGTTGTGCCGGGTTGAAATTATCACCAAGGCCGAGGTCGTCAGTCTTGTGGGGCAAAAAATTCGTGCCATGCTGCATGAAATCGGCCCGGCGTTTGCAGTATTTGCCGAGCATCGGATTCACCTCGTCAGCCAGGCCGCCAATGACCTGAATCTGAGCTTTGTGGTTGAGGAAGGTCAGGCACATCGCCTGATCAAACAGCTGCATCACGATCTTGGCCCGACCAGAACTGATGATGTGTTCGGTCCGACCTGGGCGGAACTGCAAATTGATTCGCTTCCGGTTGCTGCCGACAGCGAACCCTGGTGGGTGCAGAAACGACAACAATTGCTCGAAATCGGTGCCGAAGCCGCTTCGTCATATGTCTACGATACCGAATCCATTCGTGGTGCGTGTGAGCGACTACAGTCACTAAAAAACATTGATCAGATATTTTATGCGATCAAAGCCAACAGTCACCCAAAGGTTTTACGTACGGTTGAAGCTACTGGCATTAATTTTGAATGCGTGTCGCCGGGTGAGATTGCTCATGTTCTGGCGCAGTTCCCTGATCTTGATCCTCAGCGCATCCTGTTTACTCCGAACTTTGCTCCGCGCGAGGAATATGCGTATG
>PBZD01000119.1 GCA_002729875.1 Chromatiales bacterium | reverse complement strand
CGGGTCAACGCCGAAGCTGCTGAGAGCTGGGTGCTGGTAGGTCATGAACTTTTTGACCTGATCAGGCGTTCATTATCTTTGTCGGAGCAGACCGGTGGTGCATTTGACATCACTTACGACAGCATCGGTCAGTTTTATGATTTCAATAAGCGAGCACGACCGTCACCTGAGCAAGTCGCGGTCGGGTTGGTAGCTGTCGATTATCGTCATGTGCAACTGGATTCCGATAAATCTGCGGCCCATTTCTCACATTCCGGTGTCCGTATCAATCTCGGCGGAATAGCAAAAGGCTATGCGATTGAAGGTGTTATCGGGCTTTTGCGAGATGCGGGGGTGCGGCATGCGTTGGCCAACGCAGGTGGGGATACTCGAGTGCTGGGCGATCGTATCGGTTTGCCGTGGGTGGTCGGTATCCGGGATCCGGATGATGAGATGAGTATTGTGACCAGGCTTGAAATAGAAGACGTCGCAATCTCGACATCGGGTGACTATGAGCAGTTTTTCATGGAGGAAGGTGTGCGCTACCATCACATTATTAATCCATCGACCGGTAGTTCGGCCGGAGCATTGCGAAGTGTGACGATCATCGGACCGGATGCGACGCTGACGGACGGTCTGTCGACTAGTGTTTTTGTGATGGGCCTCGATGCCGGTATGCGTTTAATCGAGTCGATCCCGAAATATTCCGCGATCATTATCGATGAGAATAAAAACGCGCATTTTTCAAGCGGCGTCAACTAATCAATACGGATTCTAAATTTTTCTAGATCTATGAATGAAAAAAAAAGGAAACGCCCAAAACTGACGCAAGGACCGGAAGGTCAGGTCATCCGGTCATTAATGTATCCCACCCTGCTTGGGATGATTGCGATTGTTTCCTACAACATTTCTGATACTTATTTTATTGGTAAGCTTGGTACAGTGGAGTTGGCTGCCGTCAGCTTCACGTTTCCCGTCGTGCTCGTTATCGGTTCCATAACAGTCGGTTTGGCCCATGGAACCTCAGCCGTATGTGCCCGATTGTTCGGTGAGGAAAATATCGAGGACGTCGGCCGAGTTACGGCTCATGCGCTCCTGTTAGGGGTTGCTGTCGGGCTGGTATTTCTGGTTGTGGGTTTGCTGACGATCGACCCGTTGTTTCGATTGCTGGGTGCCGAGAACGAGACGATTGAGTTCATTCGCCGCTACATGCGAATTTACTATTATGGTGGTGTATTTCTCGTTGTGCCGCTGATCGTCAATCCGGTTTTGCGGGCGGCAGGGGATGCCAGGACTCCGTCGACGATCGTATCAGCGTGTGCTGTGCTGCATCTTGTGCTAGCGCCGGTGTTGATATTCGGATGGCTGGGGGCACCGAAACTCGGCATCGAAGGTGCTGCGGTGGCAACGGTTTTTTCGAATTTTGTCATGACGGTTGCATCTATTTCCGTGGTGTATTTCCGTGAGCATCTGATTTCATTTGGATCCTTGTCTTTCCATCTGTTGTGGGACTCATGGCGCAGGATATTGCATGTTGGACTGCCGTCGGCCGCCAGTACGGCCATCGGCCCGCTCACGATGGCCTTTATTACGAGCCAGATTGCACAGTTCGGTCAGGAGGCTGTTGCGGGTTACGGCGTTGCCTCCCGTATCGAGAGCTTGATCACTCTCGTGCTGATGGCTCTCAGCGTCGCCGTTACGCCGTTCGTCGGGCAGAATTTCGGTGCGCGTAAGCCAGGCCGCGTGAATAACGGCATCCGCTGGTCATGGTTGTTTTCGCTTGGGTACGGATTGTGTGTTGCATTGATTCTCGCGCTGGGCGGCGGTGTTATCGCGAGTGCATTTACTGATAGTCAGATGGCGATTGATACTGCTTCGCTACACTTGCGTATCGTACCAATCAGCTACCTTGCGCTGGGTGTCGCGTTGACGGCAACGAGCGCCTTCAATGCGGTCAGTAAACCGATGTTGGGCATGATGATTTCAATGACGCGAACGATTCTGGTTTATGCGCCACTTGCGTTCCTATTCGCCAGGTATTTCGGGCTCACCGGAATCTTTGCTGCAGCGTGTGCGGCCAATTTTGTGGCGGGTGCCTGCGGGGTGTTATTGAGCCAGAAAGTATTTTTTCGCCAGGATCGAATAGAAACTCAGGCCGGATGATTTCAGAAGAATTATGGATAAACAGAAACTCTAGGGACTGGCTATGCAGAAAGTGCTCATTATCGGTTGTGGTTACACCGGCATTCGAATGGCTGTGCGCCTGCAAGAGGCGGGTTACAGCGTCACGGGCACGGCTCGAAGTGAAGCACGTGTTAGCGCGATGCGAAAGGTCGGTATCGAACCGGTTACCGGAGCACTTGACGATGAGCAGACACTTCGGCAGCTAGTTGCATTGGATCCTGCTCTGATCGTTTATTTTATCCCGCCGCAAAAAAGCGGGGCCGATCCTTTGGCCGGCGTTGTGGATGCGTTTCGGCAGTCCAATCCGGAAGCATTTATTTATGCCAGCGCGACTTCAGTATATGGAGATCGACACGGCGACTGGGTTGATGAGAATTCACCTATAGTCGATGATGGCGTTGCAGATCGTGGGCGAATCGATGCAGAACGATTGGTAGAAAATGCCGCCAGAGAATACGGATTGCCGATTCGTATCTGTCGCATCAGTGGGATTTATGGTCCGGAACGGACATTGAAGGGCATGCTTAAAAGCGGCCACTATAAACTGATCGAGGGTCAGTATAGTTGGGTTGCTCGAATTCATGTGGATGACCTCGTGTCCGGTTTCATTGCTGCGTGGGAAAAGGGTGAGAATGGTCACGTCTATAACATGGTTGATCAACAGCCTCATCGGGCAGCCGAATTTGCGAACCTTGCGGCTGACCTGAATGAACTCCCGAGGCCTGAAGTGATCGGCGAGGCCGAAGCCAGGGAAAAATACAGCGAAGACGAATGGCGTCGAAAAACGTCAAGTAAGCGAATACGTTGTGCGACCCTGACTGACCAGTTGGGGGTTGAACTGAAATACCCAACTTTCGAAGATGGGTTGCCCGCGTCAGTGGCGGAGGAGCGTGCGAGTAGAAATTGATATGTCGATCATTGCTCTTTCCTCTTCTGCCATCATTCCAAGATGCTGGTTTGTCATTTCAGTGCTTACGACGTTGTTCATAGGATATCCGGCGGTGGCTGAGCAAAGGCCTGAGCCGGGAGCGTACTAATCAGTAATCCCGGTCAGCGATAGTATTTCTCCATGGCGTCGATGTAGCCTTCGAACACCGAATAGTTTTCTGCAACAAAATCAACTCTCAGGTTCCTCTGCTTTGCACCGTTTGCAGTAACCGGGCCATAGCAGGCAACGGTTCTGTCGGCCAGCACATCCGAGCGATCCCCCAGAAGGTGTAGCAGGCCGTCAATTTCTCCGACGCTGCTAAATGCAATCAGATCGACCGATCCTGCGAGGATCATTTGTAATTCATGTTCGAGTCCATCCGTAACCCGGTGTGTTGCGTAAGCCGGCACACGATGGGGCTTCATACCGATACCCTTCAGGCCCTCCACGTAGTCCGGAATTACCGAGGGTTCTTCCATGCCGTAAACCTCCGGAACAGGCAGCAGAATTGAACGGTTGGTTTCACCGCGTCGCTGGAGTTCTTCGATGACGCCCCTCGTGCTCGCGGCAGGTGGTAACAGGTCGACTTTGACTCCCTGTTCTTGCAGTGCTTTGCCGTCATTCCCAAGTGCGCTGACCTGGATATCGGACAAGATGCTTGAATTAAGCCCAAGTACATCAAGCCGGTTGAAAAATGCTTCGATGCCATTTCGGCTGGTGAACGAAATCCAGTCGTAGCCCGATAGGTTGCGAATCGATTTATCAAATTCCGAATAATCTTTCATCGGTTCGATGACAATAGTCGGCATCCAAACCGGCAGAGCGCCGTGTCTTACGAGTAGGCGAGCGAGTTTCTGAGCATAATTCCGGGGCGCGCAGAACAATATGCGTTTGCCGAACAGTGGAAGATCTTCGCGAGCAATCAGTGTTTTCTCGGCACTCATTATTGAGTATCTTTCAATTGCGTTTGTTCTTGCTTCCAGATTTGCAGCGGTGAAAAGCCTTTGCGCATCAATGCCAGGTCCCGTAACTCAATCTTTGTCGGCTTGATCCGGATTATGGTTGTTTTTCGGGGTTCCTTGTCGGCTTTACCCAGGGCTCTTCGGTATTTTCGCCAGTCGTAAACTTTGAGCGCAGCGATGTAGTCATCTGGCCGATTATCGTATCGCAGTAGTTCGGGTTCACTGGTTATCTGAACGCCCGTGACGTCATACCAGTCCATCCAGTCCGTAAATGGCGTATTGTAAATTGCGACACTGATACTTGGATTGTCTTCGATGTTGGGAATCTTGGTGCCGCGTGATGCCGCCACGAAAACGGTTAGGCCGTCTGAGTAATACTCAATCGGAGTGGCGCGTGGCACGCCGTCGCGGCAGGTGGCAAGAACACAGACATTACCTTTGCTGAGGAAACTTGCAATGTGTCGTTCCATATCGGGGCGGGGAAGTTGGGCAGTCAGACCGGATGACCGTAATCGACCGAACTCAGTCAATTGGTTTTGTGCAGACGGACGTGTCATTCAAATTCTCTCCAGATGTGGTCAATATGAAAACCTCTGGTTCATCGTCATCTTGTGAGCGGCCCGAATTGGATATTACCGAGGACGGAGGCCATGCGGGTGTTAAGGTCTCGTTTTATGGGCGACTCGTCCATTGACGCTGTTAACTTGTTATCATAGTATAATGACAACTGCCGCACAAGCCCGGAGACCAATTTTTAGCCATGATTTATGATCTAATCATCGTTGGCGCCGGTCCGGGTGGCGCCATGGCGGCTCGAACTGCTGCTCAAAACGGGCTTAAAGTGTTGCTCCTTGAAAGGAATTCGGAACCCGGGCGTATATCCAGGTATTGCAGTCGCATGATGCGCATTGGTTCCGTTGGGTTTCAATCGGATAAAGTCCCCACCGACCTGGAAATGAAACGGGTTACGCTTTCGTTTGAGCTTGGCGATGAAAGTCAGATTATTCGCTTGCACGGCCTGCCCGAGGTAGTGACGATTGAGTATCGCGGCGAGTTGGGCCCGTGCCTGAACAAGACCTGGGTTTCGCCGTCTGGAACGGTCTTCCGCAGACGAGCAACCAGCGAAAACCTGGAAGGCTATGTTGTCGATAAAGAAGAATTGCTGCGTGGACTGATCTTGGAAGCCGAGCAAGTCGGTTGTGAGGTTCGTGTCGGTACAAAATGCACGGCAATGGAAGATACGCCCGATGGGGTAGTGGTTTACATCAGGCATGCGGCCGGCGAAGAAAAATTAATAACCCGACGCGCCGTACTCGCTGACGGATCATTTTCGCCGTTGCTGGAGCAGCTTGGCTATAACAAGGGTCGATTGGCTGGGCGCGGACGAATCAAGTTTATGACTTATATCCTGGATCGGCTCGATTCGCCTTACGGTGAGTCGAATCATCTGAGTCTGGCAATGCCATCGCGGCACCCGGGATTTGTAAATGTCAATCGATGGCCGCCAGGACGATTCCATGTCGGTACCTCGGCCAGTGTCACCAGCCGAATTAATCTGCCGAATGTATTGAATACTTTCATGGGTGATTCGCCGTTCAGTGGGATGTTTGCAGGTGCAAAGATCGTGGAGAAACAGGCATGCAATATGGATCTTCGGCCACCGGTGGCAGATGCCGCACGCGGTAACGTGATCGCTGTCGGTGACAACGTTGCCTATGCGGAAACGGCTATCAAGGGTGCGATGGGATTGGGATATATGGCGGCCATCGCGAGTCAGGCGGCCCTCCTCGGTCAGGACGGTAACGCGCTTTATAACAATCACTGGCAGCATGGATTCAACTTCTTCAGCCCCCAGTATAAAAGGTGGAACAAGCGAATCAGGAAAATGCCCGCAGTATTGGATGACATGCAAATCAATACGTTGTACGAGTGGATCAGCAGTCGGAATATTTCTGGTATGCCCAACGATATTCTTTACGACAATCGTGATCAGTTGTACAGGGAACTGCCGGAAATCGCCGGAAAACTTATGGGTGAGACTGTCGATCCGTCAGGCCGCAGCGTGGCATGATGGAATGTGATTCATCACTGACTGACAACTACTGCATTGTGCCGGATGCGGAGAATCGTTTCCGGTGACCGATTGTAACCACGCGTAATGCGATAGCGTTGCCGGCTAATAGCCCAACAAGGTGAGATTGCTATGGTTCTCGAGTCCGTCAACGAATACGAGCAGATTCTCGTGCCACGTCAGGAAATGCCACTCTGTGACCGGCGTGTCATGTTCACGACGCCGAGAAATTACGCAGCGGATCTCGGCCGACTACTTCTGCAAAGAGGCGCGAGAACGATCTGGTTGCCGACGATTGAAATTTGGCCGATGGATGACACCAGGGAAATAGATGATGCAATCAGGAATCTGGATGGATTCAACTGGGTTGCCTTTACGAGTGAGAACGGCGTCAAAGCATTCTGCGAACGCTTCCAGTCATTAGGATTCATACGTTCATCGGTTGCAGGCACAAAATTTGCTTCGTTTAAGGCGGATATGCAAATTTTAGAAGAATACGGGTTGTCGGCCGATCTTGTTCCCGGTCCGTTTGGCCCGACCGGCATCGTAGATGAGCTCAAGCGACTCGGTGTGACTGGAGGTACGATCCTGGTTCCCTGTCCGGAGGTCGTCGGTGTTCCTGAACCTTATGTCGTGCCGCAGTTTATCGAGAATTTGAAGCGTATCGGGATGAAGGTCACGCGCCTTGATGCATACAGAACCATTGCAGTTAAAAACAGCGGTAGCCTGGAAAAAGAGATGCTTTTCAATAACCAGATTGACTGCCTGGTCTTTACCAGTTCGGCTGAAATTTTAAGTTTTCTAGAGCAGCTTGGTGAGCGACGCGATGTATTAAATCATGTTCCCCTGGCTTACATGGGCAGCTACACGGCCAAGACCGGTCATGAGCTCGGGTTGCGTCTCGATATTGTGCCGGAGAATTTCACCATGCGCGGTTTGGTCGGAGCGGTCGAGAAATATTTTCGATAGCGCATGAGGGTTTGTTTTAAGTTTTTTGTGCTCATCCTGGCCTTGAACGGTGTTTGTACTGCAGCCGGTTCAAAAATAAACGTTCTGCACCGTGGGTCAGCCAGTGAGCTTCGTTCGTTGGATCCCCAGGTGGCCATCGGCAACACGGCTACCGGACTGATGGCGGATCTTTTCGAGGGGCTGGTTTCCTATGATGTTGCCGGCAAACTGGTGCCTGGTGCGGCCGAATCCTGGGATATTAGTAACGATGGACTGACTTACACGTTCTACCTGCGCAAGGGTATGCATTGGTCAGATGGCAGGGGGCTGGCAGCGGAAGATTTCGTTTATTCGTTTCAGCGGGTGGTCGACCCGGCAAACGCGCTGCGGGGCGCAAGCCTGATTTTCCCGATTCGAAACGCAGTGGCCATCGTACGGGGAGAATTGCCTCCATCGGCGCTTGGCGTGCACGCCGAAAATGCGCTGACAGTGAAAATTTCACTGACCAATCCTGCACCCTATTTCCTCGAGATTCTGGCCGCCTATTCGACGGCACCGATGCCAAGTCATGTGATCGAAAAACATGGCGCAGGTTGGAGTACACCGGGGAAAATGGTGACTAATGGCGCTTATGTGCTGGAAGAGTGGGTGCCGAATACCTACTACCGCCTGGTTAGAAACCCGTTCTACCGCAACGCCAGTGAAGTCGCAATCGATGAGGTGTATTACTATCCCGTGCCTGATATCAATACTGCAATCAAGCGCTATCGGGCGGGTGAACTGGACATCGTCCTGAATCTGCCCCCGAATCGACTGGAATGGTTTCAGCGGACTATGCCGGACGAGCTCTGGGTATCCAATGCTGTTGGTATCCGATACCTGGTTTTGAATACGGTAAAAGCTCCGCTTGACGATGTCAGGGTTCGAGTTGCCCTTGATCTGGCAATTGATCGGGAACTCATTGTCAGTCGGATTCTTAAAGACGGCAGTACGCCTTCGCTCCGGCTTGTACCGCATGCACTAGCAAGTGGTTCGGAAATATCTCGCAATGAGGAGGGTAAGCCCCGGCAGGAGAAAATTGCATTGGCAAAACAATTGCTCAGCGATGCGGGATTTGATAAGGATCAGCCGGTTCGAATTACATTGATCTATAAACCGCTTGAGCAGGCGCGTCGTGTCGTCATCGCTTTACAGGCAATGTGGCGGGAGATAGGCGTGGAGACCGCACTAGTCAATACTGGTTCGCAGGGCTTGTTAAATCGACTCACCACGGGTGACTTCAATGTAGCGTGGTCGACTTACTATGCACCGTTTAATGATGCAGTGGCATTTCTGCTATTGCTTGCGTCCGACAGTTCTCGTAACTACTCGGGCTATGCGCAGCCTAAATTCGACGCGTTGCTTGGCGATGCAGATCGAACAGTCTCGCCCGAAGAGCGGGCTGCCCGTCTGGGACAGGCGGAGGATCTTGCTTTGAAGGATCATCCGGTCATACCGCTATTCGTTCCGGCGCGATCATATCTGGTCAGTCCCAGGGTTTACGGTTGGTCCGGGGGTTCTCGCCTGCATCTGACGCGTCATCTGAAAATAGTCGACTGATAACCCGACCAATGCGCGGATTCCAACCAAGGATAGCTAATTCTGACGCGTTGGCGGGGCTGGTGTAACTTGTTATCATATCATGACAACGGTATAATCATTTGCCATCAACCAAGCAGTGGAGTAGCTCAGTGAAATACGATTTGACCGTTGTCGGTGCGGGCCCTGGGGGCTGCATGGCTGCCCGCAAAGCCGCTCGGGACGGTCTGAAGGTGCTGATTGTCGAGAAGGCCAGAGAAGCCGGCACGATCACGCGCTTCTGTAGCCGTTTGCTGCGACTTGGTTCGGGTGGGTTTTCTTCCGGCAAACCCGTCACGGACATCAAATTGCACCGTGCGACGTGCACAGTCGAAATTGGGCCTCCCGGTGAACACATCATTCATATGAATACCTTGCCGGACGACGCTGATATTGCATATTCCGGTGAGCTTGCACCCGTTTTCAATGAGTCGTGGGTTGCGCCGACTGGCGCCAGTTTCGACCGCCATGCCGGTGGGAGAGACTTCGAAGGATTCGTCGTTGACAAGGAAGAACTACTGCGCGGGTTGCTGCACGAAGCCGCCGATGCCGGATGTGAGATTCGCTCCGGCACGAGATGTCTTGCGATTGAGGACACTGACGACAGTGTGGAACTGAGGGTCAAGACCGGATCGGGGGGCGAAGAGACAATTCGTTCCAAACGAGCGATTGTGTCAGATGGCTCGTTTTCGCCTTTGATCGATCAACTCGGCTTCAATGAAGACCGTGGAGAAAGTCGTGGCCGGATCAAGTTCATGAGCTTTATCCTGGATCGTGCTGACGTGCCGTTCAAGAATCCGCGCCTGCGGTGCTCGCAGTCGTCGCTGCATTCAGGATTCCTTAATTTCGGCCCGTGGCCACCGGGACTTTGGGAAATCAGTTGTTCCGCTTCTGTGGCAAGCCCGGTGAAATTACCCGATATCCTGAATCAGTTCCTGACTGATTCGGCGTTCAGTCACTGGTTCGAAGGAGCGAGAATTGTCGGCAAGCAGGCCTGCAATATGGATCTTCGTAGGCCAGTTCGCGATGCTGCACGTGGCAACGTAATTTGTGTCGGCGATAATGCAGCTTATGCCGAGACCGCGATCAAAGGCGCGTTGGGTTGCGGTTATAAAGCCGCCGAGGCTACCGTGTTCGCTTTGGATGGGAAAGACGGCAACGGCCATTACAATGAGTACTGGACGCACGCATTCAATTTTTTCAGCCCGCAATACAGCAAACGTAGCAGGCGCTTGCCGACGATTCCGTCTGCCCTGAATGACGAGCAAACGGACATCCTGTATCGATGGCTCAAGGACAACGAGATCTATGGTCCGCCCGCCGATGTCCTGCCTGACAATCGTGATCGACTGGTTGATGAATTGCCCGAAATTTTTGCAAAATTTTTCGGTAAGCTCGGCAGTGGCGAGCAGGCTGCCTGAATATTGTTGCATGGAGGCAGCTATGAAATTAGCTTGAGGAATTTATTATGGCCTTGCGAATTACCGACGATTGCCTGAATTGTTTTGCATGCATCTCGGATTGCCCCAGTGAGGCGATTAGCGAAGGAGATGTCATTCATGTCATCGATCCTGATCGTTGCACGGAATGTGTCGGATCGCATGACAAACCGAGTTGCATCGAGGTCTGTCCGGTCGAGGAGGCGATTGAATGGGATCCGGAGCGCGTCGAAACTGCGGATATGCTACTGGATCGCTGGAAGACTTTGCATCCACATGAAATACCTGAATTATTTGATCAAGAGGAGAAATCAGCATGATGAACGATACTTTTTTAAGAGCCTGTCGAGGCGAAAAAACGGACTTCACGCCGATCTGGATGATGCGTCAGGCTGGGCGCTACCTGCCCCAGTATCAAAAATCTCTGGCCAAGACCGATTTCCTGACGGCCTGCCGTACACCGGAACTTGCCGCTGAAATCACGATTCAACCGGTTGATGAAATCGGTGTCGATGCGGCGATTTTCTACTCGGATATTACGACCACTGTCGTACCGATGGGCATAGAGTTGCATTACGAGAAGGGTAAGGGCCCGTCATATCCGAATCCGATCCGGACGACTGAAGATGCAGATCGGTTGATCGTCCCGGAAGATCCTGCAGACGGCCTTAGTTTCGTTTATGAAGCACAGAAGATTTGTGCCCGTGAGCTTGAAAACCGTGTTCCCCTTATTGGTTTTGCTGGTGCACCCTTTACGGTTTCGGCTTACATGGTCGAGGGCAAGGGATCTAACTCGTTTGTCGAATTTCGACGCTTTGCATTTTCGAACCCGGGTGGGTATGCGACGCTGATGGATAAAGTGGCTCGGCACACGGCTAATTACTTAAAGGCTCAGGCGGCGGCCGGTGCAAATGCACTGATGTTGTTCGATTCGCATGCGGGCCTGGTTGGGCCTGGTGACTTCGCGACGATGAATTTGCCGTATGTCAGGCAGATCATAGACTCGCTCAAGATGACCGGCGTGCCGATCATCTATCTGCCATTCGGCGCCCATGGTTCGCTCGACCTGATCAAGGATTGCGGCGCAGACGTCATCGCGCTTGACTACGGTTTTCGTCTGGAAGAGGCCGTAGCAGAGTTAGGCCAGGGTGTATCTGTTCAGGGTAATATCGAGCCATATTCGTTGTTTCTGCCGCGTGATGAAATTAAGCGTCGTGTTACTGCAACATTAGAAGCAGGCAAGGGTGCACGTGGTCATGTGTTTAATCTTGGTCATGGCGTACCACAGCATTCGCCTGTCGAGAATGTTAAAGCCATGGTCGATTTTGTTCATGAAATGAGCCAGGTGATAGCCTCCTAGGTTGATTGTTGGATAGGTGTTACCGACTGGTGAGAGACTCTTTTATTTGCTGGCCGATACCATTTCAAGCATATCGAGAATTTGATGAATGATACTTTTCTGAAAGCCTGTCGTGGTGAAGATGTTGATTTCACGCCGGTCTGGCTAATGCGTCAGGCTGGTCCATTTTTGTCTAGCTACAAGAAAGTACTGGCGAAATATGATTTTCTAACGGTCTGTCGTACGCCGGAGCTGGCATCGAAAATTACCATCCAGCCGGTTGATGATCTTGGTGTCGACGCGGCAATTATTTATTCGGATATCACGACAACAGTGGTGCCGATGGGCATGGATTTGAGCTACGTCCCAGGAAAGGGGCCAAGCTATGCAAATCCTATTCGCACAAAAGAAGACGCCGTGCGTCTGATTGTTCCTGAGGACGTTGAGGATGGTCTCGGTTTTGTCTTTGATGCACAGAAGATTTGCGCACGAGAATTAGCGAACAAAGTACCTTTAATCGGATTTGCCGGTTCACCATTTACGGTATCCGCATATATGATCGAAGGGGGCGCCAGTCATTCGCATGTAAATACAAGACAAATGATTTTTGGTGATACGACTACTTTTAATATTCTGATGGATAAAGTTACTCGGCAAACCATAAATTATTTGCGCAAACAAGCAGAGGCTGGTGCGCAGGCATTGATGTTGTTTGATTCAAATGCCGGTATGCTGGGCCCGCAGGATTATCGTGTCTTCAATTTGCCTTACGTCAAGCGCATTCTGGCGGATCTGAAAGATATCGAAGTGCCGTTAATCTATTTTGGGTTAGGGCAGCATGAAACTCTGGATGATATTGCGGAGTGTGGTGCAGATGTGATCGGTATCGACTCAGGTAAAGATCTGGGGAATGCTGTCGATGAGCTTGGATTAAATGTGTCGGTTCAGGGCAATATTGAGCCGTACGTATTTTTTCAATCAAAGAATTATATCGAGGAACGAGTTGCCTATACGCTGGAAAGTGGACGTAAAGCACGTGGGCACATATTTAACCTGGGTCATGGTGTTCCTGCTCATGCTCCAGAGGGTCATGTCAAAGCTCTCGTTGATGCTGTTCACGAGCAGAGTATTCAGTCTACGAGTAAATGATTTCTATTACAGTTTTTCTCGGATGAAGGAAAACTGTAATCAGTCTTGAATATTCCTTAACTTCACCAACTGGTCTGGCACGATAGGTTAATCAATCGTTCTTTCAGGTTTGGCTGTGTGTGTGAACCGTGTCGACAAGGATTTTTACATTGTCCACTGAGGTGCCGGGCATTATACCGTGACCCAGGTTAAATATATGTCCACGCGCCGACTTGCCCTGATCGAGAGTCATTTTGACTTTTTTCTCGATCTCATCCCGTGATTGAAACAGAGTGAATGGATTCAGGTTGCCCTGTACCGATACGCCGTTACCGAGTTTCTCGATTGCTGTATCAAGGTTCATTCGATAGTCGACGCTGACGACATCTGCGCCGCAATTCCCAATTTTTGGTAGTGATCCGTGCGCGCCAAGAGCGAAGTAAATCAGAGGGACGCCGGTGTCTTTCAGATTCGCCAGAATTTGCTCCACATAGGGCAGGCAGAGTTTCTCGAAATCCAGCGGACCGACTATTCCTGCGAAAGAGTCAAAGAGCATCAGCGCCTGTGCACCCGCTTGCGCCTGCTTGCGTAAATAAATGGTCGTATGCCGGGTGATTTTGTCCATGAGAGACTGGAATGTCTGTTGGTCCTCGAACATCATGCGTCGTAGCTTTATATAGTTCTTGCTCATGGCACCTTCCACCATGAATGACGCCATCGCAAAAGGTGCGCCGGCAAATCCGATTAACGGTACCCTGTTCGCAAGCTCATTGGCGCAGATTTGAATCGCGTCATATACGAAATCCAGGCTCTCATCGGATTCATCCGGAACGATGAGTTTATTAACGTCTGTGGCCGTCGAGATCGGGTTTGTGTAATACGGTCCCTTGGTAGTGCTGTATTCAAGATTTATCCCCATCGGCACGACAGTCGTCGTGATATCGGAAAAAAATATCGCGGCATCCGCGTCGATAATATCGATAGGTTGAATTGTAATTTGTGCCGCCAACTCCGGTGTTCGGCACATTGTCAGAAAATCTGTTTTTTTGTGTATGGCCATAAATTCTGGTAAATACCGACCAGCCTGTCGCTTTAGCCATACTGGCGTATGATCAACAGATTCACCTCTGCAGGCTCTCAAAAAATTGTCGTTCACCTTAGTGCTCTCTGCTTGAGAAGTTTAAAGTCTGGTTCTTCGTATGAATTTGTAGAATGCAAATTCTATTGCGGCTTTGTCTAGGCTGCTCGAATATCTTTTTTGCCTGATTGAGAAACAAATATCTTTTTTGCTATTTCAGGTAGTTCGGAATGCAGAAGTTGTCTGTTTGATGTCAGGCAATCATCCGGTACCCCCCAGATTCCATTGTCTTCAGTCCATTTAAACAGTGTGTCTGCTTCACCGTCGTTAAGGACTCTGGGCAGCGGTTTGATTTGACTTGTATTTCTTCTGTATTCAGGGCTGAAATAGTTGACTGCATGATGCCAATAGTCGTTGTAATAAGCGTTTCCGTCCCCACCCTCTAAGGCGGTCAAAGTTGAATGTGCCGCTGTATACCCAAAGCCGATGGCTCCCTTAATAGCTGCTTCAGCATACGCCGCGTTGTCCCCAACGCATATAACGTTACCTTTGGCTGGTTCATATACGGGTGGCCGCAAATCCATATTGCAACCAGTGCGTTTAACCGTTTTGGCATTGGAGAACCATTCTGCATATGGAGATTTTGTCATCAGATTTTTTAGTATTGCAGGCAAATGAACCGAACTCCCAGCAATAGTTGATGCGCCTAGCTGAAAATATCCCGGGGGGTAGTGACCCAGAGTGAAATAACCTTTGTGCAAAGATGGAATGCAGAATTTGAGTCGATGGCGATCGAGAATTGGTGCGCTGACTTCATCGAGAATCAGCGTCAGAAACTTTAAGCGGAACCTGGCTTCCGGTCGACCCTCGTTAAAACCAAGTTGTTCGAGCAATGTTGAAAAAGATCCATCCGCGACGATAGCTCGGCTTCCTTTTACCGTATCAGTGGCTTTACCGGATTTTAATATTGCTGTGACGCCGTCGGGCCCATCTTCGATTGAGGTGCAACGTGTATCGACCCGCAGTTCGCAACCTGCGTCGCAGGCTTCCCTGGCAAGGCCTTCGAGAAGGATGTCCTTATCAACGACAAAGCCCGTGATTTGCAAATCGTTCTGTTCCCGGCTCAGTCTGTGTCCGGAGGGTGAAAGCAACGAATCATTAAAGCATGGCCCCCAGGTTCCCGTGTATTCGATAACTGCATCTTCTGGTAACGTTTTGGGACGTATAAAGGAACGGTGCTTGTCAATTTCTATAGACACCGTGACACGCTGGCTATCTATATCGGTCGGTATTATATCCGTGCCAAAACCGCCGCTGCCCAGTCGAAGTAACCGGCTGCATAAGCGTCGCGCCATGATTTTCTTATTTTTTTCTACAAGCAGTACCTTGAGTCCAGCGCGTGCCGCAGTGCGTGCTGCCATACAGCCACCGGGCCCAGCGCCGATAATAATCAGGTCATATTTCAAAGTGATCAATCTCTGTTAATAAAAAATTTGCATGCACGCAAAAAGACAGTATGTTGTAATGCTAACATAATGACATAATTTTTCACAAATTTATTTACAAGCTTAAGTAAAAAAACCACAGTTTATGTTGATAAGGTTTCGATTCAGGCATAAATGCTTTGGGTAATGTTTCCATCAGGCCATCTATATGGTTTCAATTTCGGCTTGAGAAAACCATCCGTGCTTCCAGATCCCGGGGTACGTGTTTAAATTTCCAGCCATGCTTATCAGTTGCGGAGGGAGATTATTTCTGGAATCCATGTGCTTCGACAGTATATTAAAAGCCGGGAAGTCATAGAAAAATATAGGCTGTTAACATATGGTCGTAATAAGATACTAACAACATACTTTCGAAAAATTTAGACAATTTGCAAACGAAAGTGCTCATGACATGAAGCCTCTTAGTAAGCACCCTTTCCTGACGTTGTTCATCGTGCCAATCTTTTATTTTGCTCTATGTCAAAAAACAAAAACACCAGGTCTGGTAGCGGTTGAAATAGAACGCTTAAGTGCCAAGTCAGGCACGAAACCGGTTGATTAAATAGAGAGATAAAAATGGCGATATCAAAGATCTCAGTTGCTGATATTACTGAACCGAAGAATCCTAGAGCTGCAGTTATTTTTGAAGCCGATAATGACTCCCAAGAATCGGTCATTCGGAGTCTGATGCTGATCATGGGGGCCGGGCGGTATTTTAAAACCGAGGATTTTGTATCCGTACATCCTGCCCAATATAACTTTTATGTCATAGGTGGCCCGGTGACAGGTGGGCGTATCGATGAGAAAATACTGGGCTTTATTTTGAATAATAGTGAATGGCTGATCCAAAAACGAATCGTCCTGTTCGGATTCTGTGAGCCTGGAGAGCAGGCGGAGAGTGTGTTGCAGTCAATTGCGGACTCACTCGGGGATGCCGTGATTGGACGGGAAGTGATTCATGTGGATGCGTCAAGGCTCGACATGGAATCAATCGTTCGGGTTGGTGCGCGATTCCGGAGTCTGAAGGAAAAGGGAAGCGTAAGCCTGGAGCCGTCTGAAGTGAGGGAGCATATCGAGCGATTTCTGCATAGGCGAAAGCATTGTGTACTCTCCACTGGTTATGGAGATAGTGTGCGCGGTACGTCGGTAAGCTATTTTTATAATAACGGTCACGTCTACATCATGTGCGAAGGCTCGGGTAAATTTGCCAATATCATACTGAATGACAATGTGTGTGTGGCTTTGTTTGCTCCGCCAACTTCCAAGAGTAAGGTCGCTGGTTTACAGCTTACCGGCAGGGTTAGTATTTGGCATCCCGATTCAGAAGAATATCGGCGCATCGTCAAGATAAAAGGAAGCGATTATGAACGATTACGATCGTTGCCGTTTATTCTGTGGGCATTGGATGTCAAAGTGGAAAAAGCGGAATTCTGGTGGGCAGACCTGGCGGAGCAGGGCTTCGCTCCGAAACAGGTTTATTATTTTTTCTAGCCTGGCCGCGATAGTCTTTAGTGGGTCTGATTAACTGGTGGCAGATTCCTGCCATTTACCTGTTTTTCGGCAGTTAATCATGTGACATGCTATAACTTACCGTATAATTTGCCGGTTTGACGGTTATTGATTTTGTCAGGAGATGATATGAAGCATTGTTCGGTAATTATTCTGTGGTCGGTAATTTTGCTATCTGTTATTTCGGTAACAAGTGCTGCAGAGGATGGGCTCGAGACGGAGAATCAAAAGGTTTTTTATTATCTGGGCATGGCTTTAAGCGAGAATCTCAAGCCGTTGAGTCCGACCGGCGACGAGTTGACGCTTATCGAAAGGGGTATGCGCGATGCGTTACTTGGTGAACCGATTGCGCTTGATGCAACTGTATACGGGCAAAAACTCAATGAACTTGTGCAGCAGAGAATGCTTGCCGGTGCCGAGCAGGAGTCTTGGGCATCAGGTGAATATATCGCTCGGATGGCCGCTGAAGAAGGTGCCATGACGACCAACTCGGGGATCGTCATCGTAGAGATCGTGGCTGGCACCGGCGCATCGCCAAAGCCTGACTCTACGGTCAAGGCTCATTATCATGGGACCTTGCGAGACGGAACGGTGTTTGACAGTTCAGTAGTTCGTGGTCAACCATTCACTTCATCGTTGAGCAGCGTGATCCCCTGTTGGACTGAAGCCATTCCACTGATAAAAGAGGGCGGCAAGAGCAAGATTACCTGTCCGGCAGAACTGGCATACGGTAATCGTGGTAGCGGCAGCATACCGGGTGGCGCCGCTTTGACGTTCGAAGTCGAGTTAATCGAAGTCGTTAATTAGCCTGGCCGCCGTTATCAGGTATTCCGGATCAGCGCCGGGTTTTTTGCATTGCTCAGGAATGCATTTGCCAGGGTTTCCGGGGGGAGTGGTTTGCTGATCAGGAAGCCCTGAATCTGATCGCATCGCTGGTTTCTCAGGTAGTTTTTCTGGCCTTCGGTTTCGACGCCTTCAGCTACAACCTTAAGGTCGAGAGCGTGTGCCATGGCGATGATGGCGGCACAGATAGCTGCGTTTTCACGATTGGTTTCAAGATCCATGACAAATAAACGGTCGATTTTCAGGGTGTCTACGGGTAACCGGTTCAGGTAGCTTAGCGACGAATAGCCGGTGCCAAAATCGTCCATGGCTAACGATATGCCGGCTTTTTTCAGTTTGTTCAGGGTGGCAATTGTTTCCTTGACGTCGTTCATCAGGATCGTTTCGGTCAGTTCCAGTTGCAGGTTGCACGGGTCAAGGCCGGTATCAAATATTTCCCTGAGTACGGCATCTGCAAAGTCAGTATTGAAGAACTGCTGACTTGATACGTTGACTGCAACATTAATTCTGCGTTTATATAAATCCTGCCATGTTTTTACCTGTTGGCAGGCATTACGCAGCACCCACTCACCGAGCAATGAAATAAGCCCGCATTCTTCGGCCATCGGAATGAAGTCGGATGGTGGAATATTTCCGTGTTCAGGGTGATGCCAGCGCAACAATGCTTCAACACCGGCAAATTCTCCACTGCCCAGGTCTATTTTGGGCTGATAGTGTACCTTGAGTTCATTTCTTTGAATCGCATAGCGCAGCCCATTTTCGAGTTCCAGTCGTTCCAGAGATCTCAGGCTCATAGTGCCCGAATAGAATCGCACGCTGTTTCGTCCGGCATTTTTTGCCTGGTACATCGCCACGTCTGCATTTTTCAGCAAGGTATCGATATTGTCACCATCGCGCGGGTAGAGTGATACGCCGATGCTGGACGTGACAACAAATTCATGGCCAAGATGCTCAACAGGCTGGGTTAATTCGGTGCGAATTCGTTCGGCAACGGCTACCGCCTCCTCTTCTGACTCAAGATCCTGCAGGAGGACAACAAATTCATCGCCGCCAAGTCGTGCCAGGCGCATGCCGGGCTCTTCTGTGTCTGCTCGGGTAATGCAATCATCGGCGCGTATGCAGTTATCCAGTCGATTGGCAATTGTTTTCAGGACAACATCGCCAAAGCTGTGACCCAATGTATCGTTGATGCGTTTAAAATTGTCGAGATCGACATACAGTGCCGCAACTTTTGTACCGTTTTGGCTGGCGAACTCGATTGCATCGGCCAATTGTTGCCGGAATAACTGCCGGTTAGGCAGTCCGGTCAACATGTCGAAATAGGCTAGCCGGTGTACTTCTTCCTCGCTGCGCTTGCGATTTGTAATTTCACGAACGATCGCCAGTGTCAGGTCATTCAGGTAAGGCACCATTTGTAGTTCATAGTGGTTTTGCTGGTTGTCATGATCCAACGAAAACTCACTTTGCTGGGCGCTGCCCTGGCTGATAACTTTTTGCATGCAGTTGAACCAGTATCGGGCGACATTGTCAGGCAGGTAATCCTTGATATTGAGTTGGTCACCGCGTGGTTCCGGGAGTGAGGCCGCTTCATTTCCAGCCAGGAAGTTGACGATATCGCCATTCCGCCGGATGACGAACAGTGTGTCCGGCATTGCATTCAATAGAGCATTATTTTTTGCTTCACTTGTTCTTAGTTCGTAATACGTACGGTTGGCACGTAGTATGTGGCGTACCCGGTGGGGGATTAGTGCCCAGTCGATGGGTTTGGGTAGAAAATCCGTGGCGCCGGCAGAGAAGGCGTGGTTAAGTGATTCGATGTCTTCCAGTCCGGTAGTTATCAGTACCGGTATGTGCGCGCCAATGGCATCTTCCCGGATTCGTTTGCAGGTTTCGTAACCGTTGAGCTTGGGCATCTCCACATCCAGCATGATGACGGACGGCTGATGCTGAATAAACTTTCTGAGTGCCTGTTCGCCGTCTTCGGCTTCCTCTACACGAAAACCGGATTTCTCAAGCGTTGTACGAGCCATCATTCTCAGTGTTGGATCATCATCGACGATCAGGATCAGATCATCACCGTTGCAATAGTTTCTACCCATTTTTATTTACCTGGACTCCATTCATCTAAGGCTTCGAGAGTCTGCATTTGCTCTTGACCTGACAGCCATGGGTTGATGGGACATATCCTCAAGTTCGTTGTTGCGACCAGCAATATCAATATTTCGATACAGTTCTGCGAACCGCTTGGCGCGCCATTCCCACTGCTCGATATTCACTGAACCGTCATAACGGGTAGTCCACACGGTTTTGAGATTAAATGCTGTGATTGACCGCACATCCATTGATTCTGTAGGGCTTTTCAAGGGTCGATAGCTCCCTGTGCAGAGGGTGTTGTCGGTTAATGAGTTGGTTGGGGGAGAATGTGTGAACTGCATCACACTTGGTGCTTATGCCGGGATTGGGAGGTGATTCCTAATGTGTCCGGGACAATCGAGATAATAGCTGCAAAAGATCACTGCTTTTTGAACCAGTGAACGGATTTTTTTTTCGTATCGTTGGTTGGACCGTGTTCACAGTTGGAGCAAACATCGGCCGCAGCAGGTTTTTTGCGCCAGCGACGATATACCGCAAAGCCCACTACGGCAGCAACAATGATGATGGCGATAATTTCCTGTGTGCCGATTGTCATTGTTTGGTGGTCACGTGTTTCAACTGCTGATCTGGAAGATGAGCAGTGCGCCCGTGTAACCCATGCCCGTCATATAGACCCATGCAAAGAGCGGCCACCGCCAGGTATTTGTTTCCCGGTACATAACCGCAATTGTCGCTATGCACTGTAAGGCGAAGGCATAGAAAACCAGCAGCCCGACAACGACCGGCAGGGTGAAAACGCGGCTACCGTCGCTGTGGCGTGCGGCTTGCAGGCGGGTGATTAAGGCATTTTCATTACTTTCAACATCCCCTACTGCATAGATTGTGCCCAGTACTGCGATGACGACCTCGCGGGCCGGCAGTCCGGCGATGACGGCGGCTGATATTTTCCAGTCCCACCCAAGTGGTGCGAATACAGGTTCGATAAATCTCCCGGCGCGACCGAGCAGGCTGTTTTCGAGCAAGGTTGCCGCCTCGAGTTGCTCAAGATTGTTAAGCTGCTGGTTTAGCGCCGGATTTTGCAGTGTTGACTCGGCAACCAGTCGGCGGTTTTCGAAATCTTCGACAATTGTTTGTGGCCTGGGGAAATAGGCGAGAGCCCAGATCAATACTGCAACAGTGAAAATAATTGAACCGGCGCGGGTCAGGAAAATTTTGCCCCTTGCCAGAAGTTTGATCAGCATTGAGCGAATATTAGGCAGTCGATACGGTGGCAGTTCAATCAGAAATGATGGTGTTGGTCCGCTTAATGCGGTTTTCTTCAGTAGCAACGCGGTTATTATGCCGCCAACGATGCCCAGCAGGTATAACCCAAGTAGCACGAGTCCCTGCAAGTTGATGAATCCGGCCATGAAATGCCGATCCGGTACGAAGGCGCTGATCAGCAAGGCGTAAACCGGCAGCCGCGCTGAACAGGTCATCATTGGCGCCGACAACATTGTTGCGATCCGGTCGCGGCGTTCAGGAATAACTCGGGTAGCCATGATGCCCGGCACAGCACAGGCATAGCTCGATAGCATTGGTATGAAGGATT
>PBZD01000118.1 GCA_002729875.1 Chromatiales bacterium | reverse complement strand
AGGTAGCTCAGTTGGTAGAGCAGCGGACTGAAAATCCGCGTGTCGGTGGTTCGATTCCGCCCCTGGCCACCACTATTTCAGGACCTATTTCGCGGACATAGATCACGCCCGGGTACGAATGGATGCTGACAGGCTCAACCCGATGTGGCGGGGAACCGGCGTCTTGAGGACCAACCGGGTTCCGGCAAAGATGGTTCAACTACCAGCGCCAGCCGTCGCTTTGGAACCTGATACCCATGAGCGCAGCGTGGTTATGCATTTTCCAGTCAATTGAAAGATTGTCGTGTGTGTCACTTGAGGTAACCGTATAATTAGCATAGATCCACCACTCGCGTGCAAACCTGTAACCTAACCAGACATTGCCACGGATATAGTCGCGATCAAAGTTTTGATTCGTATTACCCGCATTCTTCTGGGTAAACGCGATGATTCCAAATTTACCGTACAGGTGCTCAGAGAATCGCCGGTCGACCGTAGCATTAAGATTGAAACGTACAACCTCGGCACCATTGGAGTTGGGTGTAATTGACTGGCCGAGCACAATTTTATACTCAGTCGATTCCGACTTTTGGGTGGCTGTCAGATTGCCGACTAAATTGGTTGCATCGGATTTGAATTCACACGGAAAGAAAACAATAAATACCGGGTTGCAGTATGGACCTGTCAGCGGGTCAATATCATTGGGCTGCCGCACCTGGTTCTTTGTGCGCGCCCAACCGAGATCGGCTGATACTTCCGCTGTTTCCGACCAGGTGTAAGTATAAACAAAGTTCAGGCTGTTGGTTTCACTGTTATTAGCGGAACCGAGTTCGGCATTTTTTGCGTCAAATTTTGCGAACTGCGCCTGCAGCGATACAGCATGACGATTATCAAGGGTGTGCTGGAAAGCAGCGCTTACGTTGCTGTAGTCGTAATCAAATCGTTTGGAGACGAGTTCTTCATCGTAGCTTATCTGCTGATAACCACCGTTTAATGACAAGACGCTGGCCGGTGAAAGTTGGTAGTACCAGTAGGGCTGGAAAAACCAGCGTTCCTGTGAGTCATTAGCGAAAAAACGTGTTTCGCCTGAGCCTCCGGGTGATGAATCCCCGGCGCTCTCGAACTCGCTGGTTCTGAGGCTCAGATCCGTATGCCCGTAGCTGGCACCAAATTTTGCCTGGCGTGAGTCCCGGCTGGCTGTGCCGGTCAGGTACTTGTCACGGTCTTCAAGGTCATGGTCTTCAGCGTCGGGATAAGAGCTGTAGTTGATGCGAGGGGTCAGTGATAACTCTGTTCGTTGCGAGCGGTATTCTATCGGCAGGCGAGCCTCATATATCGCGCCCCATTTCGATTCGTAGTCCACACTGTTTTCTTGGTAGCGGGGGTTTGAATCGTAACGGACGCCTCCCTTGATATATGGTTTGATGCTAAGTTCAGCGGCTGCCGGTTTTACGGTGCAGATACCCGCCAGCAACGCAGCAAAAATAAGTATACGCACAATCATCCGGGGATAGCTCCGGGACTGATATATGTTGGTATTAACAATCATGCGGGGCGATCATTTGAGTAGCTGTCAAAGTCCGAAGATCAGGGTACGACAACAACATCACCGGGTTCCAGCACAATGTTCTGGTGAAGCCGCTTACCCTTCTCGATATCTTTATAATCGAATGGAATTGCAATCAGTTTGCCGTTTCTGCGGCGCAGAATCTTTATATCACCGAGTTGTGCAAATGCGGTCATTCCGCCGCCCATGCTAAGTGCCTGCATGACGTCGAGTTGACCGATTGCCAGGAATTCTCCGGGGCGGTTTACCTGACCGATGACATAGACAGTGTTGCCACTGAGATTTTCTGCAGCGATGGTTACAACCGGATCGGGTATGTATTTAACTAGTTTTTCCGTCACAGTCTGACTAATTTGTTCAATCGACTGTCCCGCAGCCAGAATGTCGCCGGTCAGTGGGAATGAGAAACTGCCGTCGGGCCGGATGATGACCTGGCGCTGCAGGCTTTCTTCCTTCCAGACTGAAATCGACAGAATGTCACCCGGATTTACGGTATAAGGTGATTGTATCGGCGCTTCAGCCGCCTGCACCGAAGACAGAATCAAGGCTATGCACAGAGCAGTAACTATGCTACTGACCTGATTTAACGCGTGTTTATTGATCATTCCAGTACTCCACTGCTGTAACCGCTATCATTTACAGCGCATACGATGCCACGAATGAGCCGCCATGGACACAACCGAGTCCACAGTAATGTAAATTGCAGCCCATTTATGCTTTCAGGATGTGGGCGCGCGGCGTGTAGCTGGCTAAAACCGGCACAGCGAGAACCGGGCAGTCCGGGCCAGGGTCAGCCTGCAGGCTGGTACTTCGCCGGTTCCTGCTTGGCCAGATGTTCGTAAGTTTGCCAGCGCAGTTTGACCAGTTCCTGTGCGCTTTGCATCAGTCGCTCGGCTTCAGCGGGATGAGTGCTTTGCAAAATCTTGTAACGCATCTCATTGTACGCATAGTCACGGAGGGGAATGGTCGGCCGTGGGGAGTCGAGTACGAATGGTTTTTTACCCGCTGCACGGAGTGCCGGGTTATAGCGGATCAACGGCCAGTAGCCGCTGGCTGTCGCCAGTTTTTGTTGCTCGAGTCCCCGGGCCATATCGTAACCATGTGCGATGCAATGACTATAAGCGAGGATTAGCGAGGGGCCGGGGTATTCTTCGGCCTCACGCATGGCGAGCAGCGTATGTTGTGGGTTTGCGCCCATCGCAACCTGGGCGACATAGACGTTGCCATAGGATACGGTTTGCAGCGCCAGGTCTTTTTTACCGATGCGTTTGCCGGCTGTTGCGAACTTTGCTGATGCACCGAGCGGAGTTGCCTTGGACATCTGTCCACCGGTATTTGAATATACCTCGGTGTCCATGACCAGAACGTTGACGTTACGTCCGCTGGCGAGCACATGATCAAGACCGGCCGAGCCAATGTCATAGGCCCAGCCGTCACCGCCGACGAGCCAGATGCTGCGGCGAACAAGGTGATCGACGATCGATAATAGTGCGGCTGCCTGATCACTCTTTATGTCTGCCAGTATCGTTTTTAGCCGGGTAACGCGATTGCGTTGGGCGCGTAACTCGCTGCCGATATGCTGGCCGGAATTAATCAGTTCTTCAGCAAATTGGTCGCCAATATCCGCACTCAGTTCGGCAACAAGTTGCTTGGCGATCTTCATGTGATGGTCGGCAGCGATCCGCATGCCAAGCCCGAACTCGGCATTGTCTTCGAATAATGAGTTTGACCAGGCCGGGCCACTGCCTTCCTCGTTTTTACCCCACGGGGTTGTCGGCAGGTTGCCGCCATAGATCGATGAACAACCGGTTGCGTTTGCAATCAGCAGGCGCGGCCCGAACAGTTGCGACAGTAGTTTTACATATGGGGTTTCGCCGCAACCGGCACAGGCACCGGAAAATTCGAACAGGGGCTCAAGAAATTGTGTGCCGCGAATAGATGAAAAATCGAGTGTCGCCCGATCACTGATCGGCAGGCTTTCAAAGAAACCTATATTTGTTTTGCCCGCAGTTAGAATCGGTGCCTTGTCGGTTAGATTGATGGCCCTGAACTCCGGATTGGCGGGGCTTTCGACCGGGCAGGCCTCATAACACAGGTTGCAACCGGTGCAGTCTTCTAAATAAATTTGTAACGTGTAGCGGGTTTCGGGAAAACCGCGGGCACTGATTGGTGCCGATTCAAAAGTCTCCGGCGCGCCATTGAGTTCACTCTCGTGATAAAACTTCGAGCGGATGACCCCGTGTGGACAGACAAAGCTGCAATTGCCGCATTGGATGCACAGGTCTGATTCCCACGCCGGGACACGAGCGGAAACATTGCTCTTTTCCCATTTAGTGGTAGCGCTCGGGTAGGTACCGTCAATGGGTAACTTGCTGACCGGCAGGTCATCGCCATGGCCGCGCAGCATCGCGGCTGTGACTTCGCGAACAAACTTGGGAGCATGTGACGGTACGATTGCATCAAGCGGCTGCACCAGTAATTTTTCACCCTGTTCAGGGATTTCAATCTTACGCAAATGATCGACCGCCGAGTCGACAGCGGTAAAGTTTTTATCGACCACAGCCTGACCTTTGGCGCGATAACTTTTCTCAATTGCCTTCTTGATCTGTTCGATTGCTTCGTCCGGCGGCAATACACCGGATAGTGCAAAAAAGCAGGCTTGCATGATGGTATTAATGCGCTTGCCCATACCGGTTTTGCGGGCAACACCGGATGCATCTATAGTGTAGAAGTGAATGCCGAGGTTTTGTATTGTCTCTTGTACAGGTTGCGGCAGCTGGTCCCAGATACTGTCGGCAGAGTGGGGGCTGTTGAGTAAAAATACAGCATCCCTTGCGGCGTATCTCAGTACTTCAACTTTCCTGATCAGACTGAATTCGTGACAGGCTATGAAGTTTGCCGACTGAATCAGGTACGGGGCATGGATCGGTTCGGATCCAAAACGCAAATGCGAGACGGTCTGTGAACCTGATTTCTTAGAGTCATAAACAAAATAACCCTGACAGTACAGGTCCGTATTCTCACCGATAATCTTAATGCTGTTTTTGTTTGCGCTGACCGTGCCGTCCGAGCCGAGGCCGTAAAACAAGGCGCGGGTTACGTCATCATTTTCAATATTGAATGAGGGGTCAAAAGTGAGGCTGGTAAAGGTGACATCATCATCAATACCAATCGTAAAATGGTTCTTTGAATGCGGTGCTTCTAATTCCGTGAAAATAGCTTTCACCATGGCCGGGGTGAATTCCTTCGACGACAGACCGTAACGGCCGCCAATGATCTTCGGCAGTGAGTCCAACCGCTCGTCTGCGAACGCTTCGACCAGCACGGTGACAACATCCTGATACAGCGGTTCCCCGCTGGCGCCAATTTCCTTGGTGCGATCAAGCACGGCGATCGAACGGGTATTTGCCGGCAATGCCGCCAGCAAATGTTCGCCAGAGAAGGGGCGGAACAAGCGCACGTTAATCATTCCCAGTCGCTGATCTGCCAAGGCGTCGATTGTCTGGCAGACAGTATCGGCACTTGAACCCATGGTAATAATAATATGTTCCGCTGCAGGGTGGCCGTGATAATCGAATAAACGATACTGTCGACCGGTTAGAGCTGCAAACTGGTCCATGGTTCGCTGCAGAATATGCGGCGTCTCAAGATAAAACCGGTTGACACTTTCACGGCCCTGAAAATAGACATCCGGATTTTGTGCCGTGCCGCGAATAAACGGGTTGTCCGGATTCAGCGCCCGCTTGCGGTGCGCATAAACGAGATCAGCATGGATCATCGCGCGTATCTGTTCTTCAGAAACGGTATCGATCTTGTTCACCTCGTGTGAGGTGCGAAAACCATCAAAGAAATGAATGAACGGCACGCGTGCCTCGAGGGTTGTTGCGTGACTGATCAGCGCCATGTCCTGCGCAACCTGCACCGATGATGAGGCCAGCAGGCCGAAGCCCGTCGTGCGCGCAGCCATGACATCCTGATGATCGCCAAAGATTGATAATGCCTGTGCGGCCAGTGATCGGGAGGCAACATGAAAAACGGCTGAAGTCAGTTCGCCGGCGATCTTGTACATATTCGGCAGCATCAGCATCAGGCCCTGCGAGGCGGTAAATGTTGTCGTCAGTGCACCGGTTTGCAACGCGCCATGAGCAGTTCCGGCGGCGCCACCTTCACTTTGCAGTTCAATAATGTCTGGTACCTGGCCCCAGATATTCTTCCGTTGTGCCGCTGCCCACTCGTCAGCGAGTTCGGCCATGGTTGATGACGGCGTGATCGGGTAGATCGAGCAGATTTCGCTGACCTGGTATGCGATATGGGCGACCGCCTCATTGGCGTCGATCGTCTGCCGGCGGTTCATGAGTCGTCAGCCGAGTCAACTTGGTTGGATGTTGGTGTTGACGGTTCGGGAATCATGTCGATTGCGTGGCACGGGCATTGCTCGTAACAGACTGCGCACCCGGTGCAGGCATCGAAGTCGAAACGATAGCGGTTGCCCGGACCAAGTTTGATGATTGCATTCTCGGGGCAAGCGCCGTAGCAACCGTCACATTCGAAACAATTTCCGCAGGACAGGCAGCGTTTTGCCTCGAACAGTGCCTCGGTTTCATCAAGGTTCTTGACGATTTCGTCGAAACCGAGGTGCCGCTCGTTTACCGGTAGCTTCTGTTGCTCGCGCTTTGGTGCGAAAGTGCGATACCACAGATGTAATTTCTCGTACCCGACCAGTTCGTGGCGTGGTGGACGGATATAAGCTGATTGGCGCAAGTAGGCATCGATGTGTCGTGCCGCATGTTTGCCATGCCCGACTGCGATGGTGACCGAGCGCTCGGTGGGAACCATATCACCGCCGGCAAAAATTCCCGTTTGTCCGGTCATCATATTTTCGTTGACGACGACCGTATGGTCGGATTTGAATTCAATCCCCGGCACTTTTTTCAGGAACGCGGTATCCGTGTCCTGGCCTACCGCGAGAATCAGGGAATCTGCCTCAAGGGTTTCAATTTCACCGGTCGGCGTGGGTCGGCCATTATTATCAAGTTCCATGACCTCGACCTTGAATGTTGTCCGGTCAATTTCCTTGATGGTGCGTAACCAGTTGATCTTTATTCCTTCTTCGATGGCTTCATCGGCTTCGAAATCGTGAGCCGGCATACTGTCGCGGTCGCGCCGATAGATGATCATCGCCTCTTCTGCGCCGAGGCGTTTGGCCGTACGTGCGGCATCCATCGCGGTGTTGCCGCCACCATAGATGGCAACGCGGCGCCCGATTTTCAGTGACTCGCCACTTTCCACGTTGCTTAGAAAGTTGACGGCATCAAAAACCTTGCCGGTATCCCGTGTCGGGATATCGATCTTCTTGCTGATATGTGCGCCGACGGCGATAAATACTGCGTCGAACCCATCGGCTTGCTTTTCGGCCAGTACATCATCAACGCGATGATTCAGCGTAATCGTGACACCCATATCTGCAATGCGTTGAATTTCGGCCTGTAATTCGGCGCGGGGCATTCGGTAGGCCGGGATACCAAAATGGATCATGCCACCGGCTACCGGGCCGGCTTCGCGAATCTCGACCGAATGGCCAAGCCGTGTCAGGTGATATGCTGCCGATAATCCACTGGGCCCGGCACCTACCACCAGGATTTTCTTGCCTGATTTTTCGGTCGGGCACTGGTACTGCCAGCCATTCTGCAGCGCAAGATCACCCAGAAATCGTTCAACGGCATGAATGCTGACCGGGCTGTCGGTAAAAGCCCGATTGCAAACTTCTTCACACGGGTGGTAGCAGACCCGCCCGTGAATCGATGGTAGTGGGTTGTTGTTGACAAGCTCCTGCCAGGCTGCCTCGTACCGGCCTTCCTGTGCCAACGCAAGCCAGGCCTGGATATTTTCTCCGGCCGGGCAGGCATCATTACAGGGGGGAAGAAAATCGACATAGTCCGGACGCTGGGTGCGTAGCGCTCCCGTGCCTTTGTCATGTTCGGTCAGGTCGGCACTGGTCGTAAGGTCTTTGGCGGCCATTTGTTTTTACGCACATCCTTTGTGACTGAAGAATACACCAACATGGCCTGATCATAGGCGGGTGTTGGCGCAGAGTCATCAGGGTAATTACAGATACCTGCTGTGCAGGAAAAATTCGGGCTCGGTCAAGAAAAAACCCGACATGTCTGGCAACACACCGGGTTAGCGATTATTGACTGTCAGCTGCACATAGCAGACGGGCGATTAATCACCTCATTCTTTAACGGTACCGCCGGCAATCTTTCCGCAGGTGCCTTCGGGTACGAAGATCCATTCTTCTGCATCATTATCGCTTTTAGCCTGACCTGCACAGGCATGCTGACTGGTTCCGCAGTCGTTCATACCGGTCTTGACAACACCCTGGCATTTCTCAAAACCTTCTTTTGCCGCCGAGGCTGGCTGGTGGGCTGCGGCCCCCAGACCAAGTGCAATCACGCCCGCTACTGTAGCGTTAATAAGAATTTTCTTGTCTTTCACATTGCGCTCCTTAATGGCATTCTACAAAAGTGATACGAGATCAGTCAGTGTAATTCATATAATACACCAAGTCAGTTTTGCATCGATCAGGCAATACAGATAATAAATCGGGTAGGGTTCGCTAAGTTCCCTGCTGCCCGTAAGTCGTCCCGCTACACGTACTCAGGTCTGTGGTTGTGGTATTAGCGGCCCGGATTACTCGCCGTAGCCACGATTTTACCGAAATAAAGCTTGCGTTTCGAAGCATATCAAGTCTGCGAGACAAATTTCTCCATGCCTGACTTTCAAGCTGAGCGGGTTGGATAAGGGGGCTTTTCAGAGGCGTGATTGGTCAGCGCAAGGCGGCAATATGCCGCGCTAATGCCAGAGCAGGAGAGTTTCATAATATTTAGTGTGGTTTTTACAGAATGGTCAGGTTCTGACTAACTTAACAGACACGAAAGATCGCTCGTTAGAATGTGTCATGATCGAGAAAAGGGCATTCATGGAACCAGACAGGAATGGCGTTAAGTTTGGCCTGTTCTGGCTGGTGCCGGGTATCTCCAGGCTAAATGCCACTACGTTTTTCTTTTCGTCCTTTATGTTTGTCACGCTCGTGACCTTCATGAATTTTGTGCAGCCGTATATCCTCGATGAGATCCTCAAGGTACCAGCAGAGCGTCAGGGCAGTGTGACCGGTATGCTGAATGTTATGCATGAATGTACGGCGTTGATCATCATGGGCCTGGTTGGGTCTGTTAGTGATCGAACCGGGCGACGACCGATCATCCTGATAGGTTTTGCAATCTGGATTGGCGGCCTGATCCTGATTCCTTTATCCACAACGATCATGCAACTCTATATATACAGAATTATTACGGCAGTCGGTGTTGCTGTCGCTTCGGTCATGGTTATTGCAACAATGCAGGATTATCCGCAGGAAGTTTCACGCGGCAAGTGGGGCGGTTTTAACAGCTTTGTTACCAGCTTCGCCATCCTGACAGTATCTCTCGTACTGGTACGCCTGCCTAACTGGTTCAGCCAGGCCGGCTTTGACTCCGTTCATGCGGGTCGCTATACCTTCTGGGTTGGTGCCGGGCTTGCAGCCCTGGTATCTATTATGATTCGTGTTGGCTATTTCAGCGGACGCCTCTCAACTGCCGGGCAATCATTGTCGCCCTTCGCCGGGTTTTCAGCAGGTATGCGCGCGGCCCGCAGCAACCCGCGCCTCGCTCTTGCCTATGGAACCGCTTTTGCTGCACGTGGCGACCTGGTTGTCATCGGTGCGTTTTTCTCGCTCTGGTTTTTGCGCGCCGGTGCAGAACAGGGCATCTCCGCTGCGGATGCAATCGTGCGTTCCGGTATTACAATGTCCGCCTTATTGGCGGCCAACTGGATCTGGGCCCCGATGTTTGGTTTCATCCTTGACCGGATCAATCGTGTTATCGGGCTGTGCCTGGCGATGCTGCTGGCGGCGATTGGCTATTTTACTATCGGCCTGGTCGCTGACCCGTACGAGACAGGCACTATGATGGCCGCAACTTTCGTGCTTGGTATCGGTGAAATCAGTGCTGTGATTGCGGGGAATGCATTACTTGGTCAGGAAGCGCCGGCACATATTCGCGGAGCTTCTGTCGGGGTATTCGGCCTGGTTGGCACCCTGGGTATATTGTCGGCAACCTACTTCGGGGGGCAGGTTTTCGACAAGTACGATTATAGCTCCCCATTTACGATGATGGCCGGCGTTAACGCAGTGGTTGCTTTATGGGCTCTGGTCGTTATCCTGCTGGTGGCGCACAAGCCGGCAGCTGCAGCCGGTTAGATGGGGCTAATGTTACATTTTGTTGCAGTTTTGATGAAGAGTCCGGACACTATCTGTGTAAACTATCGTGCCGCCATTAGATGCGGGTGTTTTTGCGCATGTTTTTCGGAGCTTATTGCGCAGCCATAATAATGAGAAAAAACCAGTTCATGGACGTTCCCGAATCCACTATAAAGCCCAGGCTCAGACCTTTGCTTTTGCCGTTGACCATTATCGGTGTAACGATCCTGGTCATATTTATCCTGATGGCAACACGCCCGAGGTTAGAGCCGGTTGAAGTGCCGGAACGCATCTGGAACGTTAATGTTGTCAAGGCACAGCAGGGGACGATCCAGCCCATGCTGAAATTATTTGGTGAAGTCGTCGCCGGGCGTCGTAGTGAACTGCAGCCGGCGGTATCCGGGGTCATGGTCGCAATCGGTGAAAATTTCCATGATGGCGGTGTGGTACGCAAAGATGAGTTATTGGTGCAGATCGATCCATTCGATTACGAGACAGATCTTGCCGAACAACGTTCGCTGCTCAAGGAAAGCAAGGTTACACTCGAGATGCTGCGGCGTGATTACGATCGTGCGCAGGAACTATTCACGGCAAAAAGCGTATCTGAACAGTTTCTTGACAGTGCAGAACTGGACGTGCTGCAACAGGACGCAATTGTCGAACAGCGCGAGATAGGTGTGCGCCGTGCCCAACGAGACCTGTCTGACACCCGTTTGGTTGCTCCCTTTGACGGTGTCGTAAATTCTGTAAATGCAGCTCTTGGCAAGCAATTCAGCGGGTTTGGCGCTGACATGGTCGGCGAGGTAATTGATACCAGTCATGTTGAGGTTCGCTTTTCACTCAGTAATGAACAGTTCGGGCGATTACTAAAGAACAGCGAGATGATCATCGGCCGCCAGGTAAAGGTCTCATGGGAAGTTGGTGTGCAGGCGCTGGAATACACTGCGGTTATTGCCCGGGTGGGAGCTGAAATTACTTCGACAACCGGTGGTGTCGATCTGTTTGCTGTCATCGATACCAGTGGGGAGCAGTCGAGGCTGCGCCCGGGGGCCTTTGTAGCCGTACAAATGCCCGGCCAGCTACACCACAATGCAATGCAAGTTCCCGACACTGCCCTGTATGGCGAAAATATAATTTTTGTCGTCAAGGATGAGCGGCTTGCTCAACGGCATATTGAGATTATCGATTACACCGGCAGTGACATTGTATTTCGCAGCGTTGACGGCGCTGCAATCGTTGCTGGCGATCTGATCGTGACGACCCGGATCAGGGAGGGTGGTCCCGGCGCACGGGTTGCCGTGCGATGACCGTCAGCACGTCCGGCGGGCTGATCGATTTGTTTGCCCGGCACCCGGTTGCCGGTAACCTGTTGATGCTGCTGTTGCTGATATTCGGAGCCTGGGGTTTGTCAAAGCTCAACCGGCAGGTTTTGCCGGATTTTGAGCTGGATATTATTGCGATCACTGTGGCGTGGCCGGGCGCGAGCCCGGAAGATGTCGAAACCAATATTATTGCCGCCATTGAACCGCAAGTCCGTTTTCTCAATTCGGTCAAACGCGTTGATGCCGTTGCTTATGAAGGTCAGGCCAGTGTCACGCTGCGTTTCGATGACGGCGCTAACATGTCGCGGGCATTGACTGATGTGCAGGCTGCTATCGCACGCATCACGACATTTCCATCCGAAATTGAGCGTCCGGTTATCACCCAGGCAGCTGAAACCGATAAGGTCTGCCGCATTGAAATTTCGGGTCCTTATTCAGAGCAGGCGCTGAAACTGGTCGGCAAGCGGGTTCGCGACGATTTGCTGGATCTTGGCATGAGCAAAATTACGCTGGCCGGGGTACGTGACAGCGAGATATGGGTCGAAATTCCACCTGCGACACTTCGGCAACTCGACCTGACGTTGGGTGATATAGCGGATCGCATCGAGCGTTTCAGTCTGGATTTGCCGTCCGGGTCAATCGATAGTGGTGGCTTGTCTCGCCAGATTCGTAGCGAGGCTTTGGCCCGCACGGCCCTGGAAGTGGGACAAATCGAGGTGGTATCTGAAACTTCCGGGCAGAAGCTGCGGATCAAGGATATTGGGCAGATCCTCGAAACTTTTGAAACCGGCGCTGTATCTCATGTGCGAAATGGCCGTCCGTCCGTTGGCTTGGTGGTCAATCGCGGATCAGGCGTGGATTCGATTAGTGCGCAGCGTATTTTGCTCACTTACATCGACAGGATGCAGGCTGAATACCCGCCGTCATTGAACATTGATATGTTCGATGTGTTTGCCGATCAGGCGACACAGCGGGTGCAGATGCTGGTTAATAACGGTTTCGGCGGCCTGATCCTGGTGCTGATCGTGTTGTTTGTTTTTCTCAACGGGCACGTTGCATTCTGGGTTGCGATGGGGATCCCGATTGCGATCATGGGCACTATGGGCGGTATGGCGATGCTCGGCATGTCACTGAATATGATCAGTATGTTTGCGATCATCATGGGACTGGGCATTATTGTCGATGATGCGATCGTGGTCGGCGAGCATACAGAAATGTTGCATCGGCACGGTATGGCTCCGGAAGAGGCCACGATGAAAGCGGCCAAGGTCATGTTTGCGCCGGTGCTGGCTGCTTCACTTACGACAATTGCGGCATTCTTTCCGATCTTGACCATCGGGAGTGAGATCGGGCGTATTGTTCGTGAATTACCGTTGACAGTTATTTTAATCATTATCGCCAGTCTCGCAGAATGTTTTTTGGTGTTGCCCATACATCTGCGCAAAGCACTGGAACGCATGGACAGGAGAAAAAAGTCGCGGGAACCTCACGGTTTTAACCGGCTTTTTATCCGTTTCCGTGATTCCAAATTCAGTCATGCTGTTGCATGGTGTTTCGACCGTCGCTATAGCACGGTACTGACCGCTTGCTGTACGTTACTGGTTGCTTTGGCGTTGTTGATGTCAGGGCGGATCGGCTTTGAGTTTTTTGCATCTCCCGAGGTCGACATGGTATTCGGTAATTTTTCATTGACGCCCGGTGCACCGAGAGAGAAAGGCAGGGAGATGATCGAAGAGCTGCAACGTTCGGCACACGAAGTTGAGCAACGGCTGAGCAACGGTGAGGGAGGCATAATTAAATATGAGTACGGCACGATTGGCGTAACTGAGGGGCGTCAGGGTGAAGGTGTGTTGACGGGTGATCATACAGGGGCGTATACGATTGAGCTCATCCCGGGTGATGATCGGCTGGTGCGAACCTATCAATTCATGACCGCCTGGGAACAGGCGATACAACCTATCGCCGGCATCGAGAATCTTGTCGTTTTTGAGCGCAGTGCAGGCGGGCCACCGGGTCGCGACCTGGATATTCGATTGTATGGTGCAGAGCTTGATGTACTTAAATCGGCAGCGGTGGAAATTCGCCGGCAACTGGCTGGCATCCCCGGTGTTTCAGCCATTGAGGATAATCTGCCGCACGGCAAACAGGAAATTGTCATGCAGGTCACGTCGAAAGGTCAGGCGATGGGTTTTACAACTCAATCGGTTGCCCGCCAGATCCGTAATTCATTCGAGGGCGCGATAGCGAAACGTTTTTCTCAGGATCAGGAAGAGATTATCGTACGGGTTAAGTTAACCGGGGGCGACCTGCTGGGTGGCCACAATCTGCGTGATATTTCTCTGCGTGGACTCGGTGACGAGGAGGTGCCATTGACCGAGGTTGTAACACTGTCGACATCGGTTGGTTATTCGCAGATTCGACGTGAGAATGGGTTACGGCAACTGTCTGTAACCGGTGATGTCGATCCGACAATCACGACCACGAATGAAGTGCTTGCATTGGTAGAAAGCGATATCGTAGAGGGTGTGCGCAAGAAATACGGGATTAATATCGAGTTCAAGGGCAAGGCAGAGGAACAGAGCCAGGCAATCGGGGATACACTCATTGCGCTGATGATCGCGATCCTGACGATGTACATCATTCTTGCGTGGGTGTTTTCCAGCTATACGACGCCGATGGTTGTTATGTCGATCGTGCCGTTCGGGCTGATCGGCGCCTTTGTCGGGCACTGGGTTCTGGGTTATCGGCTCAACATGTTGAGTTTGATGGCGTTGCTTGGCTTGTCAGGGGTCATCATCAACGATGCAATAATCATTGTGTCGAGTATCAAGCGGCGCATAGATGAAGGTAAGGAACTTCGTGAGGCGGCCCTGATTGGTGCCCGTGAACGCCTGCGTCCGGTTATCCTGACAACGCTGACGACGATCGGTGGTCTGACGCCATTATTATTTGAGCGCAGTATGCAGGCACAGCTGGTTCAGCCACTGGCCGTCACGCTTATTTTCGGGTTGCTGTTTTCGCCGTTGCTGATTCTGTTCTTTGTTCCTTCATTACTTGGTATTGGCGCTGATATTCATGGTCTCGGCAAGAAGGCAGTGTCGGTTGCAGCGGCGGGAAAAGCATCTGCATCATGAAGGATTGATGACTGCTATACAGTGAATAAAAGGCGGTTGATTAATGCGACAAGCAGCAATTTACGGTTTGGACGCTGGCCTGGTCTGGACAATAGTGTGGTTGGCAACTGTATTTGCAGGGTGCTCGAGCATTCATGAATCATCGGACTTTGTACGGCATCGTTACAGTCGTTTGAGCGAACCGTTTGAGCGTACTGATGTAGTGTATTTTGATACGATGTTTGATCCTGGTTATCCTGATGGTGATCCGGTCGCCGAGCGCCAGCGCATGGAGTGGCTGTCCGGTTGGCTTGAACAACGAAAAATGTGCCCGGATGGTTACCAGATATTAAAGCGCAGACCTTTCGGGGTGCTGGAAAATAACCCGGCTCGCTACGATATTCGCTACGAGGTCAAATGCAAGATCCCGCCGGCGATGTGAGCAACGGTTATGCCCGTATTGTTGTTGTTATTATTACTGGTGGTTGCCATCGTCGCTCCCGGATTGTGGGTTAAGCGCATATTACAGCGTTACAGTCGTCCGGCCGACCGATATGCGGGTAGCGGCGGCGAACTGGCGCGGCACATGCTCGATTGCCTCAATTTGCATGATGTCGGTGTAGAGGTAACTGAAGATGCTGATCATTATGATCCGGATGCGAGGGTCGTGCGTCTGACCGAGGATAAATTGAACCGATGCTCGCTGACTGCGGTTACCGTTGCGGCACATGAAGTCGGTCACGCTCATCAGCATGCCAGCGATTATCGACCCTTTGTATGGCGAACCCGGCTTGTCAGGTGGGCGGCGCCCGGGGAGAAGCTCGGTGCGGGCATATTGATGATGGCGCCCTTTGTAACCTTTGTGACGCGTACTCCGGTCATCGGATTGCTAATGCTGCTCGGTGGGTTTCTCGTGCTTGGTCTCGGTTCAGTTATTCATCTGATTACCTTACCGATGGAGCTTGATGCGAGTTTTGGCCGGGCGTTGCCTATGTTGCGGGATGGGGGCTACCTGAAACCCGGCGACGAGCCGCATGCGCGACGACTGCTCAAAGCTGCTGCGTTCACCTATGTCGCATCATCATTGATGAGTCTGCTGAATGTTGCTCGTTGGTGGGCAATCCTGCGCCGTTAATATTTCTGTATCAATTGATGGTCAGCAACCGATCATCAACCTCGAATGATTGTTCTTCAGTAAATCCGGCATTGAGTTCGAGAACCATGGTGACCTGCTCCCGGGATGTGATCCGCGCAGTTGACATCGGTGTTGTGTGTCTGGCGATCGCGGCAACCCGACCGTCTTGTCGAATGAATGCCATGTCGAGAGGTATATAAGTATTTTTCATCCACATTGTAATAATCGCCGGTTCACTGTAGCGAAACAACATGCCTTCATTCTTATCGAGTTGTTCGATGTGCATGAGTCCCTGGGCCTGTTGCTGTCTGCTGTCAGCGAGATAAATACTAATGGCCAGGCATGACAGTGCCGAGGTTTCGATGATCGCCGTGGTGATCGTAAAATCAGCCAGGTAATACTTCGGTTTCGCGGCTTGTGCAACAGTCGCTAAGCTGACCAGCAGCGCGCAGCACAACAACCCCCATCGGCGCACCCGGTTAATCCTTATCTGGTGCATCAAGGTATAGCCGACCGGAGTAACGCAGATTACGCAAGGTTATCGAGCTGTTGTCAGATAATGATGGAAGACTGCCGGCACAATAAACGCTACCGTTAACCTGCAGTATCTGGCTGCTGTCGCCGTTGACGGGCTGGAGCGAATCGATCGCCGACCAGCAGCGCTCCTGACGCCCGGTGCTGAAGAACCGGTTGCTTGGTTCGTCGATAATCGTAATGTTGGTGGTGTGTTCTCCTTCGAGCAATTCTGCAAGTTCGCCATCTATACCGAGTACGATAAGTAATCTTTCGCCTTGCCGTGGTAGCGCAAATACAAGACGAATGCCATTATCATTATTGGGACGTAGCATGCCGCCACAGTCCATGTCTGTACCGTGCCGGTTAATTTTTTCACTCAGAGCACCAAATAAGTTCCCCGCCAGATAGCCGTCAGCGGCCAGCGTGCACAGATCCATGGGTGCTGGCAGGAATGTTGCGCTGGTCGGTGGTGGAGTCGGCATGTCTGTCGCCGCAGGCTGGGGCACCGGTAGCAAAGCGACTGCAAGCCAGCCAAGGATGCGGGGGAGTCTTGTGGCAGTTATGGTTGTATCGGGCATGAATCTGTACGGCGTGTCGGGACGGTGCTAAATTGATCATGGTTCCAGCGGTAACTTAACACCGCGCCCGGGTTGGTGCGACCCTGCTGGCGGGAGTTTGTGATGGACGCTAATACTAGTGAAATCATCAGCTATGATTTTTTTGTCAGCCAATTCGGTCGCGGCCTGATTGCCGGCAGTGCCGCAGGAATATGCGATATTGCCTTTGCCGGTGTGCCACACGCCGAACTGGTTTGCGAACTGGAGTTGCAAAACCCTGGTCGGAAAACTGTTTATGAGCCGGGTCGATTTGCTGATATTTGTCGGCATATGTTTTTGCCTGATGCATTAACTTGTGTATTAGATATGCAGGGTTCGCCCTTCCAGATAAAGGTCTGGTCTGAGCTACGGCAAATCCCGATAGGTCAGACGATTAGCTATCTGCAGCTTGCCCACCGACTTGGCTACCCGCGTGCTGCGCGTGCCGCAGCCAACGCAGTGGCAAAAAATCGAATTGCATGCCTGGTGCCTTGTCACCGTGTCATTCGTGCCGATGGTACGGTCGGCGGTTACCGGTGGGGCATTGCTCGTAAGTCAGCCATGCTGGCCTGGGAATGTGGGGTCGCAGCAAACTAACTGCAAAAGCACTAACCGCCAGTAGTTAATCATATATATGCTTAAATATCATATATATGCAATCATAAGTCATGCGCAGCCGGTTATTGTTTTATCTTTGGAACTGTGATTCACCGCATGGAGAGCCGTGTACGGGGGTGGTAATTTCCCTTGTCTGAACGTTAGCCATTCGTTTTTCATTTGGACTCCATGTGATTCACAATATAAGCAATAACCAGAGTTCGCAATTTTCCGACCAACTCAAGCGTGGGTTTGCCGGCCTGCGGTTTTCAGGTTTTATCGAGGAAGATTTTCTGTCTCATTATGCACAGACCAATGTGCAGAGATCACGATTATTTCCGATTCTGGCTATCGGTATGACATTAATCAGTATCGGTAACATCGTTGCCGGAGCAAAGTTACACTCGGCGATGCTGGCCTATAATTTTCTAATCATGCTCCCGGTATTAGGTGCGACACTGTGGGCATCTTTGAATCCTGCCCGTTACCGGATTTACCAGTTCTTGTTGGCTATCAGTGCTGCGCTAATCGGTATGTGGGTAACTT
>PBZD01000117.1 GCA_002729875.1 Chromatiales bacterium | reverse complement strand
GGTGGCGGGCGTGATGTTCGTCTCGTCGATGAGCGGCTGCTCGCCGCCGCTCATGCTCATGCCTGGAAAAGATTCGCCGCTCGACACCGCCATCGTGCAAACGGGCACGAGTCACTCCGAGTGGTCTCGCGCGGCGGGAGGCAGTGCCCGCCGACGCAGCGCAGCGAGTCGTCCAGACCGCGCCAAAATCGATGGGCTTTCCATCTGGAAGGGGCCCTTGGGACGCATTACCGCGATCGACATGAACACGGGCGAGCATCTTTGGGTGATCCCCAACGGCGATGCGGACGCAGAAGATCAGGAGCGCATCCGGAATCACCCCATGCTCCGGGGCGTCGCCAACGCTCCGACCAACCCCGGACGTCGTGGATTTTCGGTTATGGTCGCGACGCCGACCCTGCTCATGGCTTCCGGCCTAACCCGCGACGGGGCCCCGAACCTCTTCGCCATCGACAAACGCACGGGTGCACGCGTGGGAGCTGTCGAGATTCCCGGAACAACGCGGTATGGGATGTCGAGCTGGGTGCACGAGGGTAAGCAGTATGTGCTCATCCAGCTCGGAGGTGGCCTGGCGGCGATGGCGCTGCCCAACGAGAACCGCAAGTAAGCCGGGAGGCCAATAGAAATTCCTATCCTTCCTCCGTTAGGGACAGGCAAATGACTTCGGCGATTACCTCAGCCGAGGTTCAGGTCCGGAACTATTGCTATTCAAGTGTGTTCTTGTAGACGATGCCATCTTTCATGATGAGCTGAATATTCGTCTCATAATCTTCCAGCACGGTGACATCTTCCAGTGGATTTCCAGCCACGATCAGGAGATCCGCATATGCACCTTCCTCGATCACGCCCAGTGGTCCGTCCGGGTAGGGATTTCGTGGACCCGTGAGGGCCAGCAGCTTGGCATTGTGACTTGTTGCCTGTTTGAGGATTTCAAGAGATGTGAACCACTTGAGGCGGTAGCCGAATTCATGCACGGCGGCCTCATAGGCACGCAGGGAGCCGAATGCATCAGTACCAAAAGCCACAGGAATTCCGAGTTTCCTGGCCGTCAGCATCAGATTGTCCGTGCCCGCCGTGACAATTTCTACTTTGCTGCGTTTATCGGACTGGACACGTCTGGCTTTGGGGTTGGGGCGGCCCCGCTGTTGGCCCTGGCGCAGATACTGGGCGCGCACAGCCCGCCGGGCCCAACCGAACGACTGGGAAGACAGGAAAGCACCCTTGGCTTTGATTAGTTTTAGCGTGTCTTCTGACAGCAGGTGGCCATGTTCGATTACCTTGACGCCAGCCTCCAGGGCATTGCGTACCGCCGCATCAGTGTAGGCATGAACGGCAACATAAGTATTCCATTGTTCGGCAGCTTCTACCGCGGCACGCAACTCGGCGACGCTGTACTGAGTCGTATCAATCGGATCGTACTCTGATGAAATACCGCCGCCGGCCATGACCTTGATCGCCGTCGCACCGTGGCGCAGCGATTCCCGGACAGCCCGACTGACTTCCGCCGGTCCGTCGGCGATCAGGTTGTAGCGCCGGCTGATAGCATCTGCCGAACCCCCCATATTCGGGTGTGGGTCATTCAGCCCGCGCATATCTCCATGGCCACTGGTTTGTGAAATGAACATCGCGGAGGTGTAAACACGCGGACCGACGACAATGCCTTCGTCAATGGCCCTGGCCAGCCCCTGGGAGGGACCGCCAATATCGCGAACGGTAGTCCATCCGCGCATGAGGACACCCTCTGCAGCTTTCACAGAAAGAGCCGACAGGTAGCCCTGATCTTCTGCCTCGATCTCGCGCGGTGACACCGGTAATGCCAGATGCGTGTGGGCCTCGATGATGCCCGGAATCAGCACTTGCCCACGTCCGTCGATGACGATGGTGGTGGCCGTTTCGGGCGATAAATCCGCGCCGATGGATTTGATCAGCTTGCCTTCGATCAGCACACTTTGGCCGGCAATTGACCGGTCGCTGGTTCCGTCCCAGACGCTGACATTGTGAATGAGTATCTGGTTTGTCGCCTCGGTTTCGTCAGCTGCAGCAGTAGGGCTGTACAGGCTCGCCAGTGATGCAAATATCAAAGTAAGCCATGCCCCGGAGCATGTATTCATACCGTTTGTCTCCTTTAATTTATTCCGGTCGGCAATGTGTTCGACGCATTGTATTCGATTTGTGAGTGCCAGGTCTGATCGCGACTGTCGCTAGCCGGGAGGTGGGTTGCGCAGCTAAAGGTGCTTATTCGGCAAGCAAGTTTGGTTTGCGCGCGTTTACGTTCAATTTTGCTATCGCCCGCTCAGGAAGGACGATTCACGATACTGCCTCGCAGGAAACGATCATACAAGCGAACCATCGTCCATAAGACTGCGCCAATGAAGACCAGCAGCATTAGCCAGCGCATCAGCGAAGCAAAGAAAGCGAAGTTCAGTTCAGGCCACGCGAAACTGTACTCGACAAGTTGCCCGGCGCGTTCGCTCATCCAGTGCCAGCCACTATGCGCAAGTATCGCTGACAGTAATATGGTGCCAATCCGTCTGGCGATGACGTTTCCGAAAACGAAATTCAGAATTGGCACAGCGAGGATAATGATAAACAGCTGCCCGATTTCCACGCCGAGGTTAAACGCAAGTAACGAGGTCAACAGGTGGCCGCCAGCGAACTGCAGGATTTCACTGAGCGCAAACGAAAAACCGAAACCGTGAACGAGGCCGAAACCAAACGCGATGATCCAGCGCTTCTGCCACTGTGAACCCACGATATTCTCAAGCGCCATGTAGACGATCGATGCGGCAATAAGCGTTTCAATGAGCGGTGGGAACCAAAGGACGTTAGGCACCATGCCGAATGCCGACGCGATCAGTGTTATGGAATGTGCAACGGTAAACGAAGTGATGATCACGACGAGTGGCCGTATTCGCCTGAATGGAATTAGCAAGCAGATGATGAACAACAGGTGATCTACACCGTCCAGAATGTGCTCGATACCGGAGCCGACAAACCGGAAGAATGCGTGATGCCAGCGCGGGTCCAGGCGCAGTAGTCCGGGATCGCCGCGGAACTGGAAGACCCGTTCAACTCCATCGACGTGCAGGAAACGCACGACCGTTGTTGTCTCGAGCCCGAGCCTCGCAAATTCAGGCGCAATCGAGAACTCGGAAGACGCCGAGTCGATCGGATACCGAATGAGCACATCAAGGAGCGCCTGGTCCCGGCGCAGCTCCTCATTATCGGAGAGCGCAGGACTCGTGACGGTATTCAATGCGGACGCGTAGTCTTCGAACGATCGATCCGAGGGTAAAGCCAGCCGCACGGCCCCGATTTCCCATTCCCGGAGCGGCTTGTCATTTTCATATAGCGTGACTTCCGGGGCGATCCAGATGGTTGCCGCGTCTCTCAGGTACTCGTCCGCCTCTGAAATCACGAGGTATCCCGGCCCCGTCTGCGGGAAATTCACATCGCGCATCGCCTCGAGTGGAACTCGGACGAGGAAATTCAGCTCATTGCCCTCTGCCTTCAGAATCGTCCGTACCACGACGTCGGTCGGAACTTCATGAGCTGTGACAGCCTGAAGCGGCAAAATGCCGACTATCAGGATCAGCAGGATCCTGATGACAAATGTAAAAATCGCTTTGGGGTCGAGTATCACTGTGCGCGCTGCCGGAACCAGCAATCCATAGTATAGTACACTGCCGCGCAGACGACAGACATCTCCGACGTCAGAAAAACCAGGGGGAAAGCGGAAGATGACGAAGAAAAATTGGTACGCGGCAGGTGCCATGTTTGCAGCTCTCGTCGTATTGGGCTGTGCGGAAAAAGCGCTCGACAACGCAGCAGAAGCGCAGGGGAAACAGGTGCCCATGTTCGAGGTGGACCCGTTCTGGCCGAAGCCTCTGCCGAATCACTGGATTCTCGGCTCGACGATCGGTATCGGCGTCGATTCACGCGATCACATCTACATCATTCATCGTCGTGACACCTTCAACAAATACACCGAGGTTGGTGCGTCCACCGACCCGGTGAAAGCGGACTGCTGTATCCCGGCGCCGAACGTGCTCGAATTCGATCCGGACGGCAACCTCGTCAACCACTGGGGCGGACCGGGCGAAGGCTATACCTGGCCATCTTCGAATCACGGCATCACGATCGACCACAAAGACAATGTATGGATCGGCGGTAACGGCCGTGGCGACTCCCACATACTCAAATTCTCCCGAAGCGGTGAATTCCTCGCTGAATACGGCACGCCGGGCTCGGAAACCGACAGTCACAGCCGGGAAAACTTCGGCGGCGTCGCGGAAATCTCCTTCGACCCGGAGGCCAACGAGGCCTATGTTGCCGATGGTTACCGCAACAAACGCGTCGCCGTACTCGACGCAGACACGGGCGAGCTAAAACGCTACTGGGGCGCCTACGGCAATGAACCGGACGACACCAACCCCGGCCCGTTCGTGCCTGGCCAGGAACCGGCACAACAGTTCCGCAACCCGGTTCATTGCGCCCAACCGTCGCATGACGGGCTCGTCTACGTTTGTGATCGTGTCAACAACAGGCTACAGGTGTTCAATACTGACGGTACTTTCGTCGAGGAGATGTTCGTCAAGCCGAACAGCCTGGGCGATGGATCCGTATGGGATATCTCGTTCTCGCCGGACCCGCAACAGACTTTCATCTACCTGGCCGATGGCACCAATCGCAAGATTTTTATCATCGAACGCGAGACGCTGAAGATCCTCACCAACTTCGGTGATGGCGGACGCAATCCGGGCCAGTTCTTCGCGGTGCACGGGCTGGTTACGGATTCGAAGGGCAACATCTACACGACGGAGACCTACGAAGGTAAACGTGTGCAAAAATTTGCTTACAAAGGAATGGGGCCGGTTACGGTCATGGACCAGGGTACGCCCTGGCCGGCGGACCGGAAGTAGGGGATTGTGGCAGTTTATCAAAAGGCAGGAATATGGCAGTGAATTCCCAATTATCACGCCGGCGCTTTTTGAAGGCTGTCATCGCCTCCAGCGTCGCCGCTGCATCCTGCTCAGGCATGCATTCGGCAATCGCCCCGGGCCGGCTCCGGGGCACGGTTGAACGCCTGATTTCACTCAACATCAACGGAGCTACGCGCCGCGTCGACGTATCGCCGCAGGAAACCCTGGCCCACACGCTGCGTTACAAGCTCGGCCTGACCGGCACCAAGATCGGTTGCAACCGGGGCGAGTGCGGTACCTGTACTGTTCTGATCGACGGCGTGACCGTTTATGCCTGCTCCATGCTGACCCAAAGCGTGCGTTCCCGGGCGGTTCGAACCATCGAAGGACTGCAGGCGAACGATGGCACTCTGCACCCCGTGCAGCAGGCATTTATCGATGAACTCAGCCCGCAGTGCGGTTTCTGCACGCCGGGCCAGATCATGTCGACTGTCGCACTGCTCGAAGAAAACCCCACGCCGACCCGCGAGGAAGCCCGCCAGGCATTGTCGGGCAACCTCTGCCGCTGCGGGGCCTATGACCACTATCTCAATGGCGTCATGCGCGCATCGGGGCAGAGCTCATGAGTGACTACCGATTAATTGGCAAGGACTTCGTGCCGCCCGACATCACCGGCAAGGTCACGGGCAAGGCGAAATACGCGGAAGACTTCCGCGTCGACGGTATGGTGTTCGCCCGCATGTACACGAGCCCGATGGCGCACGGCAAAGTGACCCGGATCGACACGTCCGCCGCCGAACCGATGAAAGGTGTGGTGGGTATCCTGACGGCCGACGACGTGCCCGAGGTCAAAGCGCCCAAAGGGACGATCCTTACCAACAATCCGACCTACATCGGCGACCCCATTCTCGCCGTCGCTGCCGAAACCGAACAAATCGCCGAAGATGCAATGGCGGCGATCGAGATCGAGATCGAACCCCTGCCGTTCGTAACCGACCCGCTGGACAGCCTGCTCGAAGGCGGCGCCGACGCCCGCGAGGAAGGCAACGTCTATTCGAGATCGCGCAAAGGATCGGGATTCAGATCGATCAAGTGGTCACAGGAGCAGGTCAACGATTTTCGCACCGCCAGAGAACCGACCGGCGAGTTCGTCAACGAATGGAGTTACGGGGATCTCGAAAAGGGATTTGCGGACGCCGAAGTCGTATTCGAAGAATCGTTCGTCACCATCGGCTATGCCCACATGAGCATGGAACCCAGAACGGCCATGGCTTACTGGCAGAACGGCACTTGCTATGTGCACGGTTCCTGCCAGAGCCAGAGTTTCTTCATGCCCGGGCTTGCACGCATGCTCGGCGTGAAAACGAAAGACGTCGTGCTGATCAGCGAGAACACCGGCGGCGGTTTCGGCTCGAAAATCAGCGCCTACCCGATCATCGGGCTGCCTGGATATTTCTCGAAGAAAATCGGCCGCCCGGTGCAACTACGTGTTACCCGTGAGCAGGAGTACTATATGGGCTCGGCGCGCGTCGGCTTCCAGGGCTGGATCAAGGTGGGCTTTGGTGCGAAAGGCCAGATCACGGCCACCGACGTATTCATCATCGAGGACATCGGCCCCAATGCGACGAGCGGCGACGCCTCGGCCGCCGGTGACGCGATCTCACTCGTTTACGATCCGGCCGCAATGCGCTTCCGTGGCCTGCCGGTGTTAACCAACACGACGCCGCGTGGCGCGCAGCGAGGTCCGGGACAGAACCAGATTGCCGCCGTCATGGCGCCGATCATGGACCAGGCGGCCAGAGCCCTTGATATCGACCCGGTCGAGATCCGCAAGATCAATTCGGCCAGCAACGACACGATCGTCTCTGCGTACCGGCGGCCGGTCACCAGCGCATATATGAAGGAAGCGCTGGAAAAAGGTGCGGAAATGTTCGACTGGGAGAATCGCAAGAGTAAGCCGAAGAAGAACGGCAGCAAGGTTCGCGGTCTTGGCATCGGCCAGGGGTACCACTCTGCCGGTGCCACCGGCTTCGACGGGCTGGTGCGGATTACGCCCGATGGCAGACTGCACGTTCACTCCGGCGTCGGCAACCTC
>PBZD01000116.1 GCA_002729875.1 Chromatiales bacterium | reverse complement strand
GCTGCAAGAAGCGCTAAGGAAGCAAAAAGAACACACCAGGCTTTGCTCTTTGTCCTTTCCTATTTGTACTTGAACTGGATATCCAGCATAAACCGGTCGTAATCATGCGGATTACCTGCAGCAATGTTGGCCTCATTGATAAAGTAAGTCGCTTGCAGTGCAGCCATCTTGTTCAGACCATAGCCGATATACATGCGGTGGCCCTTGTTATCGCTACCACCACCACCGAAATCGGAATCAGCAAGCAGGCCAAACACGGCATCAGCCTCGAGATCCTGGTACAGGTAACCTGCTTCCCATTTACCCGTATCTTTCACCTTGCCCAATTTAACACCAACCGCCCAACCGGTGTCGTGGTCATCGGCATCCTGGTTTTGCACGTAATCGGCGAAGAACCTGACGGCTTGACCGGCAAGTCTGGTAACAACCTCGGCAAACACTTCGACTTCTTCGTAATTGTAGTCATAGGTGCAACCGGCAGGGGTTACCGGATCCGTGCACGTTCCGCGATTACCGAAAAAATCATCGGGTTCGCCGTAGACCGTTTGCTCGCCCTCTACTCCGATTTCAAAGTAACCGGCGCCAACCATGACGGTTGCATGGCCCAGGTCCGTTTTAAATCCACCCTGAACACCCCAGGCGAACTCCGAACCACCTTCACTGTCGCCATCGAGCCAGGTTCCAAGTGCCGTGCCGAAGAAGCTTCCGTTGTCCCAGCCCACGCTCAGTCCCTCGGGACGCCAGTCGCCGTCCCAGAGCAAGCCGTTGCCGCCCGGGCGAATAAACGGGTTCTTGAATTTACCGCCGCTCAACACCGTATTGCTGAGTCCCGTCCATGATGCATAGGCCAGGTCCAGGTTGATTTCCTTGCTGGAACCGCCGCCGCCGATCGTCACATTGGCCGATACCGGATCTTTACTGCCGGTCGCCAGGCCGAGACCGACCTCAATATCGTTCGGCAGCGCAGCCTTGATCGCGGTACGGGCGCGGATGCGCGAACGATTACGCTCATCCTTGCCCTGTTCGTCAATATTTTCATAGCGATAGCGAAAATCACCGCTGATGCCAATCCGCTCGGCCCACGAAGTGTCGCGCTTGCCATCAACCTTCTCGGCCAGGGCTGCATATTTGGCCTTGAGTTCATTAAACTCTTCTTCACTGACCTCGGCCTGGGCCGAAAAGCCGCCCCACAAGGCAGCGACAGCGAGGAACAATGGCAACCTTCTCATTCTGTTTAAACTCCAAAAAATAAAAACGTATCCGGCGAGGGAAGCGGTTTTGATCAATCAACTGTGAAAAAAATTGTGCCTTAGCGCCCTACGTCGTCAAACCATTGTGGACTTTGTTGCCGCCTGATTTAAGCGATTCATTAGCTCACCCTGGCTGGTTGCAGCACCTGATTATCACAGCAAGCACGATCTTGCTAATGCCGCGCCAACAAAAAAATATTCAGCGCACACGCATGATCGCCACCACGGTCACCGCTATCAGTGCAACAGCCGGCAACCACGCAATTAACAAGGGATTGAGTTCATAAACCTGTCCGCCGTCTGCCAGGCCGCGACTGGCCAGGAAATAGACCAGGCCGATAAGTACGCCAACCACCAGCCTGGTGCCGGACCCGGAACTGCGCATGCGGCCGAACACGAACGGCAAGGCAAGCACGCACATCGGCGCTACGGCAACTGCGCCAGCAATACGGCTCCAGAAAGCTACTTCATAGCGGCGGGTATCCAGTTCATTGCGTTGCAGATACCGCACATATCTGAACAATTCCTGGCCGGTCAGACCATCGGGCCTGACAACAGTCAGTCCGATCAGATCCGGGCTTAGATTGTTCGGCTGGGTCTGACGTCGCGCCTTACTGGTTTTAACCCCGCTGTCAACGAACAGCGACTCCTCAAAGTTACTCAGCACCCATTGGTCGGTATCATCAACACCAGCCGAATCAGCCCGACCAATACCGGCGAGTTGGCCGGTCGGATCCAATCGATACAAATAAATGCCGCCGAGACGAAAATCATCTGTCAGGCGACTGACGTTCAAAAACGTATCGCCATCACGAATCCACGCACTCTGCCCGGTCGCTACCGCTTCCCCGGAGTGCTTTACCGCCGCACGATACTGACGCGCATAATCATCAAGTGGCGGGCCGATAAATTCTCCGAGGATTAACGTAACCAGGCTCAGGGCGAGGCCGGTCCACATGATCGAACCCGCCAGCCTGAATAATGACACTCCGGACGCTCGCAGAACAATGAGTTCACCATGATTCGCCAGCCCGCCAAGACCGAGCAACGAACCGAGCAACACCGCCATCGGTAACATCTGGTAGGCAAGATTCGGCAACTTCAGCAGGGTGTAAATGAGAGCCTGCATGGTGCCGTAACTGCCCGTACCGATATCATCAAGCTGGGTCACGAACTCGATAAATGCTGCAAGCCCCAGCAACACACTAAGCACCAGCAGGATCGTGCCGATTATCGAACGAAACAGATAGCGCCGGACGACCTTCATCTGCCGATTCTCAACCCGCGGCGCAAAAATAACCCGTTCAGATACCCAAACTGCCGTGCCAGCAGTATGCAGCCCACCATCAGGAACACAGCATGTACCCACCACAGGCCGAGCAACTCGGGCGACTGCTCATGTTCTACCCAGACCTTCGCCGCCCCCAGTAGATCGACATAAATAATGTAAACCAGCACCCCGGCAGCAACACCGCCGTATCGTCCCTGACGCGGCCCGCTGCGACTCAGTGGCACGGCCAGAAATGTCAGCACCAGCAAGGCCAGCGGCACGGAGATGCGCCACTGCAATTCAGCTCGATTAACCGGATCTTGCGCACCCAGCAAATCTGCCAACGGTCTGGATTCCGGTTTCAACGTGGGCGGTCCGGCGGCAGGCATCGCAAATGGCATGCCATATTCCTCGAATGACACAATGTCAAATACCGCACTACCCGGCCGCCCCTGGTAACGATGACCGTCAGCAAACTTCAGCACTTTAACGGACTCGTCCGATGTTTGGCTTTGCCATGCACGCCGGGCGACGATGACCTCGATCTCGCTACCCTTGTGGCGCTGGACGAAGACATTCCCAAGTTCACCGGCTGCGGTTATTGACTGTGCATACATGACCGCATCGGCATCGGCAAAGGTAATAAATCGTCCCGCCTCCAGAAAACGCAGGTCGACGCGCTGCTTGGCCGCCTCTACAACAACCTGAACCTCCCGCATCGCACCAGGGGAAACGCTGAGTGACAGCCAGCCCACCAGCAACATGAGTATGACAGCCAGCAGTGATAATGGCCGGTACAGCGATGCCGGGCCGATACCGCAGGCCATCAGAGCTGCCATCTCACTATCCCGGTACAACCGTCCTAGCGCCAGCACGATAGACAGGAACAAACCGATCGGGATCAGGATGGTCAGATACTGCAACGAGGTCAGACCCATGACCTTGAATACGGCTTCCTTGGGCAATTTATTGGCGGCCGCATCGCCCAGGACCTGTGCAAACTGATTGGTCAGCAAGATCAACAGCAGAACCAAGGTCACAATAATCCAGGTTTGTGCGGTTTCCTTCAGAATATAGCGACTGAGAATGCTTGACATATGCTTTATGCTCGTGCCTTAACAACAGCGAGTTGCTGGCGACTCATACCTTTCGCCTGTAATTCCGGAATCGAGTACACTTTGCCCACTCAAGCCCCCACGAACATTGGCAGTGAAGTTACGGCTATCATCAGGTCAAGGAAACTCGTTAGTCAAGTGGGACGTTTATATATCAGCCAGCGAGAGCCGCATCACGAGTGCTAGCGGGATGCGGCAAAGATTGAGGGAGATCACTATGCGGTTTGCCGCTAAAACCGGTTCAGCAACAGAACAGAAGACAGCCTGCCTGATCCTGCCCGTATACTCATCAGGTGCCCTGCCCGCCTCAACAAAGCAGGTAAATTCGGCTGCCAATGGACTAATTGCCGATCTGCTCCGGGATGGCGACATTGAGGGCAAGGTTGGCGATACGCTGCTGATAAAACCGCCACAGGATGTTCTTGAGAGCCGAGGCCTGCGGGCCGAGCGCATCCTGCTAATCGGCTGTGGTGAACGCAAGAATTTTGCTCGCAAGCAATACCGCAGGGCGGTAGGCGTCGCTTACGCTGCGCTACGCAAGACAAAACTCGAAAACGCAGTGTGCTTTCTGAATAGTGAAGCCGCGCGCGGCACTGATGCCTACCGGCGCACACGCATTGCCGTGGAGGTCTGGCATCACCGTGCCTATCGCTACACGGCAACCAGATCTGCCGATGCAGCAAAGCCTTGCCCGCAGACATCGATCGGACTTGCGGCAAAACCGGCCCAGGCTGCGCAAGTCCGGCAAGGTATCAAGCACGGCGATGCCACCGGCCGGGGCATGGACATGACCCGTGAACTCGGCAACCTGCCGGCAAATCTCTGTACGCCAAGCCACCTGGTTACCGTCGCCAGGCAGATTGCCAAAGCCAATGCCAGGTTAGGCGTTGAAGTACTGACCGAAGCGGATATGAAAAAACACGCCATGGGTGCCTTGCTGTCAGTCACAGCTGGCACGGCAGAACCCGCCAAACTTATCGTGCTGAAATACAACGGTGCGGCCAAGAGCCGCAAACCGGTCGCTCTTGTCGGCAAGGGCATTACCTTCGATTCCGGCGGCATCTCGCTAAAACCCGGCTCCGCCATGGACGAAATGAAGTTTGATATGTGTGGCGCCGCCACCGTACTCGGTGTATTTCAGACCATTGCACTATTAAAGCCGACCCTGAATCTGGTCGGCGTCATTCCGGCCTGCGAGAACCTGCCCGGCAGCAAGGCCACCAAACCGGGTGATGTCGTAACCGCCATGTCCGGCAAGACCATTGAAATCCTCAACACTGATGCCGAAGGTCGCCTGATCCTGGCCGATGCATTGACCTACGCACAAAAATTCAAACCTGAGCTGATTATCGATATAGCAACCCTGACCGGCGCATGCCTGATTGCACTCGGGCGCCATCGCAGCGGCCTGCTGTCTAATTCAAACAAGCTGGCTCATGCGCTGATCAAGGCCGGTGACGCCGCTGATGATCCCGCCTGGCAACTGCCGCTGGATGACGAGTACAAGGCCCTGTTAAAGAGTAATTTTGCAGACCTGCCGAATATCGGCGGGCGGGATGCCGGGACGATTACCGCCGGGGCATTCCTGTCTGAATTTGTTGGCGATTACGACTGGGCCCATCTCGATATCGCCGGTACCGCCTGGCTGTCCGGCAACCGTAAAGGTGGAACAGGCCGGCCGGTTCCCCTGTTACTTGAATACCTGCTGAACCGCCGTTGAACGCCGCAACGCCCCGTGTCGACTTCTATGTATTGCCTGATTCCGGGACAGGTGCACGACTGAATTTCACCTGCCGTCTCACCGAAAAAGTCTATAAGCTCGACACCAGGGTTCATGCCCACGTCTGCGGAGCAGCACAAGCACGCCAGCTCGATGAGTTATTGTGGACCTTTCGTCAGGGCAGTTTCATACCGCATGAAATCACCGGCACGACAGCTGAACAAACTGCTCCGGTTACGATCGGCCATGCCAGTGAAGTAACCCTTAGTGGTGATCTGCTGATCAACCTGGCCGAGACAATCCCACCATTTTTTGATCAATTCAACCGGGTTGCCGAAATTATTGACTCGGCTCCGGAAAGTAAACAACGTGGTCGCGAACGGTTTGGCTTCTACCGTGACAACGGTTACGAGATCAAAACCCATAACCTCTGACTTCTTGACCGCCCGGATATCGAGACTGCAATCTTTACTTATGGACAAGACATACCAACCAGCTGCAATTGAACAACGCTGGTACCAGCGTTGGGAACAAACCGGGAATTTTTCACCGGCAGGTGACGGCACACCCTACTGCATCATGATCCCGCCACCGAATGTAACCGGCACGCTACACATGGGGCACGCGTTTCAGGACACGATCATGGATGCGCTGACACGCTTCCACCGCATGCGTGGCTACCGAACGCTGTGGCAACCGGGTACCGACCATGCCGGCATCGCAACCCAAATGGTCGTCGAACGCCAACTGGCAGCCGCAGGCCAATCACGCCTGGAACTCGGTCGTGAGGCTTTTCTGGACAAGGTCTGGGAATGGAAAGAACAATCCGGTAACACGATCCAGAAACAGTTACGGCGCATGGGCAGTTCGGTCGACTGGACTCGCGAGCGCTTCACGATGGATGCGGGCCTGTCACAAGCAGTCATCGAAGCTTTCGTGCGCCTGCATGAAGAGAACCTGATCTACCGCGGCAAACGGCTGGTTAACTGGGATCCCGTGCTGCACACCGCAGTCTCCGATCTTGAGGTTCTGTCGACCGAGGAAGACGGCTACATGTGGCATTTTCGCTACCCGCTGGCCGACGGCACAGAGCATCTTGTGGTGGCGACAACCCGACCGGAAACGATGCTCGGCGATACGGCGGTGGCCGTACACCCCGACGATACCCGTTATGCACACCTGATCGGCAAAATGGTTCGCCTGCCGCTGGCAGAACGTGACATACCGATCGTCGCGGATAACTATGTCGATCCGCAATTCGGTACCGGTTGTGTCAAGATCACTCCGGCACATGACTTCAACGACTATGAGGTAGGCAATCGCCACAGTCTGCCGCTGATCAATATCTTCACTATTGATGCAGCGATTAACGACAACGCACCAAAACAATATCAAGGCCTGGATCGCTACGCGGCACGCAAACAAATAGTCACTGATCTTGATGCTGCGGGTCTGCTTGAACGTATCGACGATCATAAACTCATGGTTCCACGCGGCGATCGCAGCGGCGCGGTCGTCGAACCCTTTCTGACAGACCAGTGGTTCGTGCGCGCGGAACCACTTGCCAAACCGGCTGTCGAGGCCGTTAACAGCGGCAAAATTCGCTTCATCCCGGAAAACTGGGACAAAACCTATTATGAGTGGATGCATAACATCCAGGACTGGTGCATTAGCCGCCAGCTATGGTGGGGTCACCGGATTCCTGCCTGGTATGACGATGATGGAAAAGTTTATGTCGGCCGCAGTGAAACTGAAGTCCGCAAGCAGCACAACCTGGGACCGGACCTTAACCTGCGCCAGGACGAAGATGTTCTGGACACCTGGTTTTCTTCTGCGCTGTGGCCGTTCTCAACGCTCGGCTGGCCCGAATCGACACCCGAGTTAGAAACTTTCTACCCGACCAGCGTGCTGGTCACGGGTTTTGACATCATCTTCTTCTGGGTCGCCCGGATGATCATGATGGGCATCAAGTTTATGGGTGAGGTGCCGTTCCGTGAGGTCTACATCCACGGACTGATTCGCGATCAGGACGGGCAAAAGATGTCCAAGTCGAAAGGCAATGTTCTCGATCCGCTTGACCTGATTGATGGCACGGACCTCGAATCACTCATCACCAAACGCACGACCGGACTCATGCAACCGCAGATGAAGCCGAAGATTGAAAAGGCGACACGCAAGCACTTTCCGCAGGGTATTCCCGAGTTCGGCACCGATGCACTGCGTTTCACATTTGGCACGCTGGCCAGTAACGGTCGTGATATTCGTTTTGACCTGCAACGTATCGAAGGCTATCGCAACTTTTGCAACAAGCTGTGGAATGCGGCTCGGTATGTTTTGTTGAATGTAGAGGGCAAGCCATCCGTCGCGACCCCGGACACTGATCTGAGTCTGCCCGATCGCTGGATCTACTCAAGGCTGAGCCAGACTATTCGGGAAGTGAATGATCATTTTGCTCACTACCGAATCGATCTTGCCAGCAAAGCTTTATATGAGTTTACCTGGAATGAATATTGTGACTGGTATCTCGAACTATCCAAACCCATCCTGACCGATACCGACAATCAAGCTGAACAGGCGGCAACCCTTACAACACTTAACACGGTACTGGAAGCACTGTTGCGCTGCCTGCATCCGATTGTGCCGTTTATCACTGAAGAAATCTGGCAACGTGTCGCCCCGTTCAACGGTATTGCCACAGACAATACTTCGATCATGTTGCAGCCTTATCCCGAACCAACCGACTTTCCCACCGACACAACGGCGGAAGCGGAACTGGACTGGATCCGACACTTCGTGCTCGGTATTCGCCAGATTCGTGGCGAGATGGATATTGCCCCGGGAAAAGCGCTTAGCGTATTTTTACAGGATGCGAATGACGAAGACCTGCGCCTGCTCGGGGTACACGAACGTTACCTGACCAAACTTGCGCGACTGGAAAGGGTGACCGTACTGCCGACCGGTGAAGAACCGCCACCGTCGGCCACCGCATTACTCGGCAAACTGAAAATATTTGTGCCCATGGCCGGACTGATCGATGTCGCTGCCGAACGGGCTCGACTGGAAAAGAACCGTGACCGGATTGC
>PBZD01000115.1 GCA_002729875.1 Chromatiales bacterium | reverse complement strand
GTTAGATAATCGGCCATATCCAATCTCTTGCTCTCCAGTGCTTGAACAAATGATTCCTGGTTCATTCCAGATTTCCATGTTGGGGCTGGGGCGTCGGCCATCTCTAAACTCTCCTCTGGCTTATTTAATTCATTCCTGTGTTCTTTGCTGTGCACTATGCGGCTGATCGTAAGTGGGAATACCGCGAGCATTATGGGGTGCATGCAAGTTATCAGCCTCAGAATGGCGCTTCATGGAAAAAGGATAGAAAATTCCATCCTGCAGGCGGTATCAATTCTACGCGAAATCAGGGGGGAAGACTAACGATGATTCTGCCTGGCGGCGCCAATGTAATGGAAAAGGTCGATCTATCCGGGCATGCTATGTCATTGACGCGGCCAAGGGGTAGTTAATAAGCACAATCAACCCTGACAATAAAATTAAAAATGATTAGTAATAATGAAAATTTATAGATGGTTACCCCAATATTATTGATATCCTTGGATAGGATACGGCAAGGCTTTCCTTAGCTCTGACCAAGGGGAATATTTTGACGGCTTTTTCCTTCATTAACAGAAAAAAGACTTTCAGAAAGGAATATATCCCATGAAGCTCCTGCCGGTTTCCTGTAACAAGGACTGTGGTGCGGGCTGCCCCCTTTTGGCGCATGTTGACGACAGCGGAAAAATAATAAAGATTACCGATAATCCCCAAGGGCCACCTCGCAGTCAGGGCTGCATTAAAGGCTACAACATGCACAAAGCACTGCATGCCGAAGACCGTATCAAAACACCGCTAATCAGAACCGGCCAACGCGGCAGTGGTCAATTCCGCGAGGCATCCTGGAAAGAAGCCCTGGATATAACCGCAGGGATGCTTGAAAAGATTCGTGATACCTATGGCCCGACGTCGCTTTTAGGGATGGGTGGCGGAGGCGCCTGCCGGGGCGTCGTCCACAACACCTTGTTTCTTCCTCTGCGCTTTTTCGGCCTGTTTGGTGGATTTACGCTTCCATCGGGTAGTTACAGTAGTGCTGCCTCCAGTTTTGTAACCGCGCACACATTTGGCACCCGCAATGTAGGCCTGGATCCGGCGACACTTCTTAACGCCAATCTCATTATTCTTTGGGGGGCAAATATTTCGGTAACCCGCTTTGGCTGCGATTTGGAGAACTATCTGCAGGAACTCAAGGAAAGAGGGATACCAATCGTTGTTATCGATCCGCGAAAATCCAGGACAGTCCGGAAACTTGCGACCCAGTGGATCCCAATTTATCCCGGTACGGATTCAGCCATGATGGCTGCCGTTTTACACGTGCTGCTGGAGGAACGCATGATTGATCGTGCCTTCCTGGAGCACTACACAAACGGCTTTGCCGAACTCGAATCGTACGTCTGCGGAGTTTTCGATGGTATCCCCAAAACGCCTGCATGGGCCGCGGAAATATGTGGCACCCCGCAAGACACGATTCGTGATCTTGCTCTGAGATACGGCGCCGCCAAACCCACTGCCCTCATCCCGGGCCTTTCTATTCAGCGAACCCTGGGGGGGGAGGAAGCATACCGGATGGCATTTGCGCTACAAGCTGCAACCGGCAATACCGGCATTCCCGGCGGATCATCGGGGGGCTCGGTATGGGGAACGATGCCCCGTCCCCGCATGCCCTTTCCATCCTTTCCCAGTACTTCATCACAGCCGTCAGTACCGGTTTGCAAATGGCCAGACGCCATTCTGGAAGGAACAGAGGGCGGGTACCCCACTGATATTAAAGCCATTTATTCGGTGGGCCAGAATTACCTGAACCAGGGCAGCGATATTAAAAAAAATATTAAGGCTTTTGAGAAGGTGGAATATGCCATTTGTCATGAAGTCATCATGACTCCGACGGCCCAATATTGTGATGTTATTTTGCCATCTACAACTTTTCTGGAGCGTGAAGACGTTATCTATAGCGCAGGCAATCATTTGTTCTATTCACAAAAAGTTGTCGAGCCCTTATACGAAAGCCGCAACGATTACGATATTTTCTGTGAACTCGCTCGGCGGCTCGGGTTTTATGACGAATTTTCCAAAAACCGCTCGGCCGACGAGTGGCTTGAATTCCTTTTAAAGGCCTCTGAAGTAGAAGATATTGAGGCCTTTCGCTTGCGCGGGCTCTACCTTGGCCAGGATCAGAACCGGGTCGGACTGGCTGAATACATTAATCACCCTCAAGCCAATCCCCTGGATACGCCGTCAGGCAAGATCGAACTCTCTGCCGCTGCAAGCAGTGTTGAGGGGACCCGCAACCACCCGGCCTGCAGAATCACAAAGCCGCCTCCAGGGTATCCCCTGCGTCTCATAACCCCTCACGCCTTTGCCAGAATTAACTCTACGGAGGCAAACCGTGCCTGGGTGCAAAGACTTGAACGTAAAGCTCTATGGATTCACCCGGATGATGCGCATAAACGCGGAACGGCAGATGGTGACATGGTCCGTATTTCAAGCCCTCAAGGTCGGATGCTTACAAAAGCTTACGTTACAGGGGGCATCCATACCGGCGTCGTTTGCCTGCCCCAGGGAGAGTGGGTACGTTTTAATGAAAGCGGTGATGAGATTGGCGGCTCGCCCAACATCCTGACATCAACCACTCCTACCCTTCCCAGCCAGGGAGCACGAACCCACTCAGTTTTTGTGGAAGTCACGCGAGCTTAATGATGAATGTTGTTCCGCCTGCGACGATTGCAGAAAATCTGACCTTAGCAACCGTTCTGATCACCGGTTCGGAGGGCATGGTCGGGTTAGAACAGGTGTCTTACGGTGTGTCGAAGTATAGTGTACGCTATATTATCAAGACGCTGACGGGCGATTTACGCTATCTTTAGTGAACCAACGACAGGCTATAGAAGAAACGATATGCAGGTTGGATAATTCGCAAAACGGGGAGATTACCTAGCACTGTTTAACCGACGCGAACTCACACTGGGCCCGGGCGCGACCAAACAGCTTTAATACAAGAATAAGAAACTAAAAAAAGAGAACCTAAAAAAAGAGAACCTAAAAAAAACCGTTCAGATTAACCCGGAGATGCAGAAATGATCGTTACGTCTCACGCCGGACGGCCACGCTGATGGCCGCCACGAATTCCTTTAAGCCCGATCCGTCAGGATTGAAATTTCTTGGTTTCTGGCTTACGCCGGGGCTCAACCGAGGCAATGTCGGGGCAGTATTTTTTGCTTCCTTTACGACGGTCGCCATGATTGTCTACCTGAGCCTGATCCAGCCTTACATCCTGACGGAGATCGTGGGTATCCCGCAGGATCGACAGGGAATGGTCACGGGCTATCTTGCCCTCATGCAGGAAATCATTGTGATTGCACTGGTGGGCTTCATGGGCGCCTGGTCGGACCGGGTTGGTCGACGCAGAATTTACGTACTGGGTCTTTGTGCCCTGGCCGTGGGTTACCTGGTCTACCCCATGGCAGGTTCCGAACTGGGCTTATTTATCTACCGCATTCCGCTTATTGTGGGGGTTGCCATGGCTCCGGTCATGCTGAATACCACCCTTCAGGACGCACCCCAGGAAGTATCCCGCGGAAAATGGCTTGGCATAAATAACTTCATTCAGGGTAGCGGTATTCTGCTGCTGGCTACTTTGTTGCTGACCCGAGCACCGCAATGGTATACCGGCCTCGGGTTCGACGGCATCACGGCTGGCCGCCTGGCGATGTGGAGCGCGGCCCTGATTTGTCTGATCGCAGCTGTGGTTATGCGCGTGGGGCTGCCGGTGAGTACCGGCGCACAACAACAAAAAGATAACGTCCTGCGTCAATTCCTCCGTGGCGCGAAAGCCGCGTTACAGAACCCACGCCTGGCCCTGGGGTTCGGAGCAGCCTTTATCGGTCGTGGCGACCTGGTTGTAGTGGGGTTGTTTTTCTCCCTGTGGGTTACCCAGTATGGCGTAGATCAGGGATTGAGTACCGCGGATAGCGTGGCCAAGGCGGGAATGCTCTTTGGCATCATTCAATTATCCGCGCTGCTCTGGGCGCTTTTCATGGGTATCGTCATGGACCGGGTGAATCGGGTCACCGGCGTCATCATTGCTTTCACGTTCGCCGCGGCAGGATACGGACTTATGGGCCAGGTGCAGGATCCGTTTGGCTCCGCGTTGATTCCGATTGCCGTTCTGCTGGGAATCGGGGAAGCCAGCGTCATCGTCTCAGCGGGCGCCCTGGTGGGGCAGGAGGCCAAGGCCAGTATGCGAGGAGCCATTATCGGCGCACGGGATGTTGTGGGCGGCGCAGGCATCATGTTTGCAGGCTTTCTTGGTGGTGTGGTATTCGATGCTATTGGCCGCACGGCGCCCTTCACCATGATGGGAATACTCAACGCGACTGTGCTGATGCTAGCCTTGGTGGTGCGATTCCGCGCCGCTGCCCCGTCGGTGGACCAGTAACACCTGACCGGATAGTACTGCGCTAAAGCAAGAACAACCGGGCTGGCCAAAAAGAAGAAAGATGCGCTGGTCGAACCGGATCAGAAGTTGAACATCAAGCGGGCGCCAAAGGTGCGCGGCGGCGTCAAAGGACCAAAGAAATGCGACCGAACGAGACCCGCTGAGAAACCCATGTCACTGATGCGTTCCCCGAAATCCGGACCACTGCCGCCGCCCCTGATCGTGTCATCATCGAACAGGTTGTTGACGAAAAACGTAACGCTCATGGACTCGCCAACCAGGCCCAGCCGGGCATCGACCTGCCAGAACTCATCAAACTTCGCGAAATTGTCCGGGTCAACAAAGCGCTGATCCTGGTAGATTACGTCGAACTCCGTAAACCATTCGAGTCCTCCCGAACCGAGCGGCCGCATCAGGTTCAATCGCCCTACGAATGCGTGTTCCGGCGTCCGCTCGAGCTGGTTACCGCTCAAATCAAGGGCACACTTCGGCGCAAAGGCAGGATTGTCGAGATCCGAATTCGGGTTCGCCGTACCGGTGGCCACCGTGTTGTCGTTATCATCCTTCCAGACGATGGGGCAAACTTGATCCCGCGCCGCGCGGACGAATGTCGTCGTCTCATCAATAAAGTCGGTGTATTGAGTATCGAGGTAGGTATAAGCACCGCTAAGCTGTAGTCCCTCGACAAATGACGGTTGCCAGACCAACTCGATCTCGAGGCCCCAGACTTCAGCGGACGATGCGTTAATTACGCGTGGGTTCGAACGAAACCCGCCGACCCCGTCAGGAACGAGAATCTGCGTTCCGACCTGCTTATCGGTGTAATCCAGGAGGAACGCCGCCCCATTAACCTGCAGATAGCCGGCAGCCTCCCAGGCGGTTTTCATGCCGATTTCATAGGTGTCCATCTCTTCCGCATCAAAGCGCTCTTCGGCAATTGTCGACGCAGCGCCACCCGTCGAAAGCTGGTTGATGCCGGCCGGCTTGGTGGCCTTGGCCCAGAAAAAATACACCAACGAGTCATCTGTCGGTGTCCATTCCATCGTGACCTTCGGCACGTGATACTGCGAGTTCTGGGTGCCGCTTATGGTACCCACCGGGCAACCGCCCGCATCCACGCCGGCCGGGTGCAGATTGCCGAATGGCTTGATGGCGTTCGCCTCATCGATCGGGTCTCCATAACTATCCAACGGAAAACCCGGCAGGGTGACGCCACTGGACTTCACGCAGGTGACGTTGGTTGCCCCGACGGAGTGCGGCTGATAAAAGGCCTGCAGAGCCGGGTCCAGGTCATCGATCAGTATCGGCCCGGTGCTGCGATCATAATATTCCGACGGGCAGGTCACGAGTAGATCCGGATTCGCGGCCGCATCAATCAATGGAATATCGGCGGGACCGAATCCGCCGCCAATTGCAAATGCGAAAATCGTACACCCGACGGTATTAGGCTTGGTCAGATCGAACTGCTCATCGACATAGCGGTCTTCAACCGTGAGTTTCCAGTGCTCGGAAAGACTCCACTCGAAACTGATATAGGCCGAAAAATGATCCGTCTCGGCGATCCAGCCTGGATCTGTAGTGCGTGGCCCCAGTTGTCGCCAGTAATCAACTGCACTGTTAACGGTTTGACGTCCGAGCAGATTGTCCGACGTTCCATCGCACAGGCCTGTGATATCCGTCTGTAGCTGACCAACCGCCTTACCGGTCGTGAAGCAGTCGATGATAAAACCTTGATCGGTTCTGTCGCGTTCCTCGTTCCAATACAGGCCGCCGAGCGTGAATTGAACCGGTCCGTCTAAATTCGACGAGAAACGAAATTCCTGGCTGAACTGCTCAATGTCGGTCGTCGCGAACGCGCCGTGCTGCTGGGTCAGAATGTCCGGACGGCCGATCGCCTGGTAGTCCTGATCCTGATGAACCGTACCCTGATGGTCCGTGTATCCTGTATTCGATGTGAAACTGCCGAAATCGAAGTCCCAAGTCGCGAGCAAAGAGGCTCTGAACAATTCGGTTTCTGTGCCCTCATAGTCAGTGCCGGTCGCCGGATCTTCGGTATGAGTTATGGCTTTTCCGTTGGCGCCGCCGAAACCGGCCGGATCACAGAATCCCGGCACCAGCGGATCCGAACCGTCGCTCAACGCCTGTTTCCACAGCACATTGTTATCCGCGAAGCCTTCTTCCCAGTCCTGTTTTTGCACGTGGGCCGGCATCGTCGGATAGTTCGGATATAACTCTTTCAGTGCAAGCTGTCGCTCATCGACGGTCATATTGTTGCGCATCTCGGGCGGCAGTGCGTCGAAACAATACAGCCCGTGATCGGGCATATTGGAGTTTAATCTGCTGTACCCGCCCGCCAAGGCCAGGTTGGACTCGATGACGACACAATCAGGATCCGGATTTGCCGGATCCTGCACGCAGCTCGCACCACTATTCCTGTCCGTTCCAAACAGGAATCCGTCGGCGTTTCGTTGGCTCAAACGGGTAAACGTCTCCACCGGATACGCAAGCGGAGTCAATTGCGGAATTCGGACCGTCGCCTGCGGATCGTAATTATCTTCACTGTATTCAATCCGTGCCTTGAATTTCAGGGAATTGGTCGGTGTGAACACGCCTGTAAGTGATCCGCCAAATCCGTCGCCGCCACCGACCTTGTTACCCGATACGCTGTTCGTAAAGTAACCGCCGTCTTCGTAGTACACACCGTTTGCACGCAAGCCAAACACGTCACCAAGAATCGGGCCGCCGACTGCGGCGTTCACCTCATAAAACCCGTTATCCGACGCGTTCACGCCGATGTTGCCCTCGAACTCGTCACCCGGCTCTTTGGTGATATAACTGATCGCGCCGGCAAAGGCAGCGCGGCCATACAGGGCGCTCTGTGAACCCTTGATCACCTCGATACGTTCAACGTCGTTCAGTAAGCGCTGATTCGCCAACAAACCGGAGCCGGCCTCGCTGAAGTTTTCCGACGTCACGTCAATCCCATCGACGAGGAAGGCGACATTGGCGCGACCACGGGTCGCGGACAGCCCGCGGATATTGACGCGTGTATCATTCGGGTTGTAACCGGAATCGAACGATACGCTTGGCGTCAGCTTGGCAACATCGGTGAGGTTCCTTATGCCAATGCGCTGGATTTCTTCCGCCGTTATTGCTCTGACCGCAATCGGCACGTCCTGAAGGCTCTCCGTCCGCCTGCGAGTCGTTACGACAACTTCTTCAAGCTGAGCCCAACCTGCAGCCGGCATGAGTAACATCGGCGGCACACCCAGCAGGCAAACTGCGGACAAAGCGGTCACGGTGTTGCGATATCGCATGATTTTCCCCCAATCGAGGCAGTATTCCGACATCCCGCGTCATTGGAAAAGCGGGTGTGGCATTCGGATCGCGACTCGACAAACTATAGTCACGCCAAGCTTGAATCAGGATCACCCAATACTGAGCATTGCATTATAGCATCGGTCAACCCGGCATAGAAAGCATGGAATGTCCTCTCGTGCCGCCGAAGGCGCCAACAGCGTAGCCCGAGGATTAACGTGAATTGAGTTCGCGAAGAGTCTGCGCCGATCACCCTTGATAACCGGCCGGTAAAGCGACGATGCGAGGCCGGCTGGCCGCGACTGTGACGGATCATGGATAATATTCACCAATTCCACGGCAATCCGGCTCGCCCTGCAGGATAGAATTGCCTATCCTTTGACAACCTTGAGAATAGCCAACGGGCAAACCACAACATTGTCGGCCAATATTGATGAACGAGGTTGAAATGACAACACACACGACAAAGAGTCAAAATGATGCGTCCAGCTCCGATGCTGTCACCCCTGATACTGTTGACGAAGAACAACTGCTGCAACCCGATCGCCGTGAAGCGCTGGGACTGCTGTTAGCTCTTGGCGGGCTCGGCGGTTTCATGGGTAAAGCGGAGGCCGGCGGACACCTCGGACCACCACCGGTCGATATTCCAAGCTCTGCACCAGATGAAGTGTTCAATGCCATTAATGATGTACTGAATACTACTCGTGACATCTGGAACAGTCAGGATTTTAGCCGGCTAAAAGAAGTCTGGGATGCCGATGATCCGGAACCGTGGTATGTGCCTGAGGAAATCGAGCAACCGTTTTTCTCCTGGCCGCAGCTGGAGAAATACTGGAACCCGGGCCGCAAGGCACTTAAAGGTTTTCGTTGGGACTATTCCAACCTGCGTGTGAAATTGCTGGATGACGATCTGGCCATTGCCATCTTCGATCATTTTTTTGAGATACAGTTAATTTTTGGCCCACAGGAACCCACCGCCGGCAAAGATCGGGTGCTGACCTTATTCCGAAAAAAACCTGAAGGCTGGCGGCATATTCTTTATGCACAGTGCCCGCTGGGACCTGAGAATTACGTGCGCATGCTCCGCAAATCTCTGGTCCGCCCGGACTTCGAGGAATTCCGCGACAACCTTAAATAACGTGAATATGGTTTAATGGAAGAACTTCTGAAAAACAAAGTTTTTATAAGATATTTCCCCTACATTTCAGGGTTATTTTTTCTCATCTTATTCGTCTCTCTCGGAATATGGCAACTAAATAGAGCAGATGAAAAGACTACTTTGCTTGAAAAATTTAAAGTCGGTGAACCATATAAGGAGCTAGTTAAATATGATGAACTTAACGACTTCGATAAAGTAAAAATTTTTGGCCAATATCTCCCGGAGAAGCAAGTCCTCTTAAAAAATATTCCCCATAATAATCAGTTTGGTTATTATGTGATTACCCCGTTTAAGATAGCCATTAATGATCTGACGGTGCTGGTAAATCGTGGCTGGATAGCCAAATCCAAAAATCCAGCAGATCTGCCCCATATTTCTATCGACGGAGAGTTTCGCACCATCAAGGGTTATGCCGGCCACCTGCCAAGGGTGGCTATTCGCTCTGCTCCGGCATTCTCACAGAGCAACGGCTGGCCCAGAGTTGCACTATACCCATCGATTCCTGAAATTGAGACTGAGATACAAATGCCAGCATTATCGTCAATACTCCTGCTAAGCTCAGATGCCCAACACGGATTTACCCGCCGCTGGGAACCTAACGTCAGCGGCGCAATGACGCATTATAACTATGCATTCCAATGGTTTGCCCTGGCTTTAGCTGTTCTCTGCCTGGTCATCTGGCACAGCAGAAGAACCTCTGCAGCCCGTTCAATGCAAATAGGCTGATCTATTTCTGTAGCTCACTGGTTGAGGATTAAATCCTGGCATATCAGCCCTCTATTCTTGCGCAGAGATTAACCACCCGATACCGTGCCGCCCGCCGAGCCTTAACCCTCCCGTAATGAGTTGATACTAACTGTGACCGACTCATGGATAATATTCACCAGTTTCACGGCAATCCGACTCGCCCAACAGGATAGAATTTCCTATCCTTAAAGGTAAAGATTCAGGATTGGATGGACTGGTATAAACTGAGCTAGAGAAACTAACAACAAAAAAAGACCCGGTAAAACAGTTGCTGATCTCATTAATGCTCTGCCACTTCTCTCATCACTCTAAAGCCGAAATTGATGTAACGAGTATCCTTGTTCTTTGATTGATCTGACTCAAAACCATAATGATTTGATGATCTCAAGTAGATCGGCATATCGTAGTATGAGGCGCCCCTTAATATAGGTCTGTTACAGTCTCCATATAATCTTGCTGAGCCATCATTTGGAGCATTATTATAGGAATTGTTCCAACAATCCTCTACCCACTCTGCGACATTGCCTAAAATATCGTAAATACCAAATGCATTCGGCTTAAAGGAACCTACAGGAGCTGACGTAATAAAACCATCATGGCAGTTTGCAACTTTCCAGTTCTCAGGCAATACAATTTTTGTTTGCCTGGCTCGCATTTCTTCTAGAAATGCTTTTGGCGCAATATCAAGATCAGCACCATTTGCAAAGTCACATCCCTCTTCACTGTCTCCCCAGAAACGAACGGTATCAGTTCCTGCTCTGGCTATATACTCCCATTCAGATTCTGAGAAAAGTCGATAGCTGTTACCAGTCTTTTTTGATAACCAGCTTGCGTATGCCTTTGCGTCATTCCAACTCACACAAACAACAGGATGATTATCTGAAACGGGATAACCAGGATTGCGCCAATTTAAATTTCCCCCAAGCTGAATACCACTTTCCGTCGCGCCATAACATCCACCTGACATGTCATGGCCTGTGCTTTGAACGAACTGTGCAAACTCAATTATTGTGACCTCATACTGACCAGCAGCGAAAAAATATTCTATGTGAACTTGATGCTGCGGTCGTTCATCATCCCTCGATCCTTCAACACTGGATGGAGAACCCATCATGAATTCTCCAGGTTCTATAATGATCATCTGCGGACAATGCTCACAATCCTTAATCAACTGTGATGAATCATTCATTTCATAGCAATTTGCACTCAATGATATAAATGATAAACAGAACAGAGGCACTATGATCTGCAAAAACTGATACTGCTTATTCATTGTTGTTCTCAAAATGAATACCGATTGTTTATAATACGATTATGGCTCATCATTGCTCCAGACCTACTTGTTGCGTTTACACAACATTGACAGTGTATGTGTCGATGCTGCGAAGAGTACGGCCATTTATATTGTGTTGACAAACGATAGCTACAAATAATTTAGGGTAATTTTTTGACTTAAGTTAATGAATCAGCGGTGCGGCTATGTAAACTGACTTTCAAACTGGACCAGTTAATGTGGGCACGTCACAATCAACTCTCATCGTATAAAGGATTCCACTTACCATGACCATTCTAGTTATCGGCGCCACCGGCAATGTCGGGCGCCCAACGGTTGCCAGTTTACTCGCTAAAGGTGAGTCGGTGGGTGCTTTGAGTCGCTCGGAAGTAAATCTGGCCGCGTTGCCGGACGGCGTTGACGGCATCATCGGCGATCTGGAAACCGGCGATGGCCTGGTTGCGGCCTGCACCGGCGCCGACAAGCTGTTTTTGATCACCTCCAATGGCGAAACGGAAACAGCCCGTGGCCTGAAGGCGGTGCAAGCAGCCTCCTCCACCGGCGTGAAACATATCGTTTTTCTTTCGGTTGCTGATCCCGGCAAAGAACCTGCCGTTCCGCACTATCGTGCCAAGCTGCCCATCGAGAATGCAATTCGCAACAGCGGTGCCGATTACACCTTTCTGCGGCCCAACTTTTTTATGCAGACAGATCTATCCGTCATCCCCGTCATCAAGGAACACGGTGTCTATGCCATGCCGATTGGATCAATAGGCCAGAACCGGATTGATACCCGCGACATTGCTGACTGCGCGGTACGCGTTTTGACTGAAGACGGTCATGCCGGTGCCGACTATCACCTGCACGGTCCCGACACCATTAACGGCGCCAAGGCTGCCGAAGTGTACGGCAAACACTTCGGTCGCGATGTCTTTTATGGCGGCGATGATGTTGATCAATGGGGCAAGCCTGTCGAGGCCTTCCTGCCACCCTGGTTACTCGATTCATTAAAGAAGATGTTTTTGGGACAACAGATGAATGGCGGCGTCGCCAATGCAGACGCAATTACTGCTGCGAGCGTTGCCGTCGGCCATCCGTTACGAACATTTGATGAGTTTGTTGCAGAACTGGCGAACTAATATAGCTGATGGTGTCAAACACCAAGTAAACAAAAAGTCTCAATCACTCCGGTAGAAACCGGTGATGGACAGTTAATAATAGACAGAATGATTCTCCTGCTGATGCTTTGGAAGCCAAAAAAAGCACGTATTAAGCGCAAGTGGCTTAAATATTATTCGCTTTGAATGGAGCTTCACATGCAGTCATTCTTATACAGGTTTCAACGGGCTGCGATCTGCTTACTGACCTTATTGGCAGCAGATGTGCTGCCGGCAGCCGAGCAGAACCTGCTCTACGTGGCACGTGCGCCAAGGGACCGCGATGGCTTCCGGACCCTGGCACCCTCTATCGAAGTTTTCGATATTAACAACGAGCATACGCTGGTCAGGGTAATTCCACTGGATGCACCAGACGGCACAACGCCGGTAGCACATATTCGCGGTATAACGGCCAGCGCCGCCACCCAGACACTCTACATTTCACACTACGGCAGTTACCAGGATCTGCGGCCCGGCGACACCCTTTCAGGCCATGTTCTGGCACTCGATATGAAAACCGACCGGGTGCTGTGGAATCGCGCGACTTTATCGTCGGTAGATCGTGGCGCGGTGACGCCCGATGGCAGCAAACTCTTCATGCCGTCCGGCGAACTGGCACGCACAGCTTTTTTCTACACCATTGATGGTGCTACTGGCGTGGAACAACCGGAACAACGCATCACCGTTGCACCTCACACGCACAACACGGTGGTGACACTGGATGGCACACAGGTTTTCATGACCGCATTCGGCGGCTTCAGTAATGCAAACTTCGAACCCTTTATTCACATCGCCGACACCCGCACCGGCGAGGTTATAAATAAAGTCGGGCCGTTCGCGGCGCATATCCGTCCGATCACTATCAATGGCACTGCAACGCTGGTATTTGCTAACGTCAATAACCTGATCGGCTTCCAGGTGGGCGACGTGCTAACCGGCAAAGTTTTGTACACCGCACGTGCGCCGGTCGAAAAAAAGGCCGGGGCCAGACGCAAGACCAATGTCAGTCACGGCATTTCAATGACGGCCGACGAAACAGAAGTCTGGGTGGTCGATCAGGTGAACTCGGGCGTACATGTATTCGATGTCCGCGGTTTACCCGAATCCCCACCAGTATGGAAGCAATACATTGACACCCACGACGGACGCGAGCAGGACGCACAAGGCAAATACCTCTATGGAGAAACCGGCATCATCGGTCAACCGGGCTGGATCATGTCGAGTATTAACGGCCAGTATCTGTACCCGGAAACCGGTGAAATTATTGATGTGGCAGCCAGACAAGTGATCGGAAATTTAATTGGCGCAAACGGCGCCTACCTGCACAGTCGCTTTGCACTGGAAGTCGACGTTCGTGATGGAACGGTGATTCGAGTCGGAGATCAGCAGGGAGTCGGTCGAATAGAATAAATTGGTGGCTGACCCTGACGTGCCCGAACTAACTGGTCCAGCTTGAAAGTTGGTTTACGCAGCTTTGATCGCAATAGGTAAAACACAATTCCTTTTGTAGAGATGTTATTACTCATAGTAGAGTGCTCAAATAATTATCTATATTTGTCGATTATATGAAATTTCTGGATCGATTAAGGATGAAAACAGATCTATCACGCATTAGCCTTTCCAGAGTCATCCGGCGGTCCTTTTTCCTTTTCATGCTGGGTTACGCACTTGTGAGCTGTGTTACTTCCGCTCCCACTCCCGTTTGTACGGCGGGTAACTGTGTTGATGGCCAGGGCACCTATACCTACGCCAATGGAGATAAATACGTCGGTGAGTGGAGGGATAACCTACCCAATGGACAAGGCACCTTAACCTACGCCGATGGAAGTAAATACGTCGGTGAGTGGAAGGGTTCAAAGGCAAACGGCCAAGGCACCATGACCTACGCCGATGGACGGAAGATGGCAGGCATTTGGGAAAACGATGAATATCTCGGAAAGTAAGGCTGTGTTGAAAAGTTAAGCCTTATGTTTTAGATTCTCTTCATAATTTGGAGTGAGGAGTTCAATGATTGATATACGTTTTGGTTTTTTTGTCTTACTGACTTTGTTTAATACCACCCATGCTTTTGCCGAACCTGAACAGCTGGATGTTGTCTGCGATAAACCGGTTATCATGCTAGTGATTGTTCAAGTCGAAAACGAAGAACCCTTGGCAGCATATGGGAAGGAGCTCCGTAAGTTAAGCACCTATCTGGATCAGCAAGGATACTACCTGTTCCACGTGCAAACAGAAGCATTTGAAGGAGAATGGCCAGAAAACCAAGGCGTTATGGGCGCCAAGTTTCCCTGTGCGGAAGCAGCGCGTGGCTTTTGGTTTTCAGATGAATACCAAGGTATCCGTAAGGTTCGTTCAGGTACCGGAAAAGTAACTGTGACCATTCATCCCATTCAAGAAACGCCAGCAGATATTACAGGCGCGAAGCCCAAGCGACTTTTTGCCCAACAGCCCAAGCAAGCTAACCCTTGAGACCACACAGAATAGAGTATTGAGTGGGAGCTGTATTATTTGGTTTTATCTACTTTTTTATTGGTATTGGAATATTTAAAAAGAAGGGATGGTATATCTTTTATCCTCTGTTCGCCTACTCCCCATTTAAATAGTATATGAAATCATTATATGAAACCGGTTCGCTATCGTGTGAACCTACCATGGTTTTGGGCTCAATCCCGTAGAATTGAATAGCCCGATACAATTCTTCAGTCGAGTATGTGGGTTTTCCACTGGGTGATCTTCTCGAACATCATCGTATTGATACGCTGATCTTTCCAACGACACCGAAGGTCGCTCTTCCACG
>PBZD01000114.1 GCA_002729875.1 Chromatiales bacterium | reverse complement strand
CAATCCCGATGTTGTTCGCCATTACCATTCATGAGGCTGCCCATGGCTGGATGGCGGCTCGCTATGGTGACAGGACGGCTGAACGTTTGGGTCGGGTTACACTGAATCCGGTAAAGCATATTGATCCGGTTGGCACGATCATCGTGCCTGTTCTGATGGTCATGATGAGTGGGTATTTTTTCGGCTGGGCCAAGCCGGTCCCGGTCAATGGGTTTAACCTGCGCAATCCCAAACGTGACATGATTCCGGTCGCGCTTGCGGGACCAGGCGCAAATTTGCTGATGGCGCTAGGTTGGGCGATTATTTATCACTTGGTGGCAAGCCTGACCCCAGCGCTTGGGGAGTATGCAAGGTTTTTTACGAGCATGGCAAGAATAGGCATAATATTCAATTTGATATTGATGGTATTTAATCTACTTCCGATACTTCCGCTGGATGGCGGGCGGATTCTGCGCGGCCTGGTGTCGGAGTCAATCGGAGCACGATTGGATGCGTTAGAGCGTTACGGGCTTATAATAGTCGTAGGGTTATTAGTACTGGGGTTATTGCATCCTGTTATTCGTATCGTATCGCGTCTGTCCGCGTTGCTTGGGGTACCCGCTTGACTGAAACAGAACGAAACCTGGGGGCGTCGTCCCATCTGAGCGTGGTCAGTCCGCCCGAAAAGGAATCAATCCTGCCCGCTGAAGTGGTTGGGGGAAGTCCCGCTCAGGCTGAAATGCCATTTGCAGTCGTTGATGGCGAAGCGGTCACCCAGTTGCCCCAGGATCTTTATATACCCCCTTATGCCCTTAAGGTATTTCTCGAAGCCTTTGAGGGCCCCCTGGATCTTTTGCTGTACCTGATTCGACGCCAGAACCTGGACATACTAAAAATACCAATCGCCGATATCACCCAGCAATATGTCGACTACATAGAGATGATGCAGGAGTTGCAGCTTGAACTGGCCGGCGAATACCTGCTGATGGCCGCGATGCTGGCCGAGATAAAATCCCGTATGCTGTTGCCGCGAAGCGAAGAAAGTGAGGATGATGAAGAGGATCCGCGCGCGGAACTCGTGCGTCGCTTGCAGGAATACGAACGTTACAAGCAAGCAGCCGAAGAGCTCAATGAGTTACCGCGGATGGAACGCGATATTCTGCAGGGGAGTGCGGAGGTCACTGAGCGCAGGGTTGACGTCAAGCCGCCCGATGTGGCCATGCAAGATCTATTAATGGCCTTTAAGGATGTTTTGTCGCGAGCCGAGATGTTTGCCCGGCATCATATTCAGAGAGAGCCACTGTCCGTGCGGCAGCGAATGGCAGAGGTTCTGTCGACACTGGGTGGTGAAACATTCACGGAATTTCAAAACCTGTTCGATCCTGAAGAGGGGCGTATGGGTGTTGCTGTTACGTTTATTGCGCTTCTTGAGTTGTTGCGTGAGCGACTGATTGAACTCGTCCAGGCTGAGCCATTTTCACCCATCCATGTTCGCGCAGCGACCGTGGCTGATGGGGCCGGCGATAATGCCGATGACGCCGCAATTGATGAAAAAGCAGCTGCGGACTGACCGGCTGGCTGTTTCTGAACAGGGTATTTGTTCAGGTAAATAATGGTTTAGGGATATCTGAATATGGACAACAAGCCTCTTAAATATGTCATCGAAGCCGCTTTACTGGCTGCGGGTCGGCCACTTTCGATCGATAAGTTGCAGGCTTTGTTTGCCAGCAAGGATGATCCGACGCGGCAGGGATTGCGGGCCGCGATTATGGATTTGCAGGCTGATTTTACCGGGCGGGGAATAGAACTCGTCGAAGTGGCGAATGGTTTTCGAATTCAGATTCGCAGCTCGATGACCCATCAACTCGAGAAATTGTGGGAAGAACGACCGCCGCGATATTCGCGGGCATTACTCGAAACCCTATCGATTATTGTTTATCGGCAGCCAGTTACCCGTGGAGAGATTGAAGATATCCGTGGCGTTGCCGTCAGCACCAATATTGTACGTACCTTGCTGGAACGTAACTGGATCCGGGTTGTCGGGCATCGTGATGTTCCCGGGAAACCGGCAATGTTTGCAACTACCAAGGAATTTCTTGATTACTTCGGGCTTAAAAAAATCGATGAGTTGCCGCCGTTATCTGAGCTCAAGGATTTTGACAGCCTTAATATCCAGCTGGATTTTCCGGATGGCGAAACAGGCGAAAAGTTGAGCGTCGACGACAATGCCACTGATGAATCGGCAGTAAGTCGGGAATTTGCCGGTGCCGACGAGGCGGCTGCCGATTTTACCGATCTGGATATCGACGATTCTTATAACGTTGCATCACTGGATGTAGCCCGGGCAGTGGCGAATGCACATCAATCCGCCCCGGAGCCAGTTGCGCCTGTCAATACGGATGCTGATGACGAGTCTGCAACCGTATTGCCACTAAATAAAACCTGATTTAACTGGCGGTTCAGAATGCCAGAGCGCTTGCAAAAATGGCTGGCCGGTCAGGGGTTGGGGTCGCGGCGGCATATGGAATCGATGATTGCCGAGGGGCGGATCACGATTAACGGCAAGGTTGCCGAAGTTGGTTGCAAGGTGTCCGGTGATGAACGAATCACAGTGGATGGCCGGTTGCTCAGGCAGCCCAGGCGGCACAAGTTTCGTTCCAAAGCCATTCTTTATCACAAGCCTTCCGGCGAGATCTGCACTCGTTCTGATCCGCAGGGACGCCCCACTGTTTTTGATCATCTGCCGCATCTTGCCCATGGGCGCTGGATTAGTGTCGGTAGACTCGATTTTCAGACTTCAGGGGTGTTGTTGTTAACCAATGACGGTCAACTCGCGAATCGATTAATGCATCCTTCGGCCGGGTTGGCGCGCGAGTATTCGGTCCGCGTGCACGGCAGTGTTGAGGACGCGATGCTGAAGAAACTGCGTCGCGGTCTTGAACTTGATGATGGCAAAGCAAAATTTGATAAGCTTGAATTTGCCGGTGGTGAAGGTCGAAATCGCTGGTATAAGGTGGTTGTTTCAGAAGGTCGCAATCGTCTTGTTCGGCGTCTCTGGGAAGCCACCGGTTGTAGCGTCAGCCGTTTGATACGTATTCGCTACGGTCCGGTGTCCCTGCCCCGCTCGCTGCGCGCAGGCAAAAGTCGTTTCCTGAATCCGGGCGAATTAACCGGCTTATATGAAGCTGCTGGAATGGAGGAACCCGTCGATTAAAATCCTCGTGGTAACGACGTTCAGTCGTGATCAGCTCCTGACAACTTATGGTTATTGGGCGTTGAGGCTTTGCCCGTTGATGTTGCGGCTGTCAGGGCCCATCAGGTAGAGGTATGCGCCAACAATGGCTTGCGGTGGGAGCAGGGTGTTGGGATCTTCTTGCGGATAGGCGGCAGCACGCATCGCAGTTCGGGTGCGCCCCGGGTTGATGCAATTAACCCGGATAGAGGTGCTGGCCAGTTCATCAGCAAGTACCTGGGACAGTCCTTCGGTGCCGAATTTGGATACCGCATAAGCACCCCAACCGGCACGTCCTTTGCGACCGACGCCACTTGACGTGAAGATGACCGAGGCATCATCGGCGCTACGCAGTAACCGCATCAAGGCCTGGGTCATGATAAAAGGCACGGTCAGGTTAAGGTGCATGACCTCATCCCAGGTTGTTGCATCATAATGCTCAATCGGTAAACGAGAGCCGAGGACCCCGGCGTTATGCACGATACCGTTTAGCCGGCCAGATGCGTCGTTAATACGTTCTGCCAGTTGCCGGAATGCTGATTTGCCAGCCCCGGCCAGGTCCATGGGTACGATTACCGGGCGTGGATACCCATCGGCAACTATTTCATCCTGCAGCGTTTGCAGGTTTTTCAGGGTGCGGCTGGTCAAAACGACAGATGCACCGTGAGCGGCAAAAGCCCTGGCTACGGCTCGGCCGATACCGGCACCCGCTCCGCTGATAAGAATCACGCGATCAGTAAGCAGATCAGAAGCAGGTGAGTAGTTGCTGGGATTAAAATTGTTCATGGTGGTAGAAAGCTGTAGCGGTTAGGAATGGTGCATCGGTGTCGGGACAGGCCGGGGCTTAATGTGGATGAGCCGGGTCGTCGCTGTCCTCCGGATCCGCTTCAGGTTGTATGTCAATCGTTGTAATGGCGGGTTGTTCAGGCGGCTTGTCAGCCGACCGGTCTTCAATTTCACGAGTGGTGGTTTCAATGTCGTGCGGCGACGCAAGCTCATCTTTTTCCTGTATGCCGAGTTCAACAAATTTGCGTGCGCCCGGCAGAACCTTGCGTTCCATCGAGCCTACCGCGCTGTTGTAGGCTTTGACGCTACCTTCGAGATGTTTGCCAAGTTTTGCCAGGTGTCCGGTGAAAGTGCCTAGCCGGTCGTGCAGATCCTGTGCAAGTCGTTTGATCTGTTCGGCGTTTTCTGCCAGCTGGTCTTGCCGCCACTGATAAGCGACGGTTTTGAGCAGCGCTATCAGGTTGGACGGTGTGGCGATGATAATCTGCTGGCGCAGTGCTTCTTCCATGAGAGTCGGATTTTCGTCCATGGCCGCAGATAAAAACTGATCACCTGGAATAAATAACACGACAAACTGCGGGCTGTTGTCGAACTGTGCCCAGTAGGCCTTGCTGGCGAGTTCGCGAACCCGCTCCGCTACCTTTCGCGCGTGGCGTTGCAGGGCGACTTTCTTCGCCTGGTCGTCAGCAGCTTCTACAGCAGTCAGGTAGGCGTCTAAAGGGGTTTTGGCATCGATGATAATAGTGCCCTGTTCGGGCAAGCGTACGATCATGTCGGGTCGGATCGGGCCAGCGTCGGTTTCGGTATGCGCCTGCTCGATAAAGTCGCAGTGGCTGACCATGCCCGCGAGTTCAACGACCCGGCGCAGTGTCAGTTCGCCCCATTGTCCACGGACTTCTGGTCGGCGCAGTGCTGAAACAAGGTTGCGGGTTTCACCCTGTAGCGCTTCCTGGCCCTCGGCCATTGATTTGAGTTGTTGGCGGATGCCGCCAAATGCCTCATGACGCGTTTTCTCGATTTCACTGATTTGCTGGTGAGTTTTTTCAAGGGCATCCCGGATCGGTTTGACCAGTTGCTCAATTGCCTGTTCTTTTGCCGACAGGTCTGATTTGGCGCGCTCACGGTGTTTGCCCAGGCTTTGTTTGGCGAGTCGCAGAAAGTTTTCACTGTGCTCGGTGAATTGTTTGCCGGCCAGTTCAGTGAATACGCCGGCGAGCCGGGTTTCAGCCTCTTGCAGAGCCTGCTGGCGTGACTCTGTCAGTGTCAGTTGTGACTTGAGCTCAGCTTGTACTATGGCCAGTTCGGTTTTGAGCGCGGCCTGTTTGCCGTGTCGCAGGACCGCATAACCGAGCCCGCCAATGACGATGCCAACGCCAAAGGCAACCAGGGTGATGATAATAGTTTGCATGTCAATCATAATCAGTTATGAGCATCCAGCCCCACCAGAGTGGATGCAACCAGCGAAACCTTCAGCGGGTGAATAATGTGCTGCAGGCTGAAAAGGGCTGACTCAAGCATAACGTTTTACAAGCGGAATGATATCCACCGGGTGATCGACATAATGGTCGGCTTGCCAGTTGCCCGGGTCGTCATCTGGCATGATAAATCCATAAGTCGCTGCTGCGGTCGTCATGCCGGCCGCCCGTCCGGCTTCTATATCCCGGTTGGCATCGCCCACATACATGGCGCTTGCAGGTTCAAGACCGATCATCTCGCTAGCATACAGCAACGGTCGTGGGTGCGGTTTGCGTTCGGGCAACGTGTCACCACTGACGATACAGGCACTGCGTGACAGCAGGCCAAGGGTCTCAAGTAACGGTTCGGTCAGGTAGGCTGGTTTATTGGTCACGATGCCCCACAGGATGTTGGCCTGCTCGAGATGCTCAAGAACAATGTCCATGCCATCAAATGTAGTTGTAAGCCTCGCCAGCTGGGTTTCATACAGCTTAAGATAGCGGTCCCGCAGGCTCAGGCGGTGAGCCTCTTCAAGTTCACCAAAAGCAATATCGATCAGCCCCAGCGCTCCGTTAGATACATGGGCACGTCCGTATTCATAGTCGATGGGCGGTCGCGATTCCTCGGCCAGCAACTGGTCAAGGGTTGCAATCATGTCCGGTGCCGTGTCGAGCAGGGTGCCATCCAGGTCAAACAACACGGCTGACAGTTGTGGCAGGGGCTGCATCGTTGTCAGCGGGCTGGCGGCCGTACAAAATGAGCCAGGTAGTTCACATCTGCATTACCGCCAATGCGAAAAGTCTCACTGAGAGGAGAAAAATGCAGACCGGAAATGTCCTTGAGCTGCAGTCCGGCACGACGCCCCCAGGTATCCAGTTCGGCCGGTTGTATAAACCTGGCATATTGATGCGTGCCTTTCGGTAGCAATCGCATGACGTATTCGGCTCCGACTATCGCTAATGCGAAAGCTTTGGCATTGCGATTGATGGTTGAAAAAATAATGTCACCGCCTGGTTTCACAAGTTGCATGCAGGTCTCGATCAACCGGGCCGGGTCCGGTACATGTTCAAGTACCTCAAGGCAGGTAACCACATCGAAGGCGCCCGGTTTTTCTGCAGCCAGGTCGGCCGCGGATTGCTCGCGGTAATCGATATTTTTCAGGCCGGATTCATGCAAGTGGAGCCGGGCAACCGCAAGTGCCGCGCCAGCCAGGTCAATTCCGGTGACGGTGGCTGCCTGGGCGGCCATCCCTTCGCTCAGAATTCCGCCGCCGCAGCCAATATCGAGGCAGTGCTTGTCAGCGAGGCCGGCATGTTGATCGATATATGACACGCGTAGCGGATTCATCAGGTGGAGCGGCTTGAATTCGCCCTGTAAATCCCACCAGCGACTGGCCAGGGCATCGAACTTGGCAAGTTCTTCAGGATCATGATTGGGCTGGTTTGTTGTCGTGTTATTCATTTTTAGCACATGTAAGTTGGTAGGTAAGTTAACCCAGATCTGCATAAGCCGCGATACCAGCAAGTGGCGCATCAACCGTGGTAAATGTCATCTCTGTGTTTTCTGATTGTCCCGGGCATTGTCTGGTTTATCGCTTTCGCTCAGGCGCCTTTGCCAGGCTTCTGCACGCAGCAGAATTTCGGACTGGTCGATATTAATCAGTTGCCGGTCTGCAAGTAACTGCTCCCCGCCGACCCAGACATCGGCAACCTGATCGCGGCTTGCCGAATAAACGAGTGTCGAAATCGGTTGGTGGACTGGTTGGGTCGCCGGCTGGTTTACATCAACGCAGATGATATCAGCGAATTTTCCGGCTTCCAGGCTGCCTGTTTCCGCCCCGATTCCGAGGGCATGGGCACTGTTGATGGTCGCCATGGCCAGGGTGTCTTCGGCGGACAGTACTGCGGCATCGCCGGCGATGCCTTTGCCGAGCAATGCAGCGGTGCGCATTTCTCCAAACATGTCCAGATCATTGTTACTGGCGGCGCCATCGGTGCCGAGCGCCACATTTACACCGGCATCAAGCAGTCGGGCGGTCGGGCAGAATCCGCTCGCAAGTTTCAGGTTTGATTCAGGGCAGTGAACGACACTGACACCGCGCTCAGCTAGCAGGACTATTTCTTCCTCCTGCAACTGGGTCATATGCACGGTCGTCAGTAGCGAGTTGACCAGCCCTTGTTCGTCGATACGTTGCAGTGGGCGCCGGCCGTAGGTATTGATCGAGGTCTGAATTTCATTGCTGGTTTCGTGGACATGCATATGGACAGGTAAATCGAGTTCATTGGCGAGCATCTGCAACCGTTCGCAGGTTGTGTCACTGATGGTGTAGGGTGCATGCGGTGCAAAGGTAGTGGAGATGAGAGGGTGACCCTGGTACTGATCATGCACCGCAATACCTTTGCTGAAATATTCGTCAGTATCGCGGGCCCAGGCGGTTGGCATTTCAATAACGATCATGCCGACCACCGCCCTGATTTTGCACTCTACGGCAGTCTGGGCGACCACATCCGGAAAGTAGTACATGTCCTGGAAACAGGTGGTGCCGCCCCGGAGCATTTCGATAATGGCGAGGTTAGTGCCGTCACGAACAAAATTCTGGCTGGTCCAGCGGGTTTCAGCCGGCCAGATATGTTCGCCGAGCCAGTGTTCAAGCGGCATATCGTTGGCCATGCCGCGAAATAAGGACATCGCTGCGTGCGTATGAGCATTGATCAGGCCGGGGAGCAGAATATGCTGTGGTCGGTCGACAATCCGGGTCGCGGCAAAGCGGTTCTCGACTTCTGCTGTGGGCAGCAGAGCTACGATGCGCCCGCTGCGGATTACAATGGCATGATGGTCGAGTACGCAGCCACGCGGCTCAACCGGGATAATCCAGCGAGCCTGGATAACGAGATCCGCTTGTTCCATCGGTTGGTAGCTCTTCCGCTGTCTTTGGGGTTGCGCCAGCCGTTTCCGTACGCCCCCGGATAATGCCTGATTTGACCCTGCAGTGAAATAGCCATAACGGTGCATGGATGTTAGCTTTATTTGGTTTCAGGTGGTCGTGCTGTGTTACTATTACGCTTTTATTTATGCCGGTTGTGGCATCGTTATATTTGCCCGATAACTGTAACTAAACCAACTAGATCTGACTGAACTGACGCAGGGTTGCGTGGTGAGGTCTTTCTCCACAAATTCATTAAACGTCAACACATTTTAAATTACCGATGGTCGAAGCGGCTCACCAAGTATTGCCTGTAAATCTCGAAGACGAGATGCGCCAGTCTTACCTCGATTACGCGATGAGCGTCATCGTCGGACGGGCCTTGCCGGACGTGCGTGATGGTCTGAAGCCGGTTCACCGCCGGGTCCTGTATGCCATGCGGGAACTGGGTAACGATTACAACAAGGCGTACAAAAAGTCGGCTCGTGTTGTCGGTGATGTTATCGGTAAATATCACCCGCATGGTGATACTGCGGTTTATGACACGATCGTACGCATGGCGCAGCCGTTCTCGATGCGCTACATGCTGGTTGACGGACAGGGAAACTTTGGTTCGGTTGATGGCGATGCTCCTGCAGCCATGCGCTATACCGAGGTTCGAATGGCACGGATTGCGGGCGATATTCTTGCGGATATAGACAAGGATACGGTTGATTTCATTGAAAATTATGATGGTTCCGAGTCCGAACCGCAGGTTTTACCGACGCGCATCCCGAATTTACTCGTCAACGGCTCCACCGGTATCGCGGTTGGCATGGCGACCAATATTCCGCCCCACAACCTGTGTGAGGTTATTGATGCTGTAATGGCATTGCTTGACGATGCGGAGATATCAATTGCGGGTCTGATGGAAAAACTGCCCGGTCCTGATTTTCCGACCGCAGGCATTATCAATGGCGCGCAGGGCATCTATGCGGCCTATAAAACCGGTCGTGGGCGCGTGCCGATGCGGGCACGGGCCAATATTGAGTCGCTCGACAGTCGGGGCAAGGAAGCGATTATCGTTACCGAGTTGCCCTACCAGGTTAACAAGGCCCGGTTGATCGAAAAGATTGCCGAACTGGTCCGTGAAAAACGCATTGAAGGGATTACCGAACTTCGCGACGAATCCGATAAAGATGGAATGCGGATTGTCATCGAACTACGCCGTGGCGAAGTGACTGATGTGGTGCTGAATAATCTCTATAAGCATACCCAGATGGAAAGCGTGTTTGGCGTCAACATGGTGGCGCTCAGGGATGGCCAGCCACGGGTGCTGAACCTCAAGGAGGTGCTTGATGCCTTTATCAAGCACCGGCGAGAGGTGGTTACTCGTCGGACGATCTTCGAACTGCGCAAGGCCCGCAACCGTGCTCATGTGCTGGAAGGGCAGATGGTTGCGCTGACCAACATCGATGAAGTTATCGCACTGATCAAGGCTGCGGCTTCACCCGCCGAAGCCAAAGTCGAACTTGTCGGACGGGTCTGGAAACCAGGTGCCGTGACGGAGATGCTTAAAAAGGCCGGCAATGTCAGCGCCAAGCCGGATGATCTGGAAGGTGAGTACGGTATTATCGAGGCAGGCTATCGGTTGTCGCCGGCCCAGGCTCAGGCTATCCTGGACCTCAGGTTACATCGTTTGACCGGTCTTGAGCAAGAGAAAATAGTCAGAGAATACAGTACTATATTAGATTATATTAAAGATCTTTCTGATATCCTGATGAACCCCGATCGTTTGCTGGCCGTCATTCGTGAAGAACTTGCGGAGATCCGTGAACAATATGGCGATCAACGCCGCAGCGAAATAATAGAAATCCACGACGACCTGACCGACGAAGATCTGATCCCCGTTGAGGACCTGGTCGTGACGATTTCAAGAGGCGGTTATGCAAAGGCGCAGGGACTCGACAGCTATCAGGCACAACGCCGGGGCGGTCGCGGGCGAGCAGCCGCAAAGGTCAAAGGTGAGGATTTCATTGAGAAACTGTTCGTGGCCAACAGTCATGATTCGCTGTTGTGTTTTACCAGTCGCGGTAAGGTTTACTGGCTGAAGGTATATCAATTACCGAGAGCCAGCCGCGTTGCGCGTGGGCGTCCCATGGTCAATCTGTTGCCACTGGACTCCGACGAGCGGGTTAATGCAGTCTTGCCGGTGCGTAGTTTTGATGCAGACAAATATGTATTCATGGCTACCAGCACCGGTACGGTTAAAAAGACCAGCCTTAACGCTTTCTCTCGGCCACGGGCTAACGGCATCATCGCCGTTGACCTGCGCGATGAAGACCGTCTCGTTGATGTGGCGATCACTGATGGTGATTCAGATATCCTGTTGTTTGCCAGTTCCGGAAAGGCAGCCAGGTTTCCCGAATCGCGGGTACGTGCCATGGGGCGTACGGCAGCCGGTGTGCGTGGAATCAAGCTCGCCGAAGGTCATGAATTAATTGCATTGTTGATCATCGATACGCAAAGCGATGTCGATAAAGTATTGATTGCCACACAGAATGGATTTGGCAAGCGTACGCCGTTGTGTGATTTTCCGCGTCACGGGCGTGGCGGACAGGGTGTAATAGGCATCCAGACATCGGATCGAAATGGTCGCATGGTTGGTGCGATTCAGGTCAGCGACAATGACGAAGCCATGCTGATCAGTTCCGGCGGCACGCTGGTTCGGATGCGTGTCGATGGCATCTCCGTTCAAAGTCGTAACACCCAGGGTGTGCGTTTGATTCGGTTGGGTGAGGATGATCGTCTGGTTGGGCTTGATCGAATCATGCCGATGCAAGATGACGGTGAACAGCAAGTCAGTGAAGAAAAGTAAGGCTTCCACTCGATATGAAAGGCACGTTGGGCCGGTTGCCGCTTGCTTCATTGACGGCGCGCTCGATCAGGAAATTTAAAATGTCACGAGTTACTAATTTCAGTGCGGGTCCGGCGGCATTGCCGCTGGAAGTCCTTGAGCAGGCGCGGGCCGAAATTCCGGATTGGCAGGATTCCGGTATGTCGGTCATGGAAGTGAGTCACCGCAGCAAGGCATTCATTGCCATTGCTGAAACAGCCGAGGCCGATGTTCGTGAGTTGATGGGTATTTCCGACAACTATTCTGTCATGTTTTTGCAGGGCGGTGCGACGATGCAATTTGCATTGCTGCCGATGAATTTGTCGCAACCTGGAGATACTATTGATTGTTTATTGACCGGAACCTGGTCCAAGAAGGCATTCATGGAGGCTCGGGCCGTTCGTAACGCGCGGATTGTTGCCGACGGTGAGAATTCTGCTTATACAGATGTCCCCGCTCGTGAGTCCTGGCAGTTGGAATCGGGAGCCGCATATTTTCACTACACGCCTAACGAGACGATTGGTGGGGTTGAGATCCATCAGCCGCCCGTGGTCGGCGACGTGCCGCTGGTGGCGGATATGTCCTCAACGATCATGTCCCGGCCTGTCGATGTAGACAAATTTGCGGTTATCTATGCTGGGGCACAGAAAAATATTGGTCCGGCCGGTCTGACGCTGGTTATTATGCGGCGCGATCTGTTGGACTGTGCTCCGGCCGATCTGCCAAATATCATGCGTTACAAGTCACATGCAGATGGCGGTTCGATGCTTAATACACCGCCGACCTTCGCCTGGTATCTGTCCGGACTTGTATTCAAGTGGCTTAAGGAGCAGGGCGGCCTGACAGTAATCGGTGAACGCAACCGGCGTAAGGCCGAACTTCTGTATGGCGCGATCGATGCTTCGAGTTTTTATACGAATCCGGTTGCCGAAAGCTGCCGCTCATGGATGAATGTCCCGTTTACGCTGGCCAGGCCTGAGTTGGATGGGGAATTTCTCAAACTTGCCGAACAGGAAGGGTTGATGAATCTTAAGGGGCATCGTTCGGTCGGCGGCATTCGGGCGAGCATTTATAACGCAATGCCGGAACAGGGCGTACAGGCCCTGGTTGATTTTATGGCTGAGTTCGAACGAACCAATACTTAGCCCCAATTAAGATACGGAAAGAACATGTATAAAGTTTTGACGCTTAATAATATTTCAGTTGAAGGATTGCGCAGGCTGCCGCGCGAACTTTACGAGGTTGCCTCCGAAATTCAATGTCCGGATGGCATTCTGCTCAGATCCTTCAAGATGCATGACATGGAGATACCGGAATCGGTCAAGGCGGTCGCCCGCGCCGGGGTCGGCGTCAATAATATTCCTGTCGATGCACTGGCTTCACGTGGTATTCCGGTGTTTAACGCTCCGGGTGCGAATGCAAATGCGGTTACGGAACTGGTCGTTTCCGGCATGTTGCTTGCGGCACGTAATTTATGTCCTGCCTGGGAATATGTCCGCAAACTGGAAGGTGACGGCGCTGAGTTGAGCAAGAAGATCGAGGCCGGCAAAAAGCAGTTTGTTGGTTTTGAGTTGCCCAGTCGAACACTGGGTGTGCTCGGCCTCGGTGCGATCGGTGTACAAGTGGCCAATACGGCTTTGTCGCTCGGTATGCGGGTGATCGGCTTTGATCCGCAGATGACCGTGCAAAGAGCCTGGGAACTGTCTTCAGGCGTCGAGCAGGCGCGCAGCCTGGATGATCTGGTTAGTCGTTGCGACATGTTGACGGTACATGTGCCGTTGCTCGACGATACCAGGAATCTGATCAATGCTGAACGCATTGCCATGATGCCGGCAGGCTCGGTTATTATGAACTTTTCCCGGGGCGGGATAGTCGCTGAGGAAGCATTGCTTGCTGCGTTGCATGACGATCACATAAGTACCTATGTGACGGATTTCCCTGATCGGGCGTTGATCGGGGAGGTAAAAGTTATTGCTTTGCCGCACCTGGGAGCATCGACGAATGAAGCAGAATCAAATTGCGCTGTTATGGTGGCAGACAGTCTGCGTAATTACCTCGAGAGCGGGATTATCAGAAACTCTGTGAACTTCCCTGATGCGGATATTGCGCATACTGATTCTTTTCGGTTGACGATCGCAAATGAAAATGTACCGAACATGGTTGGACAAATCTCTACGATGCTTGGTGATGCGGGGCTGAATATTGAGGACTTGCTCAATAAATCACGTGGTGATCTCGCCTACACGATCGTCGATCTTGATGCAGAAGTGCCTGATGAGATAGTCGCAAGTCTCCAGGGCATTGAAGGCGTGCTCTGTGTGCGCAACCTGGGCCGCCAGCATAAGGTTGCTTAGCTGTCCTCATCGCATTAGCCTGTTGTGCATATTAGCCGAGGGATTGAAGCAAGATGGCCAGCAAGAAGAAATTGACGGGTAGCGATGCAAGTCTTGCTGATTTGCGTGCCAAAATTGATGCTGGTGATGAGCAGATCCAGCAACTGATCAATCAGCGGGCACGCTACGCTCAGGAAGTTGCGGTTATGAAAAGCTCCCAGAACGCTGCGGCCAAATTCTTTCGTCCTGAGCGAGAAGCGCAGGTGTTGCGGGCTGTTGTTGAGCGCAACCAAGCGGGGCTGCTCAGGGATGATGAGATGGTTCGCCTGTTCCGGGAGATCATGTCAGCATGTCTTGCGCAAGAGGAACCCCTGAAGATTGGTTACCTTGGTCCGGAAGGCACTTTTACCCAGGCAGCGGTTTATAAGCACTTCGGGCATTCGGTCCGGGCTTTGTCGTTGGCGACGATCGATGAGGTTTTTCATGAAGTTGAGTCCGGAAGCGCCGACTTCGGGGTTGTGCCGATTGAGAATTCAACGGCAGGAGCCGTCAGTCACACGCTTGATAATTTCCTGATTTCACCGTTGAAGATTTGTGGCGAACTAGAACTGCGCATTCGTCAGCATTTGCTGGGTACGATGAGCGGACTCGATAAGGTGGTCCGTGTCTGTGCACATCCACAGTCTTTAGCCCAGTGTCGTGCCTGGCTTAAGGAATATCTCGACGGTATTGAGCAGGTTGAAGTTAGCAGCAATTCAGAGGGCGCCAGGCGGGCACGCGATGAAGTGGGGACCGCTGCAATTGCCGGTGGTGCGGCAGAAGAAGTTTACGGCTTGAACAGGCTCATTGCTGATATTGAAGATCATCCGGATAACACGACCAGGTTCCTGGTAATAGGACGCGATTTACTGTCGAGTAGTGGTGATGACCGCACGACACTCCTGTTCTCAACCGCCGATGCCGATGATGCCGGTTCATTGCACAATATGCTGGCGCCATTATCTGAAAATGGTGTGAATATGACCCGCATAGAGTCGCGGCCTTCACGACGCCGGAAATGGCACTATGTGTTTTTCATTGATATAGAAGGTCACGTTGAAGATGACAACATAGCTGCCGCATTAAAAGGACTGGAAAAAAATGCCCAGTTGTTCCGTGTCCTTGGTTCCTACCCTAAGGCAATCCAGTAAGTGACTTCCCCGGGTGTTGACTGTCTTGCGAATAATTAATTGGTAACACCCATGGGTCAGAAAACAATTATTGAGAACCTGATCGCGAATGGGGTGCGCGGTTTGCAACCGTATGTACCGGGTAAACCGATTGAAGAACTTGAAAGTGAACTTGGACTCAGCGATGTGATCAAGCTTGCGTCCAACGAAAACCCACTGGGGCCGCCGGCATCCGCGCTCGCGGCAATCCGCGCCTCGCTGGACGATTTGTCGTTGTACCCGGATGGTAGTGGTTACATCCTCAAGCAGGCACTGGCTGCCCATTTTTCAACGGACCCGCAGCGGATTACGCTGGGCAATGGATCAAATGATCTGTTGGTGCTGCTGGCGGAGGCTTTTCTGACTGCTGGTACCGCCGCCGTCTACGACCAGTATTCATTCGTGGTTTACCGGCTTGCCGTTCAGGCCACCGGTGCCGAGGCAAAGGTCTCGCCGGCCAACCCGGTCAGCGATATTCTCCAGCCGCTGGGGCATGATCTTGATGCCATGCGAGCCCTGATTGACGACCATACCCGCTTGGTGTTTCTTGCTAATCCGAATAACCCGACCGGAACCTGGTGCAATGCTGAGGAACTGCACGCATTTATCGCCAGCGTGCCGGCACAAACGATAGTTGTTGTCGATGAGGCCTATGGAGAATATGTGCTGCACGACAATTATCCGTGTACCATCGACTGGATTGATGAATTCCCGAATCTCGTTGTAATACGGACTTTTTCCAAGATTTATGGCCTGGCCGGATTGCGGATCGGTTATTCAATCAGTCAGCCGGATCTGGCCGAGGTATTGAACCGGGTCAGACAGCCGTTCAATGTCAATAACCTGGCCCAGTCCGCTGCATTGGCGGTGTTGCAGGATTTCGACTATGTTGAGCGGGCACGGATCATGAATTCGCAAGGACTGATTGCCCTTACAGATGGTTTGGTATCCCTGGGACTTAAGGTAATTCCGTCCATCGGTAATTTTGTGCTGGTTGATATGGGCCGACCGGCCGAATCGATTTACACTGCATTGCTGCGTACCGGAATTATTGTTCGCCCGGTTGGAAACTACGGCTTGCCGAATTATCTGCGAATTTCTCTTGGGTTACCCGAGCAGAATCAGAGATTGTTGAGCGAACTGAAAACTATTCTTGAAAAGATAAACTGATTTCAGGCCATTCCGCCCTGATGAACGAAAAGCAACTCATAGCACAGAGATCTTTTCTTACCCGGCCGGTTGAGCAGGTTAGCGGGCAGGTTCGGGTTCCTGGTGACAAATCGATATCCCATCGCGCCCTGATGCTTGGCGCACTCGCGGAAGGTATGACGCAAATTCAGGGGTTTTTGCCTGGTGAGGACTGCCTGGCAACTATGGCGGCATTGCGCAATATGGGTGTCAATCTCGAACAGTCAGGGACGACATCCGTGCAGATCGAGGGGGCAGGCCTGCATGGTCTGCAGGCTCCGGTTGCGCCGCTGGACATGGGCAACTCGGGTACCGCGATGCGGTTGTTTGCCGGGTTATTATCTGCTCAGGCATTTGCTTCTGTCATAACCGGTGATGAATCTTTGCTGCAACGGCCGATGGAACGCGTTGCAATGCCTTTGCGTGAGATGGGCGCCGCCATTGAGACAAATGCGGGTCGACCGCCGTTGATCATTACCGGCGGACGGTCGTTATGCGGGATTGAATACGCGATGCCGGTGGCCAGTGCCCAGGTAAAATCGGCGCTCCTGCTGGCGGGGTTGTATGCAACCGGGCCGACAACGGTAATCGAACCGGCTGTAACACGCGATCATACCGAGCGCATGTTGGCGCAATTCGGCTGTCCGACTCAGCGGGCGGACGGAAGCGTTAGCCTGATGCCGGGGGGGCATTTGACCGCAACCCGAATTGAGGTGCCCGGTGATCTGTCCTCTGCAGCATTTTTCCTGCTTGCCGGAAGTATTGCTAAACGTGGCGAACTCGTGCTGGAGCATGTTGGATTGAATTCTAGCCGTACAGGATTCTTAAAAATAATCAATAAGATGGGAGCAAATATTAAGGTAATAGATAATGCACCCGGTAAAGTCACCGGGGAGCGCATCGGCACGATTATTGTTGGTCCCGCTCGCCTGCGTGGTATCGATGTGCCGATGGAACTCGTGCCGCTGGCAATTGATGAGATGCCGCTGGTGTTCATTGCTGCGGCGCTGGCCGAAGGTCAGACCGTGATCAGCGGAGCAGCAGAGTTGCGCCACAAGGAAAGTGATCGGATCAGGGTTATGGCGGCCGGGCTCAGAGCCCTGGGGGTCGATATCGAAGAACGTCCGGATGGTGCGGTGATTAATGGCGGTAGCCTGTCCGGTGGCGAAATCGACAGCGCGGGTGATCATCGTGTTGCGATGGCTTTTGCGGTAGCCGGAATTTCCGCGCAGGACCCGATTCGGATTATCGATACCGCGAATGTCGCAACCTCATTTCCCGGGTTTGCGGACTCAGCCGTCCGGATTGGTATGAACCTGGAAGTGACTGATGGCTGAGGCTGCAGCACACCCCATTCCCGTCATAGCCATTGATGGTCCGGGCGCTGCCGGCAAAGGCACGATCTGCAATCGTGTCGCCTCGGCGCTCGGCTGGACCTTGCTGGACAGCGGTGCGTTATATCGTCTGGTCGGGCTCGCTGCGCTGCGCAAGGGGGTCGAACCTGAAGACGCGACGGCCCTGGCCGAACTGGCACGCGGACTGGATATCGAGTTTCTGGCCGGTGACGAAGTTGTAGTGCTGCTGGACGGACAGGATGTGAGCCGCGAGATACGTACTGAGCATGCGGGTCTGGTGGCCTCTAAAGTGGCGGCACAGTCCGCCGTGCGATCTGCTTTGATCGAACGACAGCGTGAGTTCCGTCGCCCTCCCGGGCTGGTGGCTGACGGTCGTGATATGGGCTCGGTCGTTTTTCCGTCATCGGCGCTTAAGATATTTCTGACAGCAAACGTCACAGAACGTGCCCAGAGACGCTATAAGCAGTTGAAAGACAAGGGGATTGATGTTAGCCTCTCGGCGCTTTCAAAGGATATGGTCGATCGGGATCGCCAAGATACTGACCGGTCTGTTGCGCCGCTAATTACCTGCGCCGATGCACGTATTCTTGATACGACATCGATGAGTATTGAAGAGGTTGTCTGCAAAGTGCTTGAGTGGGCTAAAGAGGTCTACCCACAAGGCTGCGCCTGATGACATGCGGTTCATCTTCAGGGCAATGATCGTGACGGTGATGAAAGTAACGGCTCGTTGTTAAAGGATTAACAACGGATTTAATTAACTGTTTCTCAACAGGATGTTGGAAACACATAAACCTGGGCCGCCACAAGGCGGGATTATAATGTCTGAAAATTTTGCTGAGTTATTTGAAAAGAGTCTTGCCAGTCAGAGAATCAAGCCCGGTACTATCCTTATCGGCAATGTTATAGAAATTTCTTCTGAGGTTGTCATAGTCAGTGCCGGCCTCAAATCTGAAGCTGTTATCCCCACCAGTCAGTTCCTCAATGAAAGCGGTGACATCGAAGTTGTCGTTGGTGATACTGTCGAAGTCGCGCTGGATGCGGTCGAGGATGGTTTCGGTGAAACCAGATTATCGCGTGAGCGCGCCAAGCGGGCACGTACCTGGGCTGAGCTTGAAGATGCGTTTGAAAACAGCAAGGTGGTCACAGGTATTATCAATGGCCGTGTGAAGGGCGGCTTTACTGTTGAAATAGATTTTGTACGTGCTTTCCTGCCCGGGTCTCTGGTTGATATGCGACCGGTTCGCGATCCGTCTTATCTCGAAGGTAAGGAACTTGAGTTCAAGGTTATCAAGCTTGACCAGCGGCGCAATAATGTCGTCGTCTCGCGTCGTGCGGTTGTTGAGCAGGAATATAGCGCCGAACGCGAGCAGTTATTGTCATCCTTGCAGGAAGGTACGGTCATCAAGGGTATTGTTAAGAATCTGACCGATTACGGGGCGTTTGTCGATCTTGGTGGCATCGATGGGTTACTGCATATCACCGATATGTCCTGGAAGCGAGTCAAACACCCGTCTGAAGTTGTCGCTGTCGGTGATGAGGTTGAAGTAAAAATTCTGCGTTTCGATAAAGAAAAGACTCGTGTTTCACTTGGTATGAAGCAGCTTGGCTCCGATCCCTGGCAGGCGATTGCCCGACGCTACCCGCCCAACACTCGCTTGGTTGGCAAGGTTACCAATATTGCTGACTACGGTTGTTTTGTAGAGATAGAGGAAGGCGTTGAGGGGCTTGTTCATGTCTCCGAGATGGATTGGACAAACAAGAATGTTAACCCGTCTAAAGTCGTTACGGTTGGCGAAGAAGTCGAGGTTATGGTGCTGGATATCGATGAGGAACGTCGGCGAATCTCACTCGGTGTGAAGCAGTGTGCGTCGAATCCATGGGCAGAATTTTCTGCCTCATACAACCGAAATGATCATGTAACCGGTACGATTAAGTCGATTACTGATTTTGGCGTATTCATCGGCCTTCCGGGTGGTATTGATGGTCTCGTGCATTTCTCCGATATCTCCTGGGATGAAGCGGGTGAAGATGCTGTACACAAGTACAAGAAGGGTGATGAAGTCGAAACCATGGTGTTGGCGATTGATCCGGATCGTGAGCGTATTTCACTAGGTATCAAGCAGCTTGATCAGGATCCGCTGTCAACATTTCTTGCCGATCACCCCAAAGGCAGTATCGTCAAGGGAACGGTTAAGGAAGTGGATGTGCGTGGTGCGTTGATCGAACTTGAAGGTGGTGTTGAAGGTCAGTTACGTGCCAGTGAATTGTCTCGTGAACGGGTTGAGGATGCGCGTACGGTTCTGAAGGTCGGCGATGAGGTGGAAACCAAGTTTACCGGGCTGGATCGCAAGACTCGTGTTCTTTCGCTGTCGATTAAAGCGAAAGAAGCGCATGATGAAGCGGCAGCCGTGGAAAGTTATAAGACTGACAAGTCTGCGACCGAAGGTGCCGGCACGACACTTGGAGATTTGCTTAAGGAACAAATTACAGGGGATTCAGGTTCTTAGAGTTTGAACTGTCGTATCTTAAAATAAAAGAAACGTGACGGTACATAGCAGGTGCCGTAGTTTGATTTAGAGCGGGCGAACAGTGGGAGTGAATTGGTGATGACAAAATCTCAACTAATAGAGATTATTGCGCGCAAGCAGAAGCATCTGCCGGCGAAGGACGTTGAATTAGCGGTTAAGTATTTGCTTGAGTTAATGAGCGCTACTTTAGCCTCAGGTGACCGGATAGAAATTCGAGGATTCGGCAGTTTTTCTTTGCATTTTCGTCCGCCACGTATGGGTCGTAATCCAAAAACCGGTGAGGCTGTAGCACTGTCTGGTAAACATGTGCCGCACTTCAAGCCAGGTAAGGATTTACGCGAACGTGTGAATGATAATCGGAACCTGCCGATCAAGAACTAGTAGCGATACCGGAATCTTTTTATCCGCCTTTCTTTTTTTT
>PBZD01000113.1 GCA_002729875.1 Chromatiales bacterium | reverse complement strand
TTTTACGCAATTATGGGGCTGCCGATCGCACGCTGGGCCGACACCGGTCCGCGTCCGCTGATTATTTCGGCCGGCATCGTTATCTGGAGTTTTGCGACGGCAGCATGTGGTATAGCGCGTACATTCGTGCAGCTATTTTTCGCCCGCATGGCAGTCGGTGTCGGCGAAGCGGCATTGTCACCGACGGCCTATTCGATCATCACCGACTCATTTCCCAAATCACGCCTCGGTCTGGCCCTCGGGGTTTATTCGATCGGGGCGTTTCTCGGCTCCGGGCTCGCATTTATCGTCGGCGGCGCGGTCATCGACATCGTCGGGCGCATGGGCGTCATCGACTTGCCGCTACTGGGTGTGATCAAACCCTGGCAAACGGCATTTTTTATCGTCGGCATACCAGGCGTACTGGTCGGCATCCTGTTTTTACTGACTGTGCGTGACCCCGCGCGCACCGGTCTGGCCACGGACGAAAAGGGCGCCGATCAGGCCTTCACGATTCGCAAGGTAATGGACTACATCGGTGGGCACAAGCCGACGTTTACCGCGCATTACCTGGGATTCGGCCTGCTGGCCTTATCCATGTACGCGCTATTGTCGTGGGCGCCGGCGTACCTGATGCGTGTCTACGAGTTATCGGCCCGCGACGCCGGACTTTACCTCGGCACGATCGTACTGATTGCCAATACTGCGGGAACCCTGACCAGCGGCTGGCTGGCAGATTTCTTTACCCGGCGGGGTCATGACGATGCACCGTTGCGCGCCGGAATTATCGGCGGCCTCGGCGTCATCATTCCCGCAGCGCTGTTTTCATCGATGCCCGACCTGACGAGCAGCCTGCTGGTGCTGGCGGTTGCATTTTTCTTCGCGAGTTTCCCGGTGGCAACTTCGGCGGCGGGCCTGCAACTGATGGCGCCGAACCAGATGCGCGCGCAGGTAACGGCGCTGTTCTTTCTCGCCATGAATCTGTTCGGTATCACCGGCGGCGCGACACTGGTTGCAGTGCTTACCGACTACGTGTTTGGCGATATACTAAAGGTCGGTTATTCAATGTCGGTTGCCTGCGCACTTTCAGGTATTTGCGGTGCGGCAACACTGGCGTGGGGGCTTAGGCACTTCAGCGCAACGGCACGTAAAGTCGCACAATTAGCGCCAACGAAGGTGTAAAGTCATAGCAATGTTTACCCGCCGCAGATTTATCGGTAGAGCAACCGCATTGATCAGCGCAGCCTGGACTGGCATAGCGCATACCCCTGTTGTAGTAGCGCAGGAACTTCGCGACCGGCTAAAACAAATCGGTGGCCGGATCATCCAGCGCGCCGACACAAATTACGAGTTGTGGCGAGCCAGCATGGTCTGGTACATCTTCAAGCCCGATCGTTACCCGGATACGATCATCCGCGCCGAGTCCGAACAGGACGTCATTGAATCCGTCAACTATGCCCGCGATTCCGGCCTGCGGATCGCGACGCGCGCGACCGGGCACAACCCGGCACGTGGCTGCCTGCGCGACGGCGGCATGCTGCTGGACACCTCGCACTTCATGGGCGTCGAGATCGACGCAAAGGCCGGCACCGCATGGATCGAGCCGGGCATCCGCAGCCAGGACCTTATCGAACTAATCCGTCCGCACGGCTGGTCGTTCCCGGCAGCCCACACCGGGATCGTCGGTCTCGGCGGCTACCTGATCGGCGGCGGGCTCGGCTGGAACATGTCTGAATGGGATATTGCCTGCCGCTCCATCATAGGCGCGGAGATCGTGCTCGCCGACGGGCGCAAGATCGTAGCATCGACCGAGGAGCACGCCGACCTGCTGTGGGCAATCCGCGGCATCGGACCGGGGTTCTTTGGCACCGTCCTTCGCTACAAACTGAAACTGTTTCCGGTACCGCGCGGGATCATAAAGAGCAAGTACATCGTGCCGATGGAACGGACTGCGGAACTGATGGAGGTACTGGGCGAAATCACTGCGAACAAAAAGAAACAACTCGAAATCCTGGCGGTAGCGGGTCGTTTCGTCCCGCCCGACAAACCGCCGGCGGAGCGCGATTTCACCTGGGCTGTTAGCGCAATTTCGTTTGGCCGCTCCGAGGCGGACGGAATTGAATTGCTCGAGCCCGTCAGGTCGAGCAAATTACCGTCCATGAGCAGCATGCAAAAAGAGGACGCGGTGCTGACGTATCCCGAGTTATACGCGGGCCAGGAGACCGATCACTCCAGCCCGAACCGCACGGCAATTCACAATATCTGGACAGACGATCCGGGCGGAGCATTGACGACACTTGCAGAGCGCTGGCAAAAAACGCCGCCGCGTTCGCCGCGCTCATTCGCATTGTCAGCATGGGGCATTAACCCGTCCCCCGATGACACGGACTCGGCATTCACTTACACCGGGGATCATTACCTGTCGTGGTACCTGATGGCCGAGCAGGCAGACGATGTTGAGCCTAATTTCCGCTGGATGGACGAATCGGTGCAAGCCCTGCGGCCATATGCCCGCGGCCATTATCCGAATGAGATCAACATGCAGCGCTACCCCGACACAATCCGTGCGTGTTTTACCGAGGAGAAGTGGCGGCGACTCGCAGAACTACGGAAAAAATATGATCCCCGGGGCGTGTTCCATTCTTACCTGGGTTTTTCCTGATCGGGAATCATTATGACGGAGCGTAGTTCTAACATTGCTGTCGCCGGTGCGGGCCGAATGGGCCGCGGTATCGCGTTGAGTTGCGCATGGGCCGGTTATCACGTAAGCCTCGTGGACAGCGAGGAGCGCACCACCGATGAATTTGTCGAGACCACTGCAACGACGGCCATGGAACTGCTGCGCGAGAGCCACGCGTTGGCCGACACCGGCATTATTTCCCGCGCGGCGGCGGACAACATTACAGCACGCATCGACATCGTATCGCGTGCTGCCGGCACCGCCGCATTACGCATGGCAGATTTCGTATTCGAGGCGGTGGCCGAGGTCCCGGACATCAAGCAAAGCACCTACGCCTGGCTTAGCGAGGCAGTGAGCGATTCCACCATCCTGGCATCGACGACATCGACGATGCTGTCGGACACGTTGGCGGGTTTTGTCACACACCCGGAGCGCTTCACAAATGCGCATTGGCTGAATCCGGCTTACCTGATGCCGCTGGTGGAAATTTCGCCGGCGGCGCAGACCAGCGCGGAGGTTGTTGCGGCGTTGCGCGAGTTGCTCGAATCAATTGGCAAGGTGCCGGTGGAATGCCGCGCATCCCCCGGATATATCGTCCCCCGAATCCAGGCCCTCGTCATGAATGAGGCGGCACGGCTCGTCGAAGAAGGCGTCGCCAGTGCAGAAGACGTCGACCGCGCGATCCGGACCGGATTTGGTCCGCGCTATACGGTCTTCGGTGCGCTGGAATTCGTTGATTGGGGCGGAGGTGATATTCTCTATTATGCGTCGAGATACCTCTCGGAAACGATTAATGAAGTGAGATTCTCTAGTCCCGATGTTGTTGAGAAAAATATGGCGGCCGGTCGCAATGGTATGCGGGAAGGCCAGGGCTTTTACAACTGGCGCAATATCGACGTGGACGCATTTCGGGTCGAACGCCTGGCCACATTCACAAACCTGCTCGGACACCTGAAATTGCTGCCCCAGCCAAGCGGTGACAAACATGGCTGATGTCCGGTCAATAGTACGCGGGCCGGCGGGTGCCGTATTGAACCTGGTATGCGTCGTACTGATCGCTGTCCTGCCGTCGTGCTCCGGCGAACAACCCGCCCGCGACCCGCAAACCGATATCGACCCGCAAGCAAATGCAACACTCGCCGGCCGGAACAAGTCGCTGCCCTGCCTCGCATGCCATGGTGCCGAAGGCATCAGCGATTACGATGCCTGGCCCGACCTGGCGGGACAGAAAGCGGAGTACCTGGCCAAGCAGTTGCGGGATTTCCGCGACGGCCGTCGCCAAGATCCGTGGATGAGTCCGATGGCGATCGTGCTTGATGATCAGGATATTGATGATCTCGCCGTATATTTCAGCCGTATCGATGGCCTGAGCGGCGGACCTGATTCAGTACCGCAACCGGCAACTGTCTGCGTAGCCTGCCATGCGGCGCGCAGCGGCGAGGCAAATCCGCTGTGGCCATCCATAGCGGGGCAGAATCGACGCTATATCGCCAAGCAACTGGGGGATTTTCGTGCCGGGCGACGGACTGACCCGATCATGGCCCCGTTGGCCGGCGGGTTGACAGATCAGGATATTGAAACGCTCGCCGCCTTCTACGCGGGCACATAACAACGGCACCTGTCTTCAGGAGGATAACAGCATGTCTGCGCCATCACAGAAGCCAGACCAGGTCACGACCTGGGAGCATTGGATCAACGGTCAGCCCATACCATCGGATTCGGGTCAGTACATGGATGACCTGAATCCGGATGACGATTCCGTCTATGCGCGGCTAGCGGCCGGTACCCGGAACGACATCGACAAGGCAGTGCAGGTTGCGCAAGCTGCATTCGAAACCTGGTCGAAAACACTCGCATCGGAACGCGAAGCAATCCTGTCGCGGGCGGCGGGCATCGTCGAACAACATCGCCAGGAGTTCGTCGACATCCTGATCGACGAAGTCGGCTCGCCGGTCGGCAAAGCGCAATTCGAAACGAATTACGGCATCGCCTGTCTGCGCGCCGCAGCCGGGGTTGCGCGGCAGGTGCGTGGTGAGACACTCCCGCCCGACACACCGGGAAGACTGAGTATCAGCATTCGACAACCGTTGGGCGTCATCGCGAGCATCGCACCGTTTAATGTGCCGTTCCTGAAACACACAAAGCTCAGTGCAACGCCGCTTGCGACCGGCAACACGGTCGTAATGCTGCCTTCGGAATTCGCCGCGGTAACGGCGTTACGCCTGGCCGAGATATATAAGGAAGCGGGCCTGCCCGACGGTGTCTTCAACGTCGTCACCGGGCTCGGCGCCGACATCGGTGACAGCCTGACGGCACATCCGCTGACGCGCGTCGTAATGTTCACCGGATCAAGCCGGATCGGCCAGCACATCATCGAACTGTGCGCGCCGCGCAGGAAGAAGGTCCTGCTCGAGCTCGGCGGCAAGAGCCCGCTGGTCGTGTTACAGGATGCCGACATAGATGCCGCCGCACAGGCGGCCGCGTTCGGCACATTCTTCTTTCAGGGCCAGGCCTGCATGGCGTCCAGCCGGATTTACGTGGAACGACCGGTGTACGACGAGTTCGTCGACAAGTTCAAGGGTATCGCCGCAAGCCTGGGCATGGGCGACCTGCGTGATCCGGATACCTGGCTCGGCCCGATTATCAGCGACCGGCAACGCAACCGGGTGCGGACGCACATCGAAGACGCACGCGGTAAGGGCGCGACGGTAGAAACCGGGGGCGAATGGGTTGGTAATCGTTGCAAGCCGACAATTCTGACCGGTGTCGGCGAGGGCATGACCGTGTGCCGGGAGGAAACATTCGGCCCGGTGACATCCGTTTATCCGGTCGACAGCCCGGAACATGCACTGGAAAAGGCGAACGATACCGAGTTCGGACTCAGTGCAGCAGTATTCACTCGCGACATCGACAAAGCGCTGACATTGGCACAATCGATTAATTCCGGCATGGTGCATATCAACGCACCGACGATTGCCGACGAACCCCACGTGCCGTTCGGCGGTGTCGGCGAGAGCGGCTTCGGTCGTGAAGGCACCGACATCGACATCGACACACTGACGGAGTGGAAATGGATAACGGTACAGTTACCAACCGGCTGAGCATAAATCCAGCATGACCATAACGGACTTTCTACTGGCTCGGCTGAAAGCGATCGGCATCGATCACCTGTTTGGAATCCCGGGCGACTATATCCTGCCGTTTTTTGAGGCGCTGGATGGCAGTGATATAAAGCATATCGCGCCGTGCAACGAACTGAATGGCGGCTATGCGGCGGACGGCTATGCCCGTTTACGCGGCGCGGGTGCGATCGCGGTGACCTACGGCGTGGGAGCATTCAGCCTGATCAACGCGGTTGCCGAAGCCTACGCGGAACGCGTACCGCTGGTAGTGATTTCCGGCGGCCCGCCGCGCCAGGACTATCGTGACCAGGCGATCAAACACCACATCCTGCCGGACAGATACGCTGCATCACTGCAGATATTTGAGCAGGTAACCGTCGGCAGCTTGTTACTGGAAGATCCGCAACGTGCGACCGAGCAGATCGATGACTTGCTGCGGCTGTGCCTGCGGGAACGCCGGCCCGTATACCTCGAGTTTCCGCTGGATTTACAGCGCCAGCCTTGCAGTGAGGTGCCGGAGTGGGCTTCATCAGTGGCTACCGGCGATCCGGCGGCTACGGCGGCTGCATTGGACATGCTGACGGCACGGCTAACCGACTCGAGAAGATGCGTGCTGCTGGTCGGTCACGAAGTGCAGTCATTCGGACTGCAGGATGAGGTTCGCACGCTGGTCGATCGCACCGGTGTAGCCATTGCATCAGTGTTCTCCGGTCGGGCCGATTTTATCGAGGATCATCCGCGCTGCGTTGGCATGTATCACGGCATGGGCAGCACTGAGGCAGTCCGCTCATTCGTCGAGGATGCTGATACCGTCATCTGGTTTGGTGCTGTTGCATCCGACTTCAACAAGGGCGGTTCGACAGCAAATCTGACCCCTGATCAGGAGATACGGGTTTTCAACGATTGTGTGAATGCATCGGAAGGCGTCTTTGCGCCGGTCAGGCTTCACGATATCGTGACCGGATTGCTCGCGCGTATTCCCACAGACCATTGGGCCGAAGTGGACATTCCGACACAAGGTTTTGCCTACCTGCCTGATGCAGATTTCCAGTTTGTTCCGGAGGCTCCGATTAGCAGCGATCGCTTTTTTCGACGCATCGCCGGCTTTCTGCGTAGCGACGATGTGATCCTCGGAGACGCCGGTCCGATGATCAGCATGTCACACACCCAGTTACCTGCGGGTGCGAGATTCGTCACATCAGGCTACTGGGCATCTATCGGTGCAGGTTTCGGCATGACTCTCGGCGCTTGTTTTGGTGCCGAACCGGACAAGCGAATTCTGGCTTTTGAAGGCGATGGCTCGTTCCAGATGACTGCTCAGGAATTATCGACCATGGTTCGTTTCGGCAAAACACCGATCATTTTCCTGATCAACAACAAGGGATATACCGCCGAGCGCCTGATTCACGACGGCGCATTCAACGACATACAGGATTGGCAGTATTGGCGCCTGCCGGAGATATTTGGAGGTGTTGTCGGTTGCGAAGTACGAACTGAGGCTGACCTGGAGGATGCGTTACAACGGGCGGAGGATTTCGTCGGCCCCGGTCCATTGATGATAGAAATTCATCTTAATCCACTGGATGTATCAGAGGCGTTTGCGCGCATGAGCGCCGGGCTGCGCAGCCGTTAGCTTGTTATCCGTTTGAAAATCTGAAAATCATCATTCCCTGCCGGAGTAACGATGAACTGAAAGTATCTATTCGGCAATCAGGCTGCCTTAATACAGGAGCCTGCACATGCGATTACTGCCACCGTTAGAGAAGCTATTGCATGCAGACAATCCGGAGATAAGAAAACAATCCTGATGGCTTTATGCGGGCATGGTCATTAGGATCTCGCATCTTGCAAAAAACATCTTACGTAGTGAGATGATATATACAGGTCTTGATCAAAACATAATAGATAATGTGTTATATGGCTTCCCGGCTGTTAAAGGTTAATCCGGCTAATTAATGGAGCGATTTATTGGCTCGTGTCCCCATCATAGAACCCAGTGATATAGATAATCCGGAAATGGCCGGGATATTCGCCTGGGTAATCGATATGGAGGGAAGCATCCCCAACCATTTTAAGGTCGAATTAAATTTTCCGGAATTTTTCATTGCCAAGTTGAGCGCCACAAAGATTCTTTGGGAAACTGGTGAACTGTCCATATCCGAGATTCAAAAAATAGGCATACTGGTATCGCAGGCGAATGGATGCGCTTATTGCACGGCTGCCTTTTGCACAATCTGGAACTTTGGGTTGGGCGCAACCCGCAAAGAAATTGAGGCATTACTCAGTCAGGGATCGGGTTACTGTGAATCCGCGAGAGAAAGCGTAATGCTGAACTATGCATTAAAAGTGAACACCGATGCCACAAGTATTACTGACAACGATATTGATCAACTGAGAGATGCCGGGTTTGGTGATAAGGGGATTGTGCAAATAACGCACCTGGTTAGTGAT
>PBZD01000112.1 GCA_002729875.1 Chromatiales bacterium | reverse complement strand
CTTGTCAGTCCGCGGGCATTCCGTCAGGCAATTTCTATCAGCGATGCTGTTGATCGGATGATGCAGGATGCAGACAAGCTGTATGACAGGCACGTGCTTGCTGCTTTATTTCATATTACTGAAAACTTGCAGGTTTCCTGGTCACAATGGAATGATGAACAGTCATCCGATTAGCCCGGTGAATGGGTTGCGGCTTGTGTAGGGCTTCGATCATCTTAGAATATTGATGAAAAAATAGCGTTAGGTTGGGTTGGTAATGCAGATTAGTAAAGAACGAGTTTTGACCACTCATGTCGGTAGTTTGCCACGTAGCCAGGCTGTTGTGGATGTTGTCTTCGGTCGGGAGCAGGGAACTGAATCAAATCATTCGGATGGGGATGCGATTATCGCATCCGCTATCGGGGAGATTGTAAGACGTCAGTCCGAAGTTGGTATCGATATTGTCAGCGATGGCGAGCTGAGTAAAATCAGCTATGCAACGTATATCAAGGATCGCCTGACCGGATTCGGAGGTGAGTCACACCGGGAACCGGCACAGGATCTGTTGGATTTTCCCGGTGTATTACGCCGTCGCCATGAAGCCGGTACCCGCTCAGAAGCCAGTCCTCCGCGTTGTATAGGCGAGATTGGGATTAAGGATATGCAGCCGCTTGAGACCGATCTTGCCAATTTCCGACAAGCTGTAGACGAGGTCAAGCCAGTTGAGGCTTTCATGAATGCAGCTGCACCCGGGGTTATTGCACTCTTTCAGCCAAATGACCATTACTCAAGCCACGAGAAGTATGTTGCGGCGCTTGGTGAAGCCATGCGTATCGAATACGAGGGGATTGTTGCGGCTGGTTTCCTGTTGCAGATTGATTCGCCGGATATCGGCATGGGCCGACATACAATATTTCGTGACAAGAGTGATGATGAGTATCTGCGACTGGCGAATCTGCATATAGAAGTGCTGAATCAGGCGCTGCAGAATATTGATTCAGATCGTGTGCGTTTACACGTATGTTGGGGCAATTATGAGGGGCCACATAATCATGACGTACCGATGGAACTGGTGTTGCCTATTGCATTAAAGGCTGATGCCGGGGCGTTGTTGTTCGAGTCTGCAAATCCGCGGCATGCCCATGAGTGGGCAGTATTCCGGGATGCAAAAATTCCCGATGACCTGATCCTGGTGCCGGGTGTGATTGATTCGACGACCAATTTTATCGAACACTCCCAGCTGGTTGCCGAACGTATTTGCCGGTTTGCCGATATTGTTGGCCGTGAACGCATTATTGCCGGTACTGACTGTGGCTTTGGCACATTTGCCAATCATGGCGCGGTGGATGCTGATGTAGTGTTTGCGAAGCTTGGAGCGCTGGCAGAGGGTGCGCGGATCGCATCTGATAAATTGTGGGCATGACGTTGTGTCGTGAGCTGGTGTCTTATTGACAGGTAGCAGGGTAAATTTCCTGCTCATGTGCTGGACACGAATAACTCTGTTAGCCGGTAAGGAGGATTGATAAATGGTAAAGACATATCCGGCTGCGCGTACCAGCATACTGTTGGTTATCGTTTTCATGTTGGCAGTTGCATGTACGCGTCCAGATCAGGCACCCGTCGTAACCATTGATTCGGGTAAACTTTTGGGTGTCCGCCATGACGATGTCACGGCCTTTAAGGGCATACCGTTTGCTGCTTCAACTGGCGGCGATAATCGCTGGCACCCCCCGCAGCCGGTTGCCGCATGGAATGGCATCCGTGCCGCCGAAAACTATGGGCCGTTCTGCCCGCAATACCGGTCGCAGTTACTGTGGTTCGAACTTGGAGAGATGAGCGAGGATTGCCTCACGCTGAATGTGTGGATACCGGATCATGCCAGGGGTGAGAAGTTGCCGGTTATGGTCTGGATCCATGGTGGTGGCTTCGTGCAGGGTTCCGGCAACATTCCGCGCCTTAACAGCCCTGATCTTGCTCGCGAAGGCATTATTCTCGTGACCTTGAACTATAGATTGACGCTGTTCGGATTCTTTGCGCATCCGGCCATGACGATGCAGCAAGTCGACGAACCACTCGGCAATTATGGATTGATGGATCTGGTTGCCGGGCTTGAATGGGTGCAGCAAAACATCGGGTATTTTGGCGGTGACCCGGATAACGTTACGATCTTCGGTGAATCGGCCGGCGGAGCATTGGTTAATTACCTGATGGTTATGCCTCCGGCGCAGGACCTCTTCAATAAAGCCATCAGTCAGAGCGCCTCAGTAGGCCTGGCCCCGGATGCGAAGATTCGCAATCGCAGTGCTTTCCAGGTTCCCGGCGAACGAGCGGGTAAGTCATTTGCCAAGCGAGCCGGATTCAAGGACAGTGATGATCCGATTCGTGATTTGCGGGCCTTGTCGATGGACCAGGTTATCGGCTTGCTGACTGCAAGAGATCGTTTTACGCCGATGGTCGAAGGTGACTGGATTCCGGATCAGGTCGGTCTTCTGTTTGCCGAAGGTCGGCAGAATAATGTGCCGTATCTGACCGGGGGCGTTAGCTGGGAGGCCAAGCTCGGCCGTCAGATCGGCGGACCGTTCTCGCCGGACGTTATGGTCAGAATCATCCCGGATGAAGACAAGGCACGCTTGTATCCAGGTATGAGAGGCAAGACGCTTGCCGACGCAGTTTTTGGTGACCTGATTATTCACTCGCAGTCACGTTATCTGGGTGACATGATGGGAAATGTGTCGTCACCAACCTATCAATACTACTTTTCCTACCTTGCTGATGAACGCCGGGGTACCGATCCGGGCGTCGGCCACGCGGATGAAATCGCATTTGTCATGCAGACACTCGATACGGAACTGGAAGCTGCGACCGACAAAGACCATGAGGTCAGTAAGTTGATCAGTTCATACTGGGTGCAGTTCGCCAAAACCGGCAACCCGAATCGACCGGGCTTACCGGACTGGCCGGAGTATCATGCCGAAGCACCCTTCGTGCTGGAGATTGGTGATGAAGTCAGGTTGCACGAGGGTCTCGAGTCGGAGCGTATTGCGTATCACAAACAACGCGGCATCGTAAAACTCGAACAGGTGCGCGACCGGTAAATCACTTAAAAGCGCGTTGATCTGGTCAGATGCGCAGGCATACAGTTATTTTTGTGTCCATGGTAACCCCGCAACCTTCCATCCGTTGACACTGTTGCGGTGCTGCCGATCATCAAGCGATCCCTCGAAACCTTCGGCAATATTGTAGGCTGCGGTGTAACCTAGTTCGGTGCATTGCATGGCTGCTATTTTAGATCGACCACCTGACTGGCACATGATGTATATCGGTGTGTCTTTAGCAATGCCGCGTTCTTCCAGCGCAGCTTGCAGTTGATCGGTGAAATGCTTGTTCAACCCCTGTAGCGTAACCCATTGCAGGTATATTGGTTCCTGGTCGATTGATGCCAGGTCCGGTTTGCCAACCAGGTCCCATTCGGTTTTTGTGCGTACGTCGACGAGCACCGCATTCTGGTCCGTGGCCAGGTTGTCCCAAGCGGCTTGTGCGGTGACGTCTCCGGCATAATCACCTGCGGGCATCTGCCATTCTGCAGGTTTGTTGGCCATGATCAGGTGAGTCCCATGTTGTTACGAATCCTATCAAGATTGATACTTGCTGTCGCAATGCCATCGATGGCTTTGCCGACGTGAATCATTGCTGTATGAACTTTCTGTAGTTTTTCGCAGCCATAACCATCGCAGGACGCGCAGTTCTCCAGTCCGCGTTCTGCCGCACACTGTCGAACTTCACAGGAAGCGCAAAAGCCTGATTTGGGCCGTGTGTCACGGCACCCGTGGCAGTTGATACTGGCCGGATCGACTTCGATTTTCCACTGGAGCCTGACCTTGTCCGCGTAGTTTTGGCGCAATCCATCATCATCAAATGCGGTAGCCTGGTAGACTTCGCATCCGCAGCAATCCAGGCCGCAGTAGGCAATATGAGAAGCAAGTTCCTGAGCTTTATTCATGCTTTAAAGCTTTGTTTCACAAGGATAATTATATTTTAAGGCGGTATGCTGGAAGTATTTCGTGCCGGTGTGATGAATGTAATTGTGCATGGGTAGTGCGGTTTCGGTAACTCGAGTAATGGTGATTATTTACCGGCTACGCTGATCGGGTAAATTCTCACCACGCTGCAACGGGGCCTGCCGGGTTATGGCCGGATCAATCGTATGAAAGATTTTTGCACAGGTCGTGTCGTCATCAATGCAATCCACCAGTAGTGCAGCCAGATCGATCCGGTTAATTACGCCCATGCTGTTGTGGTCCTCGGTTTTTATCGCCGTGCCACTGGCCGGATCATTCGTCATGCCACCGGGTCGCAGGATAGTGTAGTCAAGTCCGCTGTGCTGCAGGATTCTTTCAGCCTGAGTTTTCATGTCCAGGACTTCACCCAGAACCTCCAGCACTTTCGGTGCGACGGCTGACTGACTGTCGCCAGCACCAATCGCGGTTACCATAAGAATACGATGTACCCCGGCCTGCTTTGCGGCTTCAGTAATTTGTCGTGTACCTTCGATATCGGGTCGTGGCAGTTCGCCACGTTTTCCACCCAGGGTATTAATTGCGGCTTTGAACTGACCGGATGCAAATGCCGCGTCGACAGCAGTTCTGTCCAATGCATTGCCGCGCACAATAGTTGCGCCAATTCCTTCCAGTTCGGATGCATCAGATTCCTCGCGAACCAGAACCGTGACACTGTCACCCCGTTCACGCAGTAACCGTGCTACTTGAAATCCGGTACCCCGGGTGCCGCCAAAAATTAATAAATTTTCAGTCATTGTCTGACTCCTCAGATATTTCTTATGCTGACAGGGAGATCATCCGGCTGGCATTTCGATATTGTTCTCAGGGAAGACTTGCCAGCATTTTTGTTGCGGATTGACCGATCTCGTTGTTTGTATTTATTTGTGCGGCATTGCCAAGCGCAGTGCGAGCCTGTTCAATGTTGCCAAGTTGATTGTTGACAAACCCCAGCGTCAGCCAGATTCTTTGCTTGGTTGGGTCTATGGCTATGCCTTCATTCAGCTTGACAAGAGCTTCGGCTGATCTGCCGAGATAGTGTAGCGTAAGACCTAAGTTATTATAAACATCCACATTGCGCGGGTTGAATGTTAATAGCCGTGCATACAGTTCTGCTGCCTGGCTATACTGTTTGTTAGTGAAGAACTCATTGGCCTGATGTGATATTTCAACGGGATCCTGAGTGGTTGATACACTGGATGTTAATGAGTCTGGCAGTGACAAGTTGGATGCTGAATTGTTATTCGGCCAGGCAGGAGCGGTCAGGTTTGTCGCAGTTGGGCCGGCATCAGCCTTGCCGGTGTCATGCAGATAATACTGGCGGGTGAGAGCAAAAATTGTCAGTGCGAAGGCAATTTGGAAAACTGCCATTGGAATCCAGAATTTGGTGCTACCAATCATGTCCGTCACCTGCTACTCCTGAAGTTTTTGATTCATATGCTCTCATCGCAATGCTGGCAGTATATGTTCACCAATCATTTTCAGCCCATCCCAGGGGTCATCAAACAGGCGGATGGATAATTCTGTCAGTCCGCCAGCAGCAAATTGCCTGTAGCGTTCAATTTCACTGTCGATGTTACTCATATCTCCGGCCGATGACATGCCTGCAATCAGTCTTTCTACCAGGTCGTTTGGAAGGCTATCAATTACTCCGCTGCGAGATCTGAAGGCGATACGTAATTCTTCCCAGTTTTCGATAATAAGATCGACCTCACTTTCATCGTGGCAGAATGGGCGGAGGTCTTCGCGTTTTTGAGCAATGATTGCGCCGCGCCAGATTAATTCACGCCGTGCTTCGTACATCGAGGCTTCACGATCTTTTTTGATGTGCCAGGCCCAGAAGTTACCGATGCGAAAATCTTCTGCCGGTGTTTCACGTTTCGCCAGGCCAGCCTGGATGTTCTTGATTGCTTCAGGCATGTGTTCAGGGGTGAAATCGCTGAACTGAATCCCGTCTGCAAGCCGTGCCGACATGCTAATCATTTGCGGGCCGCTTGAACAACCATATATAAGCGGTCCGGGAGCCTTGGCCCAGGCCATGCCAAATGGGCGACGGATTACAAATAGTCCGCCTTCATAACCCATTGTGAATTCTCCTGATCTTGCGATCTCGAGGATCTCAATGCATTCACGCATGCCGCGTACTCGTCGATCCGGTTCGCTGGTGCGCTTGACAGGATGCTGGTATGGCCAGACTGCTCCGTCATTGCTTGCCCGCCAACCGATTGCGCCGAGTAGTCCGCCGCCGGCACTGATGCCGATCATTGCCCGACCATTCGACATCTCGTTTAGCGTCAGCAGTGTATTTGCCATTTTTAACGGATGCATTTCCCATGGGCTTACAGCCAGCGGGCCGATAATCAGTTTTGATGTTGCGGCCGCAACCGGTGCCAGCGACAGGAAAGCGTCATATTGAAAATGATAATTTGATGACCATAACGCACGGATACCCAGGCGTTCGGCCTCAATGCCTATTTCAGCAACTTGTGCCGGTGACAGATCCGGTTCAAGAATGATGTCGATGTCCATGGCAATCTCCATGAATATATTTCAGGGGTTTATTGCCAGATTGTAGACGGTAGCAAATATCAATTTGGAAAAAATTTCATCTGTCACCATTCAGGAAAAACTGTTTTTAAATCAGTTGGTCAGATAGTCGTTTGAACTGGCTCATGACAATATAACCATGTATCTGGGGGTGGCCACAACAGCCTTTAGCTTGCAATTGTCGCCCCTGCAGCAGTTGTATCCGGGTCTGCTTGAGCAAGGCTGGTTGGCCCGGAGCCAGGTTTGCCGGTATCTTTTTGCGCATATTCTCCAGGCAAGCAAGTATTTCCGTCGTCTGAGCTTTCTTTTTCTCCTGATAGTCTTGCCTGACATCAAGGGTTAATTGATGCGCTTTGTTGGTTTTGTGGATCGAGTGTTAGGCCACAATGTCGCTCTAACATCAGTTATTGCTGCTTATGACTATTGATGTGCAACAACGCGAAAGCCATTGTAGTAGAGCCGCAGTTCAGGGTTGTAACGATCCCGGGTTGCATGGAAACAGACGTCAGGCTTGTTGTACCAGGAGCAGCCACGCAGTACTTTCTCGGTGCCGGAAGGTGGCCCCATGGGGTCTTTATCGGGTGATACAGCGTAGTAGTCTGCCTGATACCAGTCATGCACCCACTCCCAGACGTTGCCGGTCATGTCATAAAAGCCCCAGTCATTGGGCGGAAAACTGCCGACCCGAGTGGTCATGGGTTGGGATTTGGACATTCTGTTGCCCTCGTTGTCCCACCAGGCCTTCCAGCCGTCCCGGTCCGGTATGTTACCAATCCGCCAGATCGAGATATTGGCACCATCAATTTTCCAGCTATCACCAAAAATATAATTCTTGCCGTCGATACCTGCTCTTGCGGCATATTCCCATTCGGCTTCCGTTGGCAGGCGATAGGGCTTGCCGCTGAGTGTCGATAACCAATTTGTGTAGGCCTCGGCATCAGGTGCATTCACCTTGACTACCGGATGGTTGGGATACTGATGCAGGTAGTTATCCCAGCCTTTTGGTGGAACCGGGGGTGTGCGGCCAGTTGCAGCACAGAAGGCAAGATATTGCGCATTAGTAATCAGAAATCGGCTCATACTGAAAGTTGAAATTTCCACCGTATGAACAAGAGCAAAATCCTCGCCGTAATCCGGGTTGACGGCCGCACTGTTGTTGCCCATCCGGAAGTGGCCACCTTGCACGGTAAGCATCTCCGGCATTAGTACACCGTCGATGGTGGTAGCAAAAAAGTCACCCACGCTGCTGGCATCAAGATCAGTATCTCTGGCTGATCCGATCAGCGGTGTATTGGTGCTGTTTAAATTAACCGGGCGTCTGCCTCTAAAGCCGGCAAAAGTAGCCTGTCCGTAAAGTCCATATTCAATGGTTCCGGACATTTTGTCCCCGGCTACCTCGGCTGTGTAAACAGCCGCCATAGGTAGGCCGCCAAATTCCAGTACGGCAGTGAATTCAAGCCGCTTGCCGTCAAAGTTGCCGACAAAACGTCCTGAAGCAGAATTGCTGTCGATGAAGCCGATCACTCTGTCGCCTTCCTGCAGGAATAAAACCTCACGTCGACCCGGACCATTCGGTGATGTCAGCACATCAAAATACCATTCACCCGAGAGTGAATGCTTCTCTGCTGCGACTATTTCTCCGCTGAAGCAGAAGAAGGTACAGGTCAGGCATAATAGATAAACTTGTCGAATTATCAGAGATCTCTGCGGCAGCACGAAAAGGCGAGTGAATAAAGAGTATGTCGTCATAGATCAATGCGGTAGTCAGAAAATGGCTCCGGCAATGAAAAATTCACTGGCACGGAATGTGAATGCTGGTGTCATATTCTTGCAAGGCTGTTGTTTTAGATGTGAAGTCATGGGTGCCGCCAGGAATGCATAAGATACACTTTGTTACAAACAAATAACCTACTGGGTAAGCATGGTAGATATTATATAGGCAGTCCACTGGAAAACAGGAGGCATTAGAGATGATGCTGATGGAACCCGGTCGTATTGGTTCGATGGAGACCAAGAACCGCGTCATCATGGCAGCGATGGGCATTCGCGGCACGACTGATGAAGATGGTTATTGGGGTGAGCGCACCCAGGCTTTCTATGCGGCAAGGGCCGCCGGCGGGGTGGGTATGATTCTGCCCGAGATGGTCTTTGTGTCCCGTGCCCTGGAACCAGCTGCCAGTAGCTGTATCGATCTTGCTTCGGATGCGCACCTGGAATCCGTGCGTCAGCTTGCTGATACTCTTAACCGCTATGACTGTAGACTCTGTATCCAGCTTACAGCAGGTTTTGGTCGGGTGGTGCCACCGTTTCTTGCTCCTGAATGGTGGACCGATGACCCGGTGCCCGCTGAATACCAGCCGGTATCCGCATCGATCAATAATAATCATCACCTGCCCGAGCGGCGTAAATTCTATTCCCGTCCGTTGACAACGGCGGAAGCCGAAGCCCATGCCCAGGCCTTTGGTTTTGCCGCCAGGCGTGCTCGCGAAGGCGGAGCTGCCTGTGTTGAATTGCACGGACATGAAGGTTATCTGCTCGATCAGTTCATGACTGAATTATGGAACCGCCGTGATGACAAGTATGGCGGCACTCGTGAAAAACGCATGACCTTCACCCGCGAGGCGATCGCTGCAATCAGACGTGATGCAGGCGAGGATTTTCCTATCATTTATCGTTTCGGGTTAACGCATTACGTTCCGGGTGGACGGGAACCGGAAGAAGGCCTGTGGGTTGCCGAGGAACTGGAAAAAATGGGTGTCGCCGCTTTGCATGTCGATGCCGGTTGTTATGAATCTCATTGGTGGCCGCATCCGCCCCAGTACCAGGAGCCTGGTTGCATGGTCAGCCTGGCGGAACAGGTCAGGCAACAGGTTTCAATCCCGGTGGTTGCCGTAGGTCGGTTGCAGGATCCCGAAGTAGCCGAAAGCGTACTGGAAAATGGCAGCGCCGACTTTGTCGCGATTGGCCGGGGTTTGCTGGCGGATCCTGATTGGGTTAACAAGGTGCAGGACAACAAACCAGACGACATTATTCCGTGCATCAGTTGCCACGAAGGTTGTATGGAACAGATGAGGCAGGGTGACCCCACCAGTTGCGCGTTGCGGCCGACGACCGGGCACGAATTGGAGTGGCCGATGGAACCGCTGCAGGAGGAGCGCTCCCTGCTTATAGTCGGTGGTGGACCGGCGGGCCTGGAAGCGGCTCGTGCCGGCGTTGAACGGGGGTTATCAGTTACCCTCTGGGAGGCAAATGACAAGCTTGGTGGAAATCTCTGGCCGGCCGCAAAGCCTGATTTCAAACCTGATATTGCCAACTACGTGCACTATCTGGGTAACCTGGAAAAACAATTACCCATTGATATCGTGTTTAATAAGCGCGCCACAACACAGGACGTTATCGATTTTGGCGCTGACTATGTGATCCTGGCTACTGGCGCTGAAATGGAATCGCTGCCATTTGCAAGCACCGCTACGGTTAAAGTTCTGACGGCGATTGATTTGCTGAATGATGCGGCTGTGATCGAGGGTGACCGGGTTGTCGTCATGGGCGGAGGACTCGTTGGTTGTGAGACAGCTGTTTATCTGGCGCAGAGTGGCCTGCAGGTCACGTTAACCACCCGGCGCAGTGCGGAGAAACTCGGCGGTGACATAGCCGACCGTTCCAACCGTGAGATGCTGATACAGATGATCGCAGATGAGAATATTCAGGTTATGGATCTTACCGTGCCGGTGGGCACTGCTGAACAGAGTGTTGTTGTTGAACGCGACGGGCAGGAGTCCAGTATTTCGACCGATAACCTGGTTTTCGCCGGCCGACTAATGCCTTGCGACGGACTCATGAAAGAGCTTGAGGCATTCTATGCAAACAATGCGGGCAGTGTTTTCAGTGCCGGTGATTGTGTCAAAGTCGGCAGTATTATGCATGCAGTCTGGGGCAGCTTTAATGCGGTGCGAACCCTCGCTGCATAAAATATTTGCCTGATCTTGATCTTACAAGCGTGGCACGATCTTGCTAATGGGGGCGGGTTCTCGTGTGTCGGGGGACAGAACCGATGCGCCGGCGGCAACCAGGTACTCCAGTCGATCTGCGAGAAAGCCCATGGCCAGAATCAGGGCGTGCAGACTGTCATCGCCGTGAATGGTTCGCTTTCTTTCTACCCCCGGTATTTCGACGTCACAAGCCCATCTTTGTTCGTCCTGCTGACGTAACTGACCCACCTGTACGACGGTGGTCAGTTCTTCACCGTCGTTGGAGCGGAAGATAATTTCTGATTTTGCGATTGGAACATCCATAGGTTCGATTCCTGGCCAGATGCTTTAGACCAAGGAACTTTATCCCGGTTGGCGGGTCAAGTCGAATGCGCCGGGAGCGGCTGCAGCGGCGATTAATGTGAATCGTCGCTGCAGCCATTGTTACGGGTAAATTTCCGGCGGTGAGAATGCTCAGCATTGATTGCAAAGCAGGTTGTTTTTACCGCCAGCTGGCAAAATCTGCCGGATTCTCTACCCAGCCGGCCGGTGGCCTGGATGTCGCGGGTACGCCCCGATAGTTTTCCGGTCCCAGGTTGAGTGAGGACACATCCATGACATAGGAGTACAGGGCGCGGCTGCCTGGCTCACCACGTGTGAGTACCATTTTTTTGCCGTCCGGGGAGAAGGCACCCATGCCGTCCCAGCCTTCGTTGTAAGTGATGCGCTGCATTTTGCTGCCGTCGGCAAGATCACCGAGGAACAGTTCCCAGTTGCCGCGCTCGAGAATGCGTACGACCAGAAAGTGGCGCCCGTCCGGAGCCGGGAACGGTGCCCAGTTCGTATCGTAAGAAAAGGTTCGTTGCTGCACATCCCGATCCGGGCCAAGAATTTTCAGCGTATAGAGATTCATTGGCAGCTGTGTACGAGTACCGTTTTTTCGATCCAGCATTTCGAGCGCAACTTTTTCACTTTGTTTCCAGGCGCGGAAGATTACGGTTTCACTATCGGGCAGGAAGTAGGCTTCACCTTCCTGCCAGTCGGCAGTAAAGGTAAGTTGTGTTTGCTCCGTGCCGTCGGACTTCATGCGCCAGAGATCCGCGTTGCCGCCGATCTGGCGGCCGAATACAATCCATTTTCCATCGGGAGATACCGTGCTTTCGGCGTCATACCATCTGTTGTTGGTCAGACGTTTGACATTTTTCCCGTCCATGTCGGATGAGTAGAGTTCGGAACCTTGTGGATAGTCTGCGTCATCAGACCAGCTGCCGGCCGGCATATCTTCCATGTGATCACGGGTTGATGTCCATAACAGCCGTTTCTTATCCGGATAGAACCAGGAACAGGCATCCATGCCGCGATCATTGATACGACGGATATCCTCACCGGTATCGGTAAAGGTATAAGTCAGCCCGCCGCCGACCTTGCCCCTGCCGGGATCCTGGGCATCCGGATCATTGACCTGGGCAATCAGGTGTATGCCGTCGGGGGCGTAATAGGCCTCACCGTTTGGTGGCAGGTTTGGGATCTTATATATCGGTAGTTCCCGGGAGTCTGTCGCAGGTGCGTCACCGGCACTGGCCATGTTCATGCAGATCAGCATTCCGGCTATGACAATAATTTGGTTGCAAATAGATGCCTTCATAGTTTTCTCCCTGATCGAGTGACAGAGCCTAATGTAGGACGTATGTGACAATCAATTCGGTTGTGCAACAGTTTGTAACTATCTGTAACAGATTTTCCAGTCAGGCCAATGCCATGATGCTTTGATAGAGCCTTTATTTGACAGAGATTGGCCTGAACTCAGATTAGCACTAAAAATAGTGTAAATGGAGCCGGCCAAAAAAGATTATCCGGTAACAAATCAGTCAGCCTGATCTTGCTGGTGAACCGGGAATGAGAGTGCTTTGGCGGCCTCATTTAAAAGTTGCATCAATGCATCTTGGTTAGTTGATAGCTCCTGGAATTGCAGCACATGTTCCTGAGTGCCATCAAAGCAGAATGATTTATCTTTGCTTGCTGAGCCTGTATTTCCTGATCACGAGCGTAAATACGTGCTTGCCAGGTCCGGCTTATTGGATGATTCGTGATGGCGTGCATGAGCGTAATAACCGGCTATTTCGTAACTTGCCAAATTCACACGTTATGCGTCTTCACACGGGAGTTGGCGTCGATGTACGGTTTTCTCATGCCAGTGCAGTGTATTTAAGTTGACCAATTGAATGAGTTGTTACTCACGTTATGGCTTAGGGTAGTTACGAATTATGTCTGTTGCAGTTAACCATACTGATATCCATGCGGAAAATTCTTCAGAGTTTCCTGAGCACATGCCATCCGGGCTGCGGTATTCATTGCCGGATACGCTGACAATCATTACAACGTATCAATGTACGGCAGCTTGTTCTGAGTGCTGTTTTGAATGTAATCCAAAAGTTCAGGGGCGTCTGGGCCTGACGGAGATCAAGCAATATATAGACCGGGCAATGGCTGATTTTCCCGGGTTGAAACTGGTTGTCTTCAGTGGGGGTGAGTGTTTTCTTTTGCAGCAAAATTTATACGCAGCCGTTGCTCATGCTCATCGGCGCTCTCTGCGTACCCGCTGTGTTACTAATGGATTCTGGGGTAAAACGCAAAATACCTGCCGGGAGGTCGTGCGACAGCTTGTTCATGCGGGGATGGATGAGGTAAATATCAGCACCGGGCATGATCATCAGGAATGGGTTCCCGTGCAGAGTGTTATCCGGGCAGCGAAAATGCTGGTTGAAAATGATATTGTCACGGTGGTGGTAGTTGAAATTGATGCTCCCGGTAGTGAGTGTCTTCAGCAACTCATGGAAATGGCGGATATTCGTTATTTGCTGCAACGGCCCAAACTATTTCACCTGCAGTGTAATTCCTGGATGCCGTTCCATGAGACCAGTCTGGCTCGCCGTGCCCTGCAGGACAAAAGTGAACTGTTAAGTGGCTGCAAACAGTTATTTCACAATGTAACGCTAACCCCAACGGGAGAGCTTGCTGCCTGCTGTGGTTTGACGCTGGAGCATATCCCTGAGATGAAGCTTGGCAAGCAGTCCGCCATGCAGCCCATGGCGGATCGATACTACGGTCAACTTACGGATTTTCTGAAAATATGGATTAAGGTTGACGGGCCTTACACCATTATCCGGCGCTTGTTTGGTGATGCGGTGCAGGAAGACCTGCAGGATGTCGTACATATCTGCCAGGCCTGCGCGATATTGCATCAGCATCCGGAAATTCGGGCACGAATACAGCAGCGCTATATGGAGTTTATGCCAGAGGTTATGAGCCGGTTCTATCTGCAGCAAAGCATAAATTCCCATCAGGCTTCGCTTGCTTGTAATCCTGTTCTTAACCCACCTGAAAAAGAGGGTTCGATATGAAACGCAGAAATTTTCTCAGTTTGTCGGCGGCCGGTATAGGTTTGGCCGGCCTTGGACCGGGCGGCAGTGTAGCCGGAGGACGGCTTTATGGTGCACCGTTGTATGAATCCAACCCCGACCGTATGCTTGGTGAGAACCGGTTACGCCTTGCGCTAAGCCGTATTGAAATGCCTGTTGAGGCCTGGGCTCCACTGATAAATATGTCGCGTCTCTGGAATGCAGTTCTGCAGGATGATTCAACACGCAAAGCATTTCGCCGTTCGCCGCGTAAATTTCTTGCCCGTAATGGTGTGCCGTTGGCGGCGCTGGAGCACAGCTCGCAGGAATTTCGTTTGTTGCAGCTCATTAGTGATCCCTATGTTCGGCATATTGCCGGTTCAGGTAATTACCCTGCTTTCATCAATCTACTGAAGGAAAATAATTTGCTGCACGATAATGCTGAAGGTTCGCTTAGAAACCGGATACGTAAATTACTTGAAGCTGATATAGACAAACTGCGTAGCCAGTTGTCAGGCATGAAGTCTGAAGGCGGAGAGTTGTCGAGTCTGCAGAATTCTGCTGAATTATATTTTGTTACTCAGGAGTTGGCGGCTGTAAATAGAACGACACAGGCTATAGCGGCGGCAGTAGTAGTTGTGGTGGTGGCAGCCCTGGCTGCAACTTATGTTTCGGTAGGGGTTAACGTGACGGTGTTGCTGAATCTTGGCTTTTCGATATCGGTAGCCGTTTCCATTGCGATTGGGATTGGTGGTGCTGGAGGCGGCGGCGGCGGCGCCTGT
>PBZD01000111.1 GCA_002729875.1 Chromatiales bacterium | reverse complement strand
CCTGCAAGACTAAAGCGACGGAAACATGAGAGCCAAATGGAAAACTCCAATCAAGTGCCCGAGTTGCAGCTCTACCGCAGTGAGACGTCGTGAGGTAGTCCATAAATCTGGCACGTCCACCTATTCGGGTAGGAGCTCCAGCCGGGGCTTCAGTTTTGGGTTCGCAGGCAAGGCTCGCCCCCGTGTTTGGTTTGGTGGCGGGTCTCATTCAGGCAAACGACAAAGCTTAAAAGCTCAAGAGGCAGAGCCATTACCCTTCTGGCCGGCAATTATTGTCCCCATAACCATATTCATATTTCGTGGTGAAAATGATTCTTTCGGTTTTTGGTCGTGGTTTGGTTTTGTTGTTTCGGGTTTGTGGTTCCTCGCTGCCATGGCAGACTATTTCAGCTATCGAGATGAATGGTCTTGTAGCAAGTGTGGCGCAACATTTGTTCCTGATTCCAATAAACCTGAGAATGATAGGGAACCGGACAAGCTAACCGAGGATATCAAAATGGCCCAAGAGGATACGAATCAAGAAAATGGGAAAGCTTGTTCTATCTGTGGAAAATGGCATCCGAACTCTGCGTTTGAGTACGGTAAACGGGAAAATAGATCTTATTGCCCACAGTGTAATAAGGAAGAAAAGATCGCTTATTCGAAAGGCGGCGCAGAAGCAGCAACCGAATATCGTGAAAAGATGAGATCGAAGTGGAAAAACACTTAAAAGAACAATTGCATTCAGTTTTGAGTGGCAGTAACTATAGTGCGTAGCCCGTCGCCGCCTAACCAGCACAAGCAGCGGACGTTTGACCCGCCAGTCGTTTCGCTGCCGCAAAACGTCTGCCGCCTCAAACGCCCTTGTTGTGGGCGTTAGGCGGCACCAGAGTCTTTGGCACCTCATCCGCCTAATTGATGCTATAAAGTGTTGACTTTAACCGCTCCGGAGGCTTCTCGATGTCGCATGTCCACTCATCCCTAACTCGCCGAACCTTACTCTTGGGCGCAACCGGCGCAGCGCTTTACGCGACTCTCCAGGGCGTTGCATCCGCTGAGGCGCAACGTTCTTTCGTACCGGATTTTTCCGATCCTGTCGAAGCTTTGCGTGCGCACGTGAAACTGGTAGGTAGCCTCGCCAAGGAGACCGTGGTTTCCTTTTATCGACTGAATATATATGCCGATCTCAACGCAGGTAATTTCGTACCGCTGTTTACCATGAACAACCTGCTGATCGACAAATGGGAACCGCAGGGCAATGACGTCTATCAATTGCTCAAGTACGAAGCTGGTTGCTACACAGGCATCGACAGCTACGATCTCATCGAAACGTTCGATCATCCACTAACCGGTAAGGCTATTCCGGCGCGGAATTTCCGCCTTGGTCCAGTGCCCCGTGGGTATGACAAGGAAAAGTTCACAGTGATGGGCTACGACCCCAATCCACTGCCACTAGATGTCATCGGTGACCGGGTGTTTCTTGCGACTCAATCAATCGAATCTTCCCCGAGCTTTACGGATCCGAAGAAAACCCGATTTACGAATTCATTTATGACCTACTCGGCGACACTGGCCGATATGCAAAACCCGGATTTACCGTCGGCACCGGTGCATGCGCAGTTGCAGAACAAAACCGAGTGGCAACCGTGGATGGAGATGGGTGACCAACCTGGCGGCACGGTGGTGCGAGGATATGGCACGAAAGTAGCAAAACTCGATGACCTGCCACCGGGCGTGCTCGTGCAGTTCGAAGAACAGGTTCCCGAGATTCTCGACACAGAAAACTGGAAAGGATTCGTCTCGGAAATGACACCACCCAACTGATGCCTAACCAGCACAAGCAGTGCGCTCCCTTCGGTCGCCGGACCGGCCTGGCGGCCAACCACTGTTGCAGGCATTAGGCGGCACAGTATTGAGTTGGTATCAAAATGACACACAGCACACACATATCGTTTGGCCTAAGTGTCGTAACTGTATTAGGCATTTTAGGATGTGCTGCAACTGAATCGAATTTACTCAATACAGAAAACAGAAATGTAGTTAAGAAAATCGATTCAATTGATATTGTTGCGGAAGATGGAAAGCAACTATTTGAGATTTTTGAACTCACCCCAATCAACGGCGAGGTATCAGGGAGATTTTCTATAATTGAGGCTGAAAAGGGTTTCCGTGTCGGTCATATGCCAAGTGTATCGATAGGATGCACAAATAGGTCACAAGATTACTGGGGGCTTATAAGGTTCCGATATTCTGGTGTCTCAACATTAGCAGCCGATTTAGAAAGGTGGCAAAACGGAAAAATAAAGAATCACAAGCAGGCGTTCGCCACTTTCCGAAGCGATCAGGATGTGGGGTTTAAGGTTCAATGGATCGGTGGGGAGGGCATTATTGTGTCAGTCAAAGATTTAAAAAGTAAAAAGATCTTTATGCCTATTGAGAAACCGATTTGCTTTCTTGGCGGAGATTCTCTGACAGTAAATTTTAGGAATATTGTCCTAATGCAATACTTATAGCGAAACAAGATGGAGCTATTGCCGCCTAACCAGGCCAGCCAACATCCCCCACAAAATGCCGTACGGGAAGAACAGGAATAAACCAGGAATGGCAGCTAAACCTGCCTCCTGACTGCTCCGCCTAGCCACTAAGCTCCAGCAGTAACCGATTCAACCTGGTGGCATACGCCCCGGGGTCGCTCAACTGTTGACCTTCCGACAATCGTGCCTGATCAAGCAAGACAGTTGCCAGATCGCCAAAACGTTGTTCATCCTGCTCTGCATCGAGCCGCACAATCAATGGATGCTCGGCATTGATTTCAAATATCGGCTTGCTCTCCGGAATACTCTGACCCGAAGACTCGATAATCTTGCGCATCTGGGCGCCCATGTCATATTCACCAATCGCCAGGCAGGCAGGCGAATCAGTCAGCCGGTCGGTCAAACGAACCTCCTCGACTTCATCCTTGAGTTGCTCACGGAGACGATCGAGGAAGACCTTATGCTCACCATCATCCTGCTCTTCTTTATCCTGGTCCTCCTTATCACCGAGATCCAGTTCACCGCGGCGAATATCACGTAGCTCCTTACCATCAAATTCACGCAGATGGCCCATTACCCATTCATCAATCGGATCGGATAGCAATAAAACTTCGATGCCCTTCTTACGGAATACCTCAAGGTGTGGACTCGCGCTGGCTGATTTGTGATTATCAGCCGTTACGTAATAAATTTTATCCTGACCTTCCTGTAACCGGGAGACATAATCGGCCAATGACTGATCCTGCAGCTCATTATCTGTATGTGTCGTCGCAAAGCGCAGCAGACCAGCTACCTTTTCACTATTTGCAGTATCTTCAGCAGTCCCCTCCTTGATGACACGACCGAACTCATTCCAGAAACCCTGGTATTTTTCAGCATCTCCGGACGCCAGCTTGCCAAGCATATCCAGTATCCGCTTGGTCAGCGCACCTTTAATGGCTTCAACCGTTTCATCCTGCTGCAACAGTTCTCGTGACACGTTCAGCGACAGATCATTCGAATCAATAATGCCGCGGACGAAACGCAGATATAACGGCAGAAACTGCTCAGCCTCATCCATGATAAATACACGCTGTACGTAGAGCTTCAATCCGCGCGGTGATTCCCGGTTCCACAGATCGAACGGCGGCTTGGCCGGGAGATAAAGCAGGCTTGTGTACTCACGTTTGCCTTCGACGCGGTTATGGCTCCAAAGCAGCGGCTCTTGAAAGTCATGGGAAATATGTTTGTAGAACTCACGATACTCATCATCTGATACATCGGTACGAGGCCGTGTCCAAAGTGCCTTGGCTGTATTAACCGACTCATAGTCCGGAACAATCTCAGCTTCTTCAACATCATCAGCTTCAGCTTCAGCCTCATCAGCTGGTTTCTCTTCACCGGCTACCGGCACGGTCTTCATTTCGACCTGAAAGGCAATATGGTCGGAATACTTGCGGACCAGGTTACGCAGGCGAAGGTCATCTGCATACTCCTGCGCATCTTCACGCAAATGCAACAAAACTGTAGTGCCGCGCTCTTCACGATCCATTGTTTCAATCGTAAACTCACCATCGCCATCAGAAACCCAGTGCACGCCATCACTCACCGGAGCACCGGCCCGACGGGTAAAAACTTCAACTTTGCTGGCAACGATGAATGCCGAATAAAATCCAACGCCGAACCGGCCGATCAGATTCGCATCCTTTTGCGAATCAGCGGACATTGCCGTCAGGAATTCGCTGGTTCCCGAGCGCGCGATGGTGCCCAACTGCTGAATGACGTCATCGCGGCTCATACCGATACCATTATCGGTAATGCTGATAGTTTTGCTCTCGGAGTCAAAATCGATGCGGATTCTTAGATCAGCATTGTCTTCGAGCAGTTTTTCATCTGCGATGGCCTCAAATCGCAATTTATCCGCTGCATCTGATGCATTGGAAATCAATTCACGTAGAAATATCTCCCGATTGCTATACAGGGAGTGGATCATCAGGTGCAGAAGTTGTTTAACTTCTGCCTGAAAGCCATGTGTTTCGCTGGCCGTTGCTGTTGTCATGTCAATTTTTCACCAGATTCAGCTAAAAAAGCCTGTACCCGCGCAAACCGGGCCAGGGTGCGAGCAGAATATGGGGATCGCCCTGCCAAATTTCAACCCTTGGCCATTTAATGGAGCATGATATGGACCTTGCCGGGACTGGAAAAGAGGGTATGGGCGGGCATTCAGCCCGGAAAACAAACCATACGGGGGGCGTTGGCAGCGGGGAAAAGCCCTGTCGAGCGCCTTTAAACAGGCACAGGCCACCATAAATGGCTATTACCAACAGGTGAATCGTAGCACTGGCAGTCAGTGCCGCAGCACCCGAGCTCGTCTCTGACAGGCGCAATAAGATCCAGCCGTGATAACCGGATCAGAGCCGAAGCGAGCCCAGCGGGGAACTATTGATGTTATCCGGAAGCTTGGGGATCCACCCCATCAGCACACATCGTCTGAATCCACGACACGCAGATAAGATTTTGGCCGCTCTTCAGAGAAATAAAAGTCACTGTTTCCTTCTGCTAATCTTCGGCGGACGCTATCCAGCGCCTTGGCAATCCATGCACGCCGACGTAGAGTATATTCATTAGCAAACTCAGTTTCGCAATAATTAATTTTTGCCATAGTCTTCTTGATATAAGTATTACGTGAAAATTTTTTCTGGTTACCAAACAAGATCATTGTTCTTAACGCAATAAATCATGAATAAGAACAGAATTCTCTAGTCCTTTGCATCCCATTCGCGCCGAACATGATCGGACCAATTTCGGTAGCCTTTCCAGGTATACAGCCCGGGATCCAGGGGAGTTCGCTGCTTTTCCGGAGTTTGTACGCGGGTCAACCAGCGGCGATAAGCCTCCCAGCCGCTAATATCTTTTCCATCTGCAGAGACCAGGCCTTTCTCATGCTTGTCTATAACATCGGATTTGTAACGCTTCGGTTCATTCCGATTTGGAAAGCCATTGGAATACTCTTTTGCGAGTGAATTATATTTATGTTCGTTCATCAGGTTTGCCTACTCTGTTACTGTGACTACAGAGTAGGGATTGGAATACAAATTTGCTATGAACTACATCACAGACAGATTGATTTAACACTATGATTATATAAAAGTTTTGCGACATAGCTCACTTGATTCTCTACAGTGGCTAGATATTAAGCTGATAACATGGCTGATAAACCGTACCCGGCAAACGCATACGCTGCTGCTGAACAAATGCAGACAACAATGCATCAAGGCGCAACATAATATCTTTGTCCCCATTTATTTCGAAGGGACCATGTTTCTCTATCGCACGTAAACCGTGCTCTTTTATATTCCCGGTAACCACCCCGGAAAAGGCCCGGCGCAAATTTAATGCCAGTTCATGCCCTTTCTGATGTTTTCCAAGATCAAGTTTGGCCATACTTTCATGGGTAACAACAAAAGGCCGCTGGAAAGAGTGTTCTATCTTCAGTCGCCAATTAAAATAAAAAGCATCCTGCTCAGACTGGCGAACGGATTTAACAGTACTGATCTCATCAGCCACTATCTGTGCAACCCGTATCGGGTCACCTATCTCAATTCGATAAAACTGTTGCGCATCTGAGCCGAGAGTAGCGCCAATAAATTCATCTATCTGCTTAAAATACTCTGCAGATGATTCAGGCCCGGTCATCACAATCGGGAAGGGCATGTCAATATTGTCCGGATGCAACAAGACTCCAAGCAAATACAGTATTTCTTCAGCTGTGCCCGCACCACCCGGAAAAATCACGATGCCATGCGCAATACGCAGAAAGGCCTCGAGTCGCTTCTCCATGTCCGGCAGGATGACCAACTGGTTTACGATCGGGTTTGGAGACTCTGCAGCAATGATATCCGGCTCAGTAAGGCCAATATACCGGCCGTTACTGATCCTTTGCTTGGCATGAGCAATCGTCACACCCTTCATGGGACCCTTCATTGCACCGGACCCACAACCTGTACAAACACTTAATAATCGTAACCCCAGTTGATAACCGACCTCCTTCGAATACTCATACTCTTCACGATTGATTGCGTGGCCTCCCCAACATACGACAAGATTTGGGTCAGCAGGCAAGCGGAAAACACCGGCATTACGCAAAATACAGAAGATAGCGTTGGTAACTCCATCGCTGGTGGTGAAATCAAGTTGCTGTGCGTGCTCTGCTTCACTGCTTAAAAAGACAATATCGCGCACCACTGCAAACAATAATTCCCGAATCCCCCGAATCATTTGCCCATCTACAAATGCATTGACCGGCGGCTCAGTTAATGCAAGCTTGATTCCACGTTCCTGCTGAATAATACGAACATCAAACCTCGAGAAGGCTTCAAAAACTTCACGCACGTTGTCTGTGATGCTGCCCACGTTCAAAACGGCCAGTGCACATCGCCGCAAGATTTCATGCTGTGGACCTGTCGCTACGCTTTGCAAGCGTTCGACCTCATGCTGAGACAATACCTCCAGGCTGCCTTCCGGCATAACTTCAACTATCTGTTCTGAATTTGACATGTATTTTTCAAGCGCAAGAAAAGAGCGACGCCTGCTTATCTCCCAATCAGGGTGTAATCAGTACAGACGTATCTGCGGATGTCATCAGCCAAATATCGACCATATCGGCATTAGAAACTGCTATACAACCATCTGTCCAATCAGTCTGTTGATAGTAAGCCACACTGTGTTTTGGCCTATTTGGTTGCCCATGAATCATGATCTGGCCGCCAGGATCAACACCGAGAGCGCGCGCCTCACGAATATCCGCATCATTCGGATAGGAAATTTGTATTGAAAGAAAGAACCTGCTGTCAGGGTTTCTTTTGATCAAATTATAAGAGCCTTCGGGGGTATGAAAATCACCTTCTTCTTTTTTATCGCCTTTCGGCAATAACCCAAGTGCGACATCCATCGACCGCAAAACGCTGCCATTTTTCATCAAGAACAATTTTCTATCGGCCTTTTTAATTACTACCCGATCGGCCATTTCAAACTCACTGGCAGCACAAGGCATGCAGATAAGGCAAGCTAATACTATGAATTTACTTAACTTTTTAAAAGATGTCGGTTCACGCATCAGCCACTGTGTCCTGTATACCCACTTCCCCGTCAACCCGCTCAATCTGTGGAATTATGATCTGTGTGCCCGGCTTGATACGGTCAGGATTAAGTTCGGGATTATATTGCCGCAGCAACCAGACCGGCACCTTATAACGACGCAAGCTAAGTACAAAAAAAGAATCACCCCGACGAAACTCATGTACTTTTGTATCAGCAATCCGGTAACGGGTGAAAAATGTTTCCTGCAACTCCCGATGATAAGCGATGCGCTTTGCCTTGAACTGCTCTGCCGTGACCCGAGTAAAATCCAGCCGCAAACGGCGACCAATCACTACCGGTTTACGGAATGCATAATTGTTGAGATCACGCAGCTTTTGAGTGCGAACATTTAACCAGCTTGCATAATGCCCAAGTGTTTCTTCGGCCTGGATTTCAATCGTACCGTCAGCCGTCACAAAATAGTCACTCGGATCAGCCTTCATTGCCGTGTCAGGTTCCGATTCCGCGGGCACGTCAACACTCACAATTGTCGCCTCATCACTTACAGTCTTCTCTGCCAATACTTCGCCAGTGATCAAATCCGGCTGCTGCTGTGCTGCCGGCAATTTCGCAATGGCTGGTGATTCAGAGGATGGTGGCACTCCCTTCCCGGTCGTATCTGCAACGTTAAGAAACAGTTTTTGTCCGGCATGGATTTGATTTCTGTCAGCCAGCCCGTTACGTGCCAGCAGCGCGCGCACAGGAACTCCGGAGCGCCGGGAAATTTGGCCCAATGTATCGCCAGACTGAACAGTGTAGGTTGTTGTACCGGATGCAATTACTGTCTGAATCCCCTTACCCTTATAAGGCAGGTTCAGGGTCTGCCCGGCGCGAATCTGGTGTCGGCTTTTTAAATTGTTAACTGCCATCAGGTTCGCAACGGTTGTTTTATAACGAACGGCAATCGAGGAGAGGCTGTCACCCCAGCGAACCTTGTGCTCAAGATCCGGGGTCTGGTGTCGAAAACGTTGTTCCAGGGGGATCGCGGCCATTAACTTTTCGGCTGAGGCGCTGAGTTCTCCGCTTGGCAGGCGCAACTCAAAGCCCTTTGGCACATATTTCAGACCGGTCCATACCGAGTCCAGTAAGGCTGGATTATTTTTCTGTAATGTCCGGCGCGAAATTCCAAACGCATCACCAAGTGATGCTGCACTCATGTAGTCGGATAATATGACAGTGACCGTATCATCCGGCTGATCCTTGACGATCTGGCCAAAATATACCTGCGAGTTTCTGACGACATCCTGAGCCGCAAGAAAAGCCACATAGAAATTGCGTGACGCGAAACCAAATGAACGCCCCTTGTAATGTCGCACAATTATCTCGATGTCATCCGTTCCGGTAACCCGTACGGCCCGGCGCATACCGGAAACACCGTGATTGTAGGCCGTAATTGCAAGCGGCCACGATTTCAGTATCGAATAGTTGTATTGCAACAGGGCTGCGGCAGCTTTACTGGACTTATAGGGGTCGCGACGCTCATCAACGACGTGATCAATCTGCATGAAGCGGCGCCCGGTTGGGCGCGTAAACTGCCACAATCCGGCCGCGCCAACATGTGAGCGAGCATTGGGATTATACGAAGATTCAATATGAGGTAATGCGGCAAGTTCAGCCGGCACCCCTGCCGCGCGCAGGCTATCGAGAATGTACTCCTCCCAACGTGCTGCGCGAACCAGCCCATCGCGGAATCCGTCAGCCAGGCCCTGCTGAACTCGAACCCTGTCAGCTGCTGCACGCAATTCAGAGTTATCAACATCCTCCGGCCATAACGCAAGCACCTGCGCTTCCTCTGACGTTAACCCCTCACGTTTGCCGCGAGCCAATGTTTTGAGAATGCTCTTATATTGCTGCTGAACTTTTTTTCGAAAATTCCGTTTTGAACGAACATTACCTTTGTTCGGTAAATCAAGGCGAGCGTATATGATATCGAGGCGCCGATTGTCATGAACCAATATCTGCTGCGACGGAACCTCGGTAAAAATCTGCATCCAGAAATGAATATCCGGTTCCAGACCGTCTGGCCGTGGAAAATTTACAGCGTTTGAGGGTAACGCCATAAACAGGGCAACCAGTCCGGGAACCAGGTGTTTCAACAGCATCAGTTTCAGAATCCTTTTAAATCAATATTCAGCACGGCCTGCTACGCCGAGACTACCGCTTCAGTAACAGCATAAGGCCACCACCATCTGTGAGAAACGGATTTGCTTGACACAATTAACAAGCCGATCATGGTTTGCTGGTGTGATTCACGGACCCTAATCGGCAAGAGTGAAGCAAATCCTTTTGGTAAACAATTACCTGCTACTGCCAAACATGAAATTCTCATATTTTTCTGAATCTTCCGGATACTTTCCGGTATTAAAGTTAACCGTCCTTGACGTCGTGAATCAAGTCAATTATCCACAGGTATGCAGGCCTGAAAGCCGGCACTATACGTACAAAAGCGACTCCCAGCCGCCAATAAAGCGTCGGCCCCGGGGAAAGAATCACTGCCGAAAACCTTTCCTGCAGCCAATCCTCAGTTTCCTTTGCGGTAATTTAAGCCACCGGTAAAGAACCAGATTACATTCACACTGCGACGTTGGTCACCAGAAGAAGTAATATCCATATAATCTGAACTTTCCGGATTTACCGGCCTGACATCGGAATCAGGTTGCATGACCATGAATTCAACTTACGATGCCAATACAAAATATACGCCTGAAAGCAACGAACCGGGTTACATACCGCTGTACCGATTCTGGCAGCCACGTTATTGGTTATTGTGGATCGGTATAGGCATTCTGCGCCTGGCCATTATGCTGCCCTTTCGCGCCCAGCGGTTTCTGGGCGCTTTGCTCGGTCGAGTATTATTTGTAGTCGCGCCAAAACGTCGCCGAATTGCCGAGATCAACCTGCGAATCTGCTTCCCCGAACTCGACGAACCTGCGTTACGCGCACTCGTCCACGCCCATGGCGCATCACTTGGTTTCTCAGTATTTGAAATCGGTCTTGCATTGTGGGCTGATTTGACCCAAATCGAGAAGCTCGTAACACTCAAAGGCATAGACCACGTCAAGACACCGCTCAGCAAGGGGCAAGGGGTAGTGATTCTGTCCGGTCATTTTCCCGCTCTGGAACTGGTCGGGCGCATCGTTGGGGAAAACCTGCCATGTGTGGCCGCCATGTACCGCCCACTGAAAAATCCGCTGGTCAATCAATTATTACGTCGTGCCCGGGCAAAGTCTGTTGCTCCACTCATTTCTAAAAACGGCATACGCCAGATGATACGGCTGTTGCGAAAAGGCACATCAGTCTGGTATGCGTCCGACCAAAGCTACCACCGTGATAATGCTGAGCTGGTTCCCTTCTTCAGTGAGCCGGCCATGACCAATCCGTCACTCACCGGTATCGCCCGGATGAGCAAGGCATCTGTTGTGCCTTTTTATCAGTACCGACTTGCCGACGGCAGCGGTTACGAAGGTGTCTTTCTGCCCGCGCTGGAAAACTTTCCCAGCAATGATCCGGCTGCAGATGCCGAACGCGTCAATACAATGATAGCCGAATGGGCTCGCAAGGTTCCCGAACAATATTACTGGGTACACCGGCGCTTCAAGAACCGACCGGAGCCATGGCCGGATCCATATCAGGATATTTAGTCCGGGAAATTCATCGATGACCAGTGGTTTTATAGCCATCGAGCAGGTTAGCCCAGTCAGCATCGCTAAACCGAATAGCTGCCTCAGAAAACAACTTGGTCAAGGATCTATGCAGACGATCCAGGTTGCGCCGCATCCAGACACCGGACACAGCCTTGACCCGGCCGCGATCAAAATCAAGCAGGTACAGCCTGTTTTGTGAATCGATCTGGATGTTATGCGCATTCAGATCCGCGTGATATATACCGGCCGCATGAAAGCGGGCAATGGTATGGCCGACCGACCGCCAGGTCTCGGCTGTCAGCGGCGCCCTGGACAAGCGCTCCGACAGTGTTGTGACATCGGGAATGCGAACGGTAATAAGGTCTGCGGCATAGACTGCGCCGAGTCGCACAACTCGGGCCGCGACAGGTTGGGGGACCGGTAGCGCTGAACGATACATGTCCTCAAGTAACGACCACTCGGCGAATGGACGCGCACGGCGCAAACCAGTCCATAAAAACTTGTCAAACGATAACCATCGCGCCAGACCACCACGACAATAATGACGCAATACCCACTGCTGATCCTGATGCTCAATAAACAACACCTTACCGCGGCCACTGCCGAGGCCATCTGCAGAGACCGCTCCTGACCAGCGCGCCGGATCGAATAACGATGCATCTATATGGCTGATCAGAGCATCATCGTATACGATCAGGCTCTGACCACATTCTGTAATTTGTCTAGTCAAATAACCCGTACCAATATTAGCGAATAATTTTCACCTGTCCTGACCAAGCAACCTGCCGTGAATCGAACCAAACCCACACCCCCGCCCGAATCGATCTGTGTGATCCGTTTGTCGGCTATCGGCGACTGTTGCCATGCGCTTGCCGTCATACGGTCAATTCAGTCAGCCTGGCCGCAGACGCAAATCACCTGGATCATCGGCAAGGCCGAATATGAGCTGATGAAAGATATCGGCGATGTCGAGTTTATCATTTTCGACAAATCTGCTGGCTGGCGCAGCTATTTTGAGGTCCGGGACAAACTCCAAGGTCGTTACTTTCCGGTCATTCTGCACCTGCATGCATCGTTGCGAGCCAATCTTCTGACTCGTTTCATCCGTGCCGATCGGGTAATCGGTTACGACCGTGCCCGAGCCCGTGACTATCAATGGCTGTTTACAAATGAACAGATTCCGGCTACTCCACGCCAGCATGTGCTGAATGCCATGCTTTCTTTTACCGAGCATCTGCAGATTCCGCAACAGAATTTACGCTGGAATCTTCCGATTCCGCAACCAGACCGCCAATTCGCGCAGAGTCTCTGCAGCGGATCCGGCCCAACCTGCATCATCAGCCCATGCAGCAGCCAACGATTTCGTAACTTTCGTAACTGGGATATTGACCGCTATATTGAGCTCGGCAATTATCTTATTGAGAAGTATGCTGCACAAATCATCCTGACCGGCGGCTCCGCTGAACTCGACAAAGAATACGGAATCAGTATTGAGGCCGGGGTGAAAAAACCAGTTACAAACCTGATTGGCGCAACAAACCTGAAACAATTACTGGCACTAATAGATTGCGCAGATGTTGTAATCTGCCCTGATTCCGGCCCGGCGCATATGGCCACAACCGTCGGAACGCCGGTGGTAGGCCTGTATGCAACGTCTAATCGGCACAGAACCGGCCCATATTTCAGCCAGCAACTTGTCGCCGATTGTTATCCGGAAGCAATAGAAAAAGAGTTCGGCAAGCCCGTCGAACAACTGCGCTGGGGACAGCGCGTACGCAATCCGAATGCAATGAACCTGATTCTCGTCGAGGATGTTATCGAGAAGGTTGATCTTGCCCTGAATGCAGCGCAAATCGACTGCTAACCGATACCCGCGGCACACTGATTCATCCGAGATTAATCAGCAAGTGTATACAGGGCGCCACAATATGGGCATTTTGACGGCCCCTTTGAATTGATTGCCAAAAATATCTTTGGGTGCGAATTCCACAAGTACATCCCAGGCATTGGGCACGACAGCGGCAGATCCGAGTGGGAAACCTCATAGTTATTTTCTGTATTCGGCTGAATCAGACCTGGTTCACCTGCGCTACCGCCGTCCATTTATATTTCACTCCTGTAATTATTCAGCAGATGGCTGATTGTAACCGCGCAGCAACCACACACTTCAGGCACCGGAAAAAACCTGCTTCCAGATATCCCTGACCTTCCAGGCCAGTTCCATAACCTCATCACGCGGCACGAGGTTGGATCTGCCGGCTAATGCCTGCCGGTGCATATGGCCGCGGAATTCTCGATAGGCAGCGGATAATAGTTCAGCATCGGAATCGGATAATATCTGTGCGGCAGTCAGGGCCTCAAGCTGCCGAATGTTATCTGACCAGACGGTCAGTTCGGGCTTGTTACACGCCTCCTTAAGCACCAGATATTGCACAATAAACTCTATATCGGTCACACCACCCAGATCCTGCTTCAGATCAAATAATTCATCAGTCCCGCGATTCAATTCATCACGCATTTTTTGTCGCATCTCGATAACATCGCTTTGCAACGAATCATGACGCACGTTTTCAATCAGTACCTGACGACGCAGTTCTTCAAATGCGGTCATCAGGGGGACATCACCAGCCACCGATCGGCCCCTGAGCAAGGCCTGTTGTTCCCAGGTCCATGCTTCGGTACGCTGATAACGCTGAAAAGCCGCCAGGCTTGTTACAAGAAAACCCGACCGGCCATTGGGCCGCAAACGAGTATCGACTTCATATAATGGACCGCTCGTTGTAGACATGGTCAGGATATGAATAATGCGCTGCGCAAGGCGCATAAAGAATATCGAATTATCAACCGGCTTTTCGGCATCAGTATGCTGATCAGTACCATCCGAATCATGCAAAAAAATGATATCCAGATCCGAACCATAACCCAGCTCAAGTCCCCCAAGTTTACCGTAGGCGATGATCACAAATTGCGCATCACGCCTCTGCCCATTAACCGTGCAACGCGGCGTACCATAGCTTTGCACCAGTTCATGGCGCCCCAACTCCAGTGCGCCAGCGAGCACAATCTCCGCAATATCGGTCAACCGATCACTGACCCGCATGAGCGACAACGCGCCACTGAGATCCGTAACCGCTACTCTGAATGTTGCCGCCTGCTGAAAATTACGCAGTGCAAACCGACTGGCTTCCGGATCATCGAGCATATCGCCCGGTAAGCGGCCCGAAAAATCAGCCGCCAGGTCTTCTCGCGTTGGTGAATCCTGGAAAACTCTGTGATCCAGAAGTTCATCAAGTAATAGCGGATGAGATGCAATCTGCATGACCAGCATGCCGCTCATCGAACACAGGCTGACGAGGCGTTCGAGCGCGGCGGGATTCTCGTTCAATAACGAAAAATAAGCCGAGCGACGGCCAATTGACTCGATAATGGTAAGAACACCGATCAAGGCAGTAAGTGAATCGGATTGGTGGGCAGCCGCTTTGACCACCGCCGGCATCATCATGAGCAGCCGCTGGCGCCCAACCTCATCGAGACGCAGATAAAAGTTGCTGTCGCGAAATGCATGCAAACGTGTCACTGCGGCAGCCGGTTCCCGGTACCCAAGACCCCGCATTACGCTCTCAGCCTCGACAACTGATGAATGGGCCGCGAAAACCTTGGCGATCGCACTATTCCCATCATCATCCACCGGCTCATCATCAGCGTGCAGAACAATACTGCGGAAATGGCCTGCTACAACATCCCGGTAATTCGATAAAATCTCTGCCAACTGATCCCATCCGGATACATTCATGGCTACGGAAAGACGTGCTCGATTGATCTCATCAACCGGCACATCATGAGTTTGCCGATCATTGATTGCCTGCAACCGATTCTCGAACCTGCGCAAAAAACTGTAAGCTTCATCCAGTTCGGCAGATCCTTCCGCCGTCAAACATCCCGGTCGAACAAGCTTCTTCAGAGCCGCCAGTAATCCCCGCTCACGAAGATCCGGAATTGTTCCGCCACGCACCAGTTGCAATGTCTGCACAATAAATTCAATTTCACGTATTCCGCCACGGCCCAACTTGACGTTATCGCGAAACTCCTTACCCTGCACCTCAGTTTCGATCATCAGTTTCATAGCGCGCAATGAGCTGAATACACCGAAATCCAGGTATCGTCGATAGACAAACGGACGTAAAATCTGCTCATAAAAGCCATCTGCGCCGTTCCAGTCATTTACGATCCGGGCCTTAACGTAAGCGTAGCGCTCCCAGTCACGCCCGTGTTCGGCCAGATAAGTCTCGAGCGCCGGCAAACTGACGGCAACCGGGCCACTGGTGCCAAACGGGCGCAGGCGAATGTCAACGCGGTAGACGAAACCGTCGTGTGTCTTTTTACTCAGTAGACTAATGACCCGTTGCGCCAGAAGTTGAAAAAACTCCTCGTTACTCTTTGATAGCGGGCCGTCAGTCTCACCATGTTCAGTGAAACAAAAAATCAGATCGACATCTGATGAAAAATTAAGTTCCTGCCCGCCAAGCTTGCCCATTGCGAGCACGACAATATTGGCTATTGATCCGTCCTCACAACGTGGCTTGCCGTAACGCATTTCCAGCACCGACTGTGCCCAATCAATGCTGGCACGGATCGCCGCATCAGCAACAGTCGACAATTCGACGAGAGTTTCCGTGACTGATGCATGAGCAGACAGGTCTCGCCAGACAATACGTACCAATTCCCGGTGCCTGAGCCAGCGCAGCCGGCTCTCAAATTCCTTTTCAGACGGATCGCCATCCGCAGTTGCAGCAAACCAGTCGCGCACTTCAGGCGTATTGAGCGGCCGCGCGAGCCGCCCCGACTCGACGAGCTCACAAAATACCTCGGGGCAACGCTCGATGATATCCGCAACAAATGGACTGCAGGCCAGAACCTTACGCAATCCGGGCAGCAGACCGGGATCAGCCGCCAACACCGCAGCAACGTCAGCATTGCCGGCATTACGGACCAGCCAGTCCTCCACCGGCCCGGCCAGGCTATCGGGAAGAACCAAATTCTGCTTGCCGGCAATGCCTGTCATACACCACAGTGTCGTTCAGCCAAAGCAATAAGAAAAGCCTTATGGTCAGATTTGCGGCCAGCCCCCCGATACGGCCATGGCACACGCCGTTACAACGAAAAAAGCCCCACCGGAACCGGTGGGGCTTTTCGACGGAGTCAAGACTCCGATTTCGATAACACGAAATTACCGGGCAACTTACATCATGCCGCCCATGCCACCCATGCCGCCCATGCCGCCCATATCAGGCATCGGAGGTGCAGCAGCTTCGTCCTTAGGCGCTTCACTGATCATCGCTTCGGTAGTCAGCAGTAGTCCGGAAACAGACGCCGCATTCTGCAACGCAATCCGGGTCACCTTGGTCGGGTCGATGATGCCGAGTTCGATCAGACTGCCAAACTCACCCTGAGCCGCGTCATAACCAAAGTCACCTTCACCTTCCGCAACCTTATTCAGGATGACCGATGCATCTTCACCGGCATTCTCAACAATCTGTCGCAGTGGCTCTTCAAGTGCACGACGCAAAATGCTAATACCGACGTTCTGATCGTTATTGTTGCCCTCAAGGTCCTCTATGGACGAGAGCGAACGAATCAGTGCAACACCACCGCCAGGAACAACACCTTCTTCGACTGCCGCACGGGTAGCGTGCAGCGCATCTTCAACACGTGCCTTCTTTTCCTTCATTTCGATTTCAGTTGCTGCGCCTACCTTAATAACCGCAACACCACCAGACAACTTGGCAACACGTTCCTGCAGCTTCTCGCGATCATAATCAGACGAAGACTCTTCGATCTCCTTCTGAACCTGATCAACGCGGGCCTTGATGTCGTTTGCAGAGCCGGCACCATCGATAATCGTGGTATTTTCCTTGGTGATCTGAATCTTCTTGGCATCACCAAGATCTTCCAGTGTCGTTTTCTCGAGGCTCAGGCCAACTTCTTCAGAAATAACCTGACCACCGGTCAGAACGGCGATATCCTGCAACATGGCTTTGCGACGATCACCAAAACCGGGGGCCTTGACCGCCCCAACCTTGACGATACCGCGGATATTGTTAACCACCAGCGTTGCCAGCGCTTCACCTTCGACGTCTTCAGCAATAATCAGCAGTGGACGGCTGGACTTCGCAACACTCTCAAGCAACGGCAGAAGATCACGGATGTTTGAAATCTTCTTGTCAAAGAGAAGAATAAACGGATTATCAAGATCAACACTTTGTGTGTCAGGTGAATTAATGAAGTACGGTGACAGATAGCCACGATCGAACTGCATGCCTTCAACGACGTCCAGCTCATTGTCGAGACCCGAACCTTCTTCAACGGTGATGACGCCTTCTTTGCCGACCTTACCCATGGCTTCAGCAATAATTGCGCCGACAGCTTCATCGGAATTTGCCGAGATGGTACCGACCTGGGCAATGGCATTCTCATCTGTACAGGGCTGTGACAAAGTGCCCAGTGTGCTGACGATAATTCCAGTAGCTTTATCGATGCCGCGCTTAAGATCCATCGGATTCATACCAGCAGCAACTGACTTCAGTCCTTCACGCAGAACTGCCTGCGCCAGTACCGTCGCAGTAGTCGTACCGTCACCTGCGATATCGGATGTCTGCGAGGCCACTTCCTTGACCATCTGCGCACCCATATTCTCAAACTTGTCTTCAATTTCAATTTCTTTAGCAACCGAAACCCCGTCTTTTGTGACGGTCGGAGCACCAAAACTCTTGTCCAGAATCACGTTACGACCTTTGGGTCCCAACGTCACTTTAACGGCATTTGCCAATAAATTAACCCCAGCGAACATACGATAACGAGCGTCATCGCCGAATTTCACATCTTTCGCAGCCATTTTTATATTCCTCTATTTCCCAGTCTGTAATCGTCGATCGTATATCGAACAACGAATGTTAGTTCTCGATTACGGCCATGACGTCATCTTCTTTCATGACGAGCAATTCTTCACCGTCAACCTTGACCTCAGTACCGCTGTACTTGCCGAATAAAACCTTATCGCCGGCTTTCAGGTCCAACGCACGGGTTTCGCCATTCTCAAGCAGTTTGCCGTTACCGACAGCGATGACTTCGCCCTTGATCGGCTTTTCAGTAGCACTGTCCGGAATGACGATACCACCCGGTGATGTACGTTCTTCTTCCATCCGACGGACGATGACTCGATCATGAAGCGGTCGAATCTTCATATTATTGACCTCCTGTAAAAGTAGTTACATAAACTGATTCCGAACCGAATAACCGTTAGCACTCGCCCGGAGGAGTGCTAATAATAGGGTCGAAAACCTAAAAAACAAGGGGCAGAGCCGATTCTGTTAGATTATTCCAATTTATTGCATTGCAGCACCATATTCTGCCGACAACCCAAACCGTGCTACAAACCGATGACAGCGCCTCAAACCGCCGCTATCCTTGCCACACCCCGGATCAGGAACCTTCCGGGTCGAATTCAACTCAGAACATACGATGATAGCCAATAAATTTATTCTCGTGCTTTGCACCTGTCCGTCGCAGCAGGAAGCTGACGCTGTCGCTACCGCCCTGCTCGGGGAACGACTGGCAGCCTGCGTCAACCAGTTACCCGGTATCCGCTCGCTGTACCGCTGGAAAGGACGCATTACCCGGGATGACGAGGTATTGCTGCTGATCAAAACCTCGGCGGACCTGTTTGCAAGCCTGGAAAAGATGATTAAAACGCTACATCCCTATACCGTCCCGGAGATCATCGCCGTACCTGTTATTGCCGGATCTGCCGAGTACCTCGGCTGGATTGAGGAATCGATCAAATGACCGGCCCTCGTCGAACCACGCTGCTCGTCCTGACCGGCCTGCTGCTATCCCTGGCAACACTGCCGGGCCACGCAAAGCAGAAAATCCTGCAACCCGAGCAGGCCTTTCGCTACAACGTAGTAGTGAATGAAGAGGCGATTATTGTCGATTGGACGATCGAACCGGATCATTATTTATATAAAGAGCGCATGAGTTTCGCAACGCAGACCCCGGCTATCGAACTCGGCGAAGCCCAATTGCCGCCCGGCAAGGAATACAAGGATGAGTTCTTTGGCGATATGCATATTTACCGCGGCGCAGCCCGGGTCAGGATACCCATCCTCAAACAACCCGCCGACGGTGGCACGCTGGATCTTTCCCTGCGCTCCCAGGGGTGTGCCGATATCGGCTTATGCTACCCGCCACAAACATGGTCAGCGTCTGTTGAACTGGCTGCCATAACACCGTCCACGAAAAAATCCCGTTGGTTCACCAGCGGCAACCGGCAGACAAAACCCGGGGCGCCGCTGCCGCCGGAACAAGCCTTCCAGCCACTCGTCAGCGTTGCCGATCCGTTCACGCTGCAAATCGATTTTAATATCGCCCCGGGCTACTACCTGTATCGCAACAACATAACGGTTGCTGCGGCTGGCAATGCACCTGACAACCTGGTGGCCACCGGCATACCGCAGTTGCCGCCCGGCACGATGCAATACGATGAACATTTTGGCGAAACACCGGTTTTTTATACGGCGCTGAGTTTTGATGTGCCACTGACCCGTGGATCACCAAATCCGACCACACTGCCCATAGAAATTACCTACCAGGGCTGCAAAAAAGACAGTATCTGCTATCCGCCGCAGTTAATCGTCCTCGATATTGACCTGCCGGCCGCCAGAACCACCGATCAGCCACGCAGCCTGTCCGACAGACCTGAGCCCGTTTCCGAACAGGACCGGCTGTCAGCGCTAATTATCAGCGGCAATATTTTTCTTGTACTGGCAACTTTTGCCGGCTTCGGTCTGCTGCTTGCCTTTACCCCCTGCGTACTGCCGATGGTCCCGATTCTGTCCGGCATCATTGCCAGACAAGGCAAGGACATCACCACCGGTCGCGCATTTGCCTTATCTTTAACCTATGTGCTCGGCATGGCGCTGACTTATACGCTGGCTGGCGCCGCATTCGCGGCAATGGGCGGACAAATTCAGGCCGCATTACAAAAACCATGGATCATCATCAGCGTCGCAGCCCTGTTTGTCATGCTGGCACTGTCCATGTTCGGCCTCTATGAACTCCAGGTGCCGGCTTCAATCCAGACCCGGATATCTGCCTACAGTAACCGTCAGCGGGCCGGCACCTATGTCGGCACGGCAATCATGGGAATCTTGTCTGCGCTGGTCGTCACCACCTGCGTTGCTCCGCCACTGGTCGCAGCATTAAGCGTCATCGCGCAGGCAGGAGATGTAACCCGCGGTGCACTGTCGCTGTTTGCAATGAGTCTCGGCATGGGCTTCCCGTTACTCATCATCGGCACCTCGGCGGGGCGCCTGCTGCCAAAAGCCGGTGCATGGATGGACAACATCAAAAGCGCTTTCGGTTTCATAATGCTCGGCCTTGCGATCTGGATGCTCGGCCGTATTCTGCCCGGGGTCGTCACAATGCTGCTGTGGGCTGCGCTGGCCCTGATGGCCGCTGTATTTCTCGCTGCCTTCACAAAACTCGACCCGACCACCGGAACCAACCAGAAACTGGCCAAGGGAGCGGGCCTCCTGGCCGCGGTTTACGGTATTGCACTGTTGATTGGCGCACTCAGCGGACAAGTAAACCCATTACGACCGCTCGGTTTTATCGACCATCAAAATCAGGCTGTAGCGATGTCATTCAAGCGCATCAAATCAATCGCTGATCTTGAACGTGAACTGGCATCCGCAACCGCACAAGGTCGACCTGTGATGCTGGATTTTTATGCGGACTGGTGTGTGTCATGTAAAGAAATGGAGCACTACACTTTTGTCGATGCACGGGTACAGGCAAATCTCAGCAATACGCTGTTGCTGCAAGCCGATGTGACGGCAAATGATGCTGAGGACAAGGCTCTGCTTAATTACTTTAATATCTTCGGCCCACCAACCATCGTGTTTTTTGATGCCCGGGGCCAGGAACAAACTGAGTACCGGGTCGTGGGCTTCATGTCTGCCGATAAATTTGCGCATCACGTCAGCATGGCAAGCGGCGATTGAATCACACCACGCACGCGAAGCTTTTGCACAAAATCTGTCTTGATGAGCACTGTGGTGCTATTTTGCGCGCGGTCATGATTCTGCCCGAGCGCATCACGAATCGGTGGCAATAGCCGTCCGCTCAATGCCGATATTTGCAACTATCCGCCAAGAACGAAAAAACAAAATTCGCCGGCGAGATCCGCTGAACGGCCTGCCCCGACCCTGACAAAGACCTGGGCAAAGATGAAAGATGGCAAACTTTGCTGCTAATTATCTGGAAATTAGCGTAAAAATGTATAAACTTGCGGCCTTCTGCACTATTAACCCTTAATGCCATGGCTCACATTCTACTCATCAATGGCCCTAACCTGAACCTGCTCGGGACGCGCGAGCCGGACGTTTATGGCAATACGACGCTGGCCCAGATAGAGCAACGGCTGGCAAGCCAGGCCAGCGCCCTTGGTCACGGCTTTGCTGCGCTGCAAAGTAACGCAGAGGCCGAACTGGTTGAGCGTATTCAGCAAGCCGGCGGCAACAGTGATTTCATCATCCTGAACCCCGGGGCATTCACACATACCAGTGTCGCGCTGCGCGATGCTTTGCTGGCAGTGAATCTGCCGTTCATCGAAATACATATCAGTAATGTGCATGCACGTGAGGCATTTCGTCAGCATTCTTATTTTTCAGATATTGCAGTCGGCACTATCGTTGGACTCGGAACGCAGGGCTATGAACTTGCGCTGAGTGCGGCCGACCACCTTTTACAAAACCAAATAACGCCGGCATAAGAAAGAGGACCGTTGCATGGACATCCGGAAAATTAAAAAATTAATTGAACTTGTTGAAGAATCCGGTGTCGCTGAACTCGAGATCACTGAAGGCGAAGAGTCCGTTAGAATTTGCCGCTTTTCTGCTAATTTGCCGGCTGCGGTGGCGGCTCCTGCTCACACACCAGCAGTTCCGGCCATATTACCAGCGGCCACACAGTCTGAAGCGGCGCCTGCCCCCGAAGCCGAAGGTCAAAAGGTGACCGCACCGATGGTAGGCACTTATTACTCTTCACCCTCACCGTCCGCTGAACCGTTTGTGCAGGTCGGAGACGAAGTACAAGTTGGCGACCCGCTGTGCATCATAGAAGCGATGAAGATGATGAATCAGATCGACGCAGAGGTCTCCGGGCGCATCAGGGCGATCCAGGTCGAGAATGCTGAACCGGTCGAGTTCGACCAGGTCCTGTTCGTTATTGACTGACGAACAGGAGAACCCCGATGCTGAAAAAAATTGTTATCGCAAACCGCGGCGAAATAGCGCTGCGCATCCAGCGCGCCTGCCGCGAACTGGGCATTAAAACGGTTGCAGTTCACTCCACGGCCGACAGCAATCAAAAACATGTGCTACTCGCAGATGAAACAGTCTGCATCGGCCCGCCGGCATCAACCGACAGTTACCTGAATATGCCGGCCATTATCAGCGCGGCCGAGGTAACGGATGCCGGTGCGATTCATCCTGGTTATGGCTTTTTGTCAGAAAATGCCGACTTTGCCGAACGGGTCAGGAATAGCGGCTTTATCTTTATCGGCCCACCACCCGAAGTCATTCGCATAATGGGCAACAAGGTGGAAGCAATCCGGGCCATGAAAAACGCTGGCGTACCCTGTGTGCCGGGGTCGGATGGGCCGCTCGGTGAAGATATTGAGGAAAATCTGCGCCTGGCGCGCGACATAGGTTACCCGATCATCATCAAGGCCGCCGCTGGCGGTGGCGGACGCGGCATGCGGGTAGTCAACAACGATGCATCTCTGACCAGCTCAATTTCACTAACCCGTTCCGAGGCCAACGCCGCCTTCGGTAACGATACGGTCTATATGGAAAAATTTCTTGCCAACCCCCGACATATAGAATTCCAGATCCTCGCCGACCACTTCGGCAACTGCGTACACCTGTTCGAGCGCGATTGCTCGATGCAACGCCGGCACCAGAAAGTTCTGGAAGAAGCGCCGGCACCCGGTATCACACCAGAGCAACGGCAAAATATTGGCAGACGTTGCGCACAGGCTTGCAAGGAAATTGGCTACCACAATGCCGGTACGTTCGAATTCCTGTACCAGGACGATGAATTTTATTTCATTGAGATGAATACCCGCCTGCAGGTTGAGCATCCGGTTACAGAGTTGATCACCGGTATTGATCTTGTTAAAGAACAGCTGCGTATTGCTGATGGCCAGACACTGCGCTTTAAACAGGACGATATCACGCTGCGCGGCCATGCAATCGAATGCCGTATCAACGCCGAAGACCCTAAAACCTTTATGCCTTCACCCGGACGCATTGAACTATGGCATCCCCCCGGTGGTCCGGGCATTCGTGTAGACAGTCATCTGTATAGCGGGTACATGGTACCGCCCTACTATGATTCAATGATCGGCAAAGTGATCGCTTATGGTGACGATCGTAAGTCGGCAATTGCACGCATTAGCATTGCACTGTCAGAAATGGTTATTGACGGCATTACTACAAATATCCCACTTCACCAGGAGATCTGCCAGCATGCAGCCTTCAAAGAAGGCGGCACCAATATTCATTACCTTGAAGAACGGCTCGGTCTGTAACCCGGACGCGATTAAATTGCTCGGGCCATAGCCGTACCGGGAGACGCCAATGAACTGGCTAAGAGTCCATATCGTCCTGGAACGAATCGATCCGTTACCCGTTGAACAAGCACTGGTCAAACTTGGCGCCATCTCGATCGAATTCAGCGACGCCGCAGACAATCCGATTCTTGAACCGGCGCCGGGCGAAACACCGCTATGGCCGACACTATGCCTCCGCGCTCTGTTTGATAGAGCCATTGATGATACGACTATTCAGATCGCCGTTGCCGGTGCGATCAACGCCGCACCAATGCCCGCCATGCGCTTTGAAGAAGTGGCCAATCAGGATTGGATTGAAAGCTGGAAGCAAACCCTGCAACCCATGCGCTTCGGTTCAGACCTGTGGGTCTGCCCGACCGGGACAGCCTGCCCGGAACCGGGTGGCACTGTCATCGAGCTGGATCCTGGACTCGCTTTCGGTACCGGCTCACATCCAACGACGGCGCTGTGTCTTGACTGGTTGGCGAATTGTGACAATCACACCGGCACGGTTCTTGATTATGGCTGTGGCTCCGGCATTCTAAGCATTGCGGCACTCGTTCTCGGCGCCAAACGCGTACTCGGCGTTGATCTGGATGAACAGGCACTGCAAGCAACCCGCGAAAATGCCGGCAGAAATCATGTTACCAAACGTCTCGATGTTGTCCGGCCCGAGTCGGCAGACAAAACCCTGAAATTTGACCGGATCGTTGCAAATATTCTCAGCGGTACGTTGATTGAGCTGGCAACTGAACTGCAAACCTTCTGTCATACTGGAACCCGTATCGCATTGAGCGGTATCCTGACCAACCAGGCAGAGTCCGTAACAACAGCCTATAAATCATGGGTTAAGTTCGAACTGCCGATTGAACGAGGTGACTGGGCACTGCTTTCCGGCACAGTAATAGCGACCTGATGTATACCCGCTGTCCACATTGCACAACAATATTCCGGATCACGGCCGAACAGTTACGCCTGAGCCGTGGCGACTTACCGTGTGTAACTTGCGCGCAATCTTTCAATGTCCTTGACTCACTAACCGACGATGTCACAACGCTGGTTACCGCAGCGGACGTTACTGACGGACCTGGAAACAACACGATGTCGCAAAACAAAATACTTGCCGGGATCAACCCCGAGGAAAGTGTTGGCGACATTAAAAAAAAAGGTGGGGAAGACCAGGATCAGGCCGATAATATAGATCCGAACCACGGCGCGGCCGCAGAAGCACGGCAACCCGACCCGGATCCGGACCAGGCAGATACCGACCCCGCCCCTGGCACAGGTGAAGACCTGCACTACGAAGAGCCGCAAGACCTGGAAGCGGAAGACCTGCCGCCGGAACTCCACGAACAATGTAGCGCGACTGAACCACAGAATGAAGACGAAATACCAATCATCCTGCCCTGGCTCGAAGACGGAGCAGCAGACAGCACGACGAGACAACAAAAGAAATTCCGGCTTTCCTGGCACCTGACAGGCCTCTGCATGACACTTGCCCTGTTACTTGCCGGGCAACTGATGCATTACAACCGTGATTCGCTGGCCGCAGACGCAGCTTATGGTGACACAATGCGGGCGATCTACGGATTATTTAATGCCTCCTTGTATCCGGATTGGCCTCTCGATGCTTATAAAATAACCGGCACGAAAGCTGTTGCCGGCCAAGCAAACCAAGGCGCACTTAATATTCGTGCCAATCTCATCGTTGACAGTCAACATCCAATTGACCGGCCTTTGATCCGTATTGTATTGCTTGACCGGTGGTCAACCCCGGTCGCGAGCAGGGTTTTTGTGCCCGATGAATATCTGCGCACATACGAGGCTGGAAACAAACTTGTCGAACCGGGCACAATTTTTCCGGTGGAGATCAGCGTCGTTGACCCGGGTGCGGAAGCTCTTAGCTACGTTGTTGATATCTGCCTGCCACGCCGAAAGTCCGGCCTTGAGTGCCAACTCGCCCGGAATCCGTTTCTGTGATAACCAGCACCACACCCTGTGGACCGGCCATTGGACCACACCGGTTGGCCGGACCGGTTGTCCTGGCGCCGATGGCCGGCATTACCGATGCGCCATTCCGCAATCTGTGCCTGCAGTTCGGAGCATCACTGGCGACCACGGAGATGACACTGGCCAGCCACGGCATCGAGCGCACGGCCCGCCCGGGAAGCCGGCTCGACTTTCAGCACACACATGGACTGCGTGCCGTGCAGATTGCCGGTAGCGAACCGGCCCAAATGGCTACAGCAGCTCGTGAGGCAATTGATCTTGGCGCACAAATTATTGATATCAACATGGGCTGTCCGGCCAAAAAAGTCTGTCAGAAACAGGCCGGCTCGGCACTACTCAAGGATGAAAAACTGGTTGCCCAAATCCTGACCGCGGTTATCGACGCAGCCCCGGTACCGGTAACGCTGAAGATGCGTACCGGGTGGGACCCTGCCCATCGCAATGGGGTTCGCATTGCGCAGCTCGCTGAATCCATCGGCGTGGCCGCGCTGGCCGTCCATGGCCGAACCCGGGCCTGTCGTTACAATGGCCATGCAGAATACGAAACCATTCGTGAAATAAAATCTGCTGTCAGCATCCCGGTATTCGCCAACGGCGACATTACCTCACCTGAAAATGCTGCAAATGTTATCGACATGACCGGAGCTGATGGGGTAATGATCGGTCGCGCTGCGCAAGGACGCCCATGGATCTTCTCACAAATTAATAATTTTATTTTGCAAAAAGATCTGCTACCGATGCCCTCTATCGATTCACGACGTGATATTATCTGCTCCCACCTTGATGCCATATATAATTTCTACGGTGAAAAAACAGGTCCCCGGGTGGCAAAAAAGCATTTGAGCTGGTACTGCGAATATCTTCCGGAAGCTGAAGACTTTAGATTCAGGTTTGTAAGAACAAACAATTCCAGTCAACAAATGCAACTAACAAATAATTTCTTTCTTCGCTGCCTTAATTAAAACCAAATGGCAGCGGCAGAGAATTTGGCTTGCGGAGATACTTACACGTGACAACAGCGACAAAGATAGGTTTGGCGAAAAAGAATGCGATTTCTGCAAATCCGTCGCTCACCAATGCAAGAAACCGGCCACTTAGAAATGTTACTGAAGATACTTTAAAGAGATACTTCAAGGATCTTAATGGGCATACACCAGTTGATTTGTATGGACTCGTACTTAGCGAGGTAGAAGCGCCTTTATTCAAGACCGTCATGGATCACACCCAGGGAAACCAGAGCCGTGCGGCGGAAATTCTTGGTATGAATCGCGCCACTCTGCGCAAGAAACTCAAAACTTACTACCTGCTGGATTGAGCCTGATTACGGGCGTCCTGATTCAACCCCCAGAACCCTCCCCGGATATTTCCCATGCGCCGGTATACCAGAGCACTGATCAGCGTTGCCGACAAAACCGACCTCGAGAAGATCGCTAAATCCTTGATTGAAAAGGGAATAGAGATACTATCGACCGGTGGCACGGCAGCCGTGCTACGCGCCGCAAATCTTGCCGTTACGGACGTTAGCGAGGTCACCGGGTTCCCTGAAATCATGGATGGGCGCGTCAAAACCCTGCATCCGAAGGTCCATGGTGGGCTGCTGGGACGCAGGGATTATGATGCCGCGGCAATGCAGACTCACAATATTGAACCGATCGACCTGCTGATAGTCAATCTGTATCCCTTTGAAGCGACTATCGCAAAACCTGACTGCTCACGCGAAGATGCGATTGAGAATATTGATATTGGCGGCCCGACGATGATTCGAGCTGCAGCAAAAAATCATCGCTTCGTTACCGTCGTCGTCGACCCGCAGGATTACGATGCAATCATTGCAGAACTGAACACTCCTGATGGAGTGATATCTACGGCAACACGAGAAAGTCTGGCCAGGAAAGCTTTTGGTCACACGGCCGCATACGATGCTGCGATCTGGAATTATCTTGATGGCAATGAAGAACCGCGTAAGTTTGGAGAAACCTTTCCTTTGCCGCTGCGCAAACACAGTGAACTGCGCTATGGCGAAAACCCGCATCAGCGAGCTGCACTTTACAGCCTGCCGCAGGCTGCGACCGGAACACTGATTGCAGCACATCAACACCAGGGCAAACCACTCTCTTATAACAATATCGCTGATGCTGACGCAGCCCTGGAATGCGTGAAAGAATTACCTTCCAATGCCTGTGTCATTGTCAAGCACGCAAACCCGTGTGGAGTAGGAATCGCCACAAATATCGGCGAGGCCTATGAAAAGGCATACGCAACTGATCCAACATCAGCTTTTGGCGGCATTATCGCGGTTAATAACAGGTTTGACGGCAAACTTGCCAACACAATCATCGATCGACAGTTTGTCGAAGTTATTGTTGCGCCAGGCTATTCCCCCGAAGCACTGGAAGCCTTTGCACATAAACCGAATATCCGGGTTCTCGACACTGGTCCGTTGACAAGGACCGCGCCAGGCTTACGAATCCAGCAAATTGAAGCCGGCATCCTGGTCCAGGATAAGGACGTGGTGCAACTTACTCCATCCGAATTACAAATAGTCACCGAACGCCAACCGACCGATCAGGAACTGGCCGATGCGACGCTGGCCTGGCAACTGGCGCAATTCGTCAAATCCAATGCAATTATCTATTGTCGGGACGGCGCTACTCTCGGCATCGGCGCCGGGCAAATGAGCCGCGTCATGAGTGCCCGCATAGCCGCCTGGAAAGCCGATGAAGCCGGCCTGTCAACGCAGGGGGCGGCCATGGCATCGGACGCTTTCTTCCCGTTCCGTGATGGTATCGACATTGCCGCAAAATATGGTATTGGTGTGGTCATCCAACCGGGCGGGTCAATGCGTGATGAAGAGGTGATTGCGGCTGCCAATGAGCATGGCATGACGATGCTGTTTACCGGCGTGCGTCACTTCCGCCATTAGCCGGACAGCGGCCGGAGACAGGCCCGCAAATAATTTCTGATGGAGAACAATACGATGAAAGTCCTGGTGATCGGCGGCGGGGGAAGAGAACACGCAATGGCGTGGAAAATCGCCCAATCACCACGAGTTACTGAAGTTATCGTCGCACCAGGCAATGCCGGCACAGCCCGCGAGCCCAACATGCGCAACGTAGCTGTTTCGGCCGATGATATCGATGCACTGCTGGAACTCGTATCCCGGGAAACCATCGACCTGACCGTAGTCGGCCCCGAAGCGCCGCTGGTCGCCGGTATTGTCGATCGCTTTACAGCAGCCGGTTTACGCTGTTTCGGACCGGGTCAGCAAGCCGCACGCCTCGAAGGCTCCAAAGCATTCAGCAAGGCATTCATGGCTCGTCACAAGATCCCGACCGGTGCCTACGCGGCCTTCACCGAAATCCAGCCCGCACTTGACTATATCGCTGCACAAGGCGCCCCGATCGTAATCAAAGCCGACGGACTTGCTGCCGGCAAAGGCGTTATTGTCGCGCAGACTGAAGCCGAGGCGGTAGCGGCCGTGCGCAACATGTTGCAGGAGAATACTTTTGGCTCGGCCGGTAGCCGGGTCGTAATTGAGGAATATCTCGCCGGCGAAGAAGCCAGTTTCATTGCCATAGTCGATGGCAAAACGATCCTGCCGCTGGCAACTTCTCAGGATCACAAGCCACGTGATAATGGCGATACCGGCCCAAATACCGGCGGCATGGGCGCTTATTCACCGGCCCCGGTGATTACGCCCGAGATCGCCGAACGCACGATGAACGAAGTTATGCGCCCGACCGTTGACGGTATGGCACAAGACGGTTCGCCTTACATCGGCTTTCTGTACGCGGGCCTGATGATCGATGCCGACGGCACCCCGAAGGTCCTCGAATTCAACTGCCGTTTCGGCGACCCGGAAACCCAACCGGTGCTGTTCCGCCTGCAGTCCGACTTCGTCGATCTGATCGAAGCGGCGCTGGATGGTGAACTTGATCAACAAACAACTGACTGGGATCCACGCGTCTCTCTCGGCGTGGTCATGGCGGCCGGCGGCTATCCGACGTCCTATCGCAAAGGCGATAGCATCAAGGGACTGCCGACCGATCCAGCCGAGGCGATAAAAATCTTTCATGCCGGTACCACAGACCGGGACGACAATATCGTAACCAGCGGCGGCCGCGTCCTGTGCATCGTCGCGCTCGGTGACACAACGGCCGAAGCGCAGCAGGCCGCCTATCAGATTGTCGAGAAAATTCACTGGCCCGATGCCTACTACCGCACCGATATCGGCTACCGGGCAGTTGCAAGGGAACATGCAGACAATTAGCGGCAAAATCTGATTATTCAGGTCCCTGGGCTGGGGTGACTTTTGCTGCGAATTTAGCTATTTCCCCTGATAAGATTCTTCAGGGGTATTTTTCTGAGTCTTTCCCTAGGCTAAACCACCCTCACAGACGAATCGAAAGAAAAATACAGGTAACAGCGCACTTAGCGCTTCATCGCATCGAAAAACTTAATGTTGGTCTTGGTTTCCTGCAACTTGCCAAGCAGGAACTCGATCGCTGCAAGCTCATCCATTGGATGCAGAACCTTCCTCAACACCCACATTTTCTGCAGTTCATCATCTTTGGTGACGAGTTCCTCACGACGCGTACCGGAACGATTGATATTGATGGCCGGAAATACACGCTTCTCAGAAATGCGCCGATCAAGGTGCATTTCCATATTACCAGTGCCTTTGAACTCCTCGTAGATAACGTCATCCATCTTGGAACCGGTATCAATCAGGGCAGTGGCGAGAATTGTCAGACTACCGCCTTCTTCTATATTACGTGCCGCACCGAAGAAACGCTTTGGCCGGTGCAACGCATTCGCATCAACACCACCCGTCAGGACCTTGCCCGACGACGGCACAACCGTGTTGTAGGCACGCGCGAGTCTGGTGATAGAATCGAGCAGAATAACAACATCGAGCTTATGCTCGGCAAGTCGCTTCGCCTTCTCGATAACCATCTCTGCCACCTGGACATGCCGACTTGCCGGTTCGTCAAAAGTGCTCGCCACAACCTCGCCACGAACGGTGCGCTGCATCTCGGTGACTTCTTCAGGGCGCTCATCAATGAGCAATACCATCAGGCAGCACTCCGGATGGTTGGCCGCAATCGACATTGCAATATTCTGCAAAACCATCGTCTTACCGGCCTTCGGCGGCGACACAATCAAACCGCGTTGCCCTTTGCCGATTGGCGCTACCAGGTCGATAATCCGGGCAGTCAGATCTTCGGTGCTGCCGTTGCCCTGCTCAAGATGTAACCGTTGATTCGGAAACAATGGAGTCAGATTTTCGAACAGCACCTTGCCACGTGCATTCTCGGGCGCATCCAGATTAATCTCCGCCACTTTGAGTAAAGCAAAATACCGCTCACTCTCCTTCGGCGGACGAATCAGCCCCAGCACCGTATCACCGGTACGCAGGTTGAAACGCCTGATCTGGTTCGGCGACACATAAATATCGTCCGGCCCCGCCAGATAAGAACCATCAGCCGAGCGCAGAAATCCGAAGCCGTCCTGTAAAATCTCCAGAACACCTTCACCAACGATACCTTCACCGGACTTCGCATGGGCCTGCAAAACGGCAAAGATAACGTCTTGCTTGCGTGAACGACGCATATTTTCGAGTCCCATGGACTCGGCCAGAGCCACGAGATCAGCGACCGGCTGGGTCTTGAGTTCGGTGAGATTCAGTAAATTCTCAAGTTGCTCAAGATCGCTCTTTAAGATGACCTCATCCGCGGTAAATGCGGAATGATCTTCCTGTTCTTGTCTACGACGGCGCGGTCGCTTTTTATGCTGCCCGTCTCCTTTACCTCGACCGGAATTTTTTGGCCGGCTCCGTGCTGAATTACCCAAGTAGCCCCTCACAATTTCTCGTCCAGCAGCTTAGTCAACTGCTCTTTTGATAACATACCGACATGCTGCGCCTCGACAACGCCACCCTTGAACAGAATCAGAGTTGGAATACTTCTAACCCCGAACTGCATTGCAATATCCTGGCTTTTCTCGACATCGAGTTTCGCAATCTGCACTCGGCCCTTATACTCATCCGCAATTTGGTCCAGAATAGGGGCCAGCGTTTTGCATGGACCGCACCATTCTGCCCAGAAATCAATCAGAATCAGTTCCTGGGATTTCAATACTTTTGATTCAAAGTTTTCGCTCGTAATATGCTCTATGCTCATTTTAAAATTTCGTATAGTTTAAATAGAGATGTGTTAATGAACTTGTACTGGAGTACCGAATGATGCGGTAATAGTGTCAACAGCTTAAACTATCGGGATGACACCTATGTCACAGCCGGTAGGTAACCGAATAATTCGCGATCCGAAAGGATTCTTGCGGCTTCCTTCGTCTAAAAATGTACAGTGATCTGGTAATGATTTAAGGCGCGAATGATTTATCTTGCACCGATTTCTTACAATTTGAACCCGTTGAGCACAATTTTGCAAGTATCTGACCAACTTTTTTCGTTACTATCACTTTCTGAAATAATCTCTCCCCCCAAAAAACCCCAAAAAAAACCTGAAATTTTCATGACAAAAGATAAAAAAACACCTTTCACCGAGTTGAACCTGCCCGATTCCCTGCTAGATGGAGTACGCTTAGCCGGGTTTGAGTATTGCACCCCGATTCAGGCTCAAACGCTACCCATCGCTCTACAGGGCCATGATATTGCGGGTCAGGCCCAAACCGGAACCGGTAAAACTGCTGCATTTTTACTGGCAACGATGAATGCAATGCTGACCAATCCGCAACCAACCGACCAGAAGGTTTCGAGTCCACGGGCGCTGATGATCGCGCCAACCCGCGAACTGGCGATCCAGATTCATGCTGACGCACTGGTACTCGGCAAGAGCACCGGCTTCAAAATGCAGGTTGTTTTTGGCGGTGCGGATTATGACAAACAGCGCAACGCGCTCGCATCCGGGGTAGATATTCTAATCGGCACCCCGGGCCGTCTGATCGATTATTACAAGCAGGGGATATTCACCCTCAATTATATCCAGGTCATTGTGCTGGACGAGGCGGATCGGATGTTCGACCTCGGCTTTATCAAGGACATTCGCTATATCCTGCGCCGCTTGCCGCCCGCCGAGAAGCGCCTCAACCTGATGTTTTCTGCAACCCTGAATCAACGTGTTCTTGAACTGGCTTATGAGCACATGAACGAACCGGAAACGATTCGTATCGAACCTGACAAGTTAACCGTGGACAAGGTTACACAAATAGTCTATTTCCCGAGCAATGCAGAAAAGGCACCGTTACTGATCACCTTGCTGCGCAATATGGATGCCAAGCGGACGATGGTATTTGTGAATACAAAACGCCAGGCCGAATACCTGGAACGGATGATGCAACTCAACGGGTTTCAGGCACGGGCCATTTCCGGCGATGTACCGCAAAATAAGCGTATTCGTATGCTTAGAGATTTTCAGTCCGGAGATCTGTCGGTGCTGATTGCGACAGACGTTGCCTCACGCGGATTGCACGTACCTGAAGTCAGTCATGTCATCAATTATGATCTGCCACAGGATCAGGAAGACTATGTACACCGAATCGGCCGCACTGCACGTGCAGGGGCAACCGGAGATGCCATCAGCTTTGCCTGCGAAACATCTGCTTTTACCTTACCGGATATCGAGAAGTATATAGGCCACCGTATTCCGACCGGCTCATTTGTCAGCGACGAACTGGCGCAAATCAAACAACCCCCTGCGCGGGCAAGACGCCGGCCCGGCCGCAACACAGATGCGGGGAAGCCTCGCAGAGGCAAGCCAGGCGGGCGGCCCAGACGCCGATAATACTATTCTTAAATGGCCCGACCTTACAGTAACTGGATAACGCGCTGAACACTTGCATGGCTGCCGGTATCATTATCGGGTAATTGCGTATCAGGACCGGCTACTGCCATGATACCGCGCAATCCATAGGCAGTCGCTGCATCGAGCACCGGAACACTATCATCGATAAATAGCGTCGACTCCGGATTAAAACCTAATCGTTCATTCAGTAATGGCCAGAATTCGGCATGCTCCTTGGCAAATCCCAATTCATGAGATGAAACGAACTCATCGACATACCTGTCGAGACCGGCAACTTCATTCTTAATATTCAGTGCGTTACCGTGAGCATTCGTCACCAGGATTATGCGTTTGTTCCAGCCTGCCAGCGTGACAAGGAATTCATGCGCGCCAGGCAGAAACTTGATTCGATGACTGCTAGCCACCTTTAATGCACTTAAATCGAGACCGAGCTCGGCTGTCCAGTAATCCAGGCAATACCAATCGAGACTTCCCTGCACTTTGGCATAACGCTGGAAAAGATCAGCAGATGCCTGCTCGTAGCTGATCTTCCGAAGCCGCGCGTGGCAATGCGGCACCAATTCCCGCCAGAAATAATTATCGAAGGCGAGATCCAGCAGCGTACCATCCATATCGAGCAGGATTGTTTCAAATTGCCGCCAATCAACCATGCGTCATCCTGTCAGCCAAGGAATGTAGCGTATACTGATCAAATTCGCCCCCGCAGGAATCGCTCGAGCCTGATCGCTTTCAGGATATGCTGCGATGTAAAATAACGCTACGTCCCCGTGAACACTACAACCGAGTTTTGATTATATGCGCCCGGAATTACCCCAGTTAACCCAGGCAGTGGTCGGCATCGCCCGACAGGCTGGCACCGAAATCCTGAAAATCTATGCGTCGGACTTTGCCGTTGAAACCAAGACAGATGATTCGCCGCTGACCGCTGCTGATCGTGCTGCGCATGAACATATTGTTGCCGCATTATTGCAACTGACACCTGATATTCCGGTCTGGTCGGAAGAATCTGCCGAGATTGATGTCGCAGAGAGGTCCGGCTGGCCGCTATTCTGGCTCGTAGATCCGCTCGACGGCACCAAGGAATTCATCAAACGCAATGGTGAATTTACCGTCAACATCGCCTTGATACGTGGCAATGAGCCGGTAATGGGCGTTGTCCATGTTCCGGTTACACAGCGCGATTACATGGGCTATGAGGGCGGTGGCGCATTCATCATCGATAACGGCGGCGATCCCAGGCCAATCAGCGTAAGCCGTAAGGCCGAAACTCCGATAAGGGTTGTCGGCAGCAGGTCGCACCGGGGCAATTCACTCAATGCTTATCTGGATTGGATCGGCCCGCACGTCATGGTGCCAATGGGCAGTTCACTCAAGCTATGCCTCGTCGCAGCAGGTGCGGCCGATGTCTATCCACGGCTCGGCCCGACATCGGAGTGGGATACTGCTGCCGCACAGGCCGTTGTAGAGGCTGCCGGGGGACGGGTGATCGACCTGTCGGGACAGAGGCTCTTGTACAACACGAAGGCCGAGGTTCTTAACCCCTTCTTTATCGCGCTCGGTGATGATTCCAGAGACTGGACAGCCGGGATAAAAATCGGAACTTAATGGTCTTAGCAATCCGGAAACCTGCCACCCGGACAATCAATTTTGTTATAATACCAAGGTCCGAATCCAGCGGGGTTGAGACAAGTGGTGAGGCGCCTGAAAAGGCAAACTGGCTTCATCTGCCCGGATAATAAATCTGCAGACCGGGTATTGGCTTGGATCAATCGCCACTACAACCGACAGGACCTGAACAAAAGGCAAATGGACAATATAGTTACCGACACTTTTGGCAACCATTCCCAGCTCAAAGAGTTACGCATTGCACATCGGGACCTCGATGTCGCTATCACCGAGCTTGTATTAATTCCCCATGCTGATCAGTTAAGAGTGCGACGACTTAAGAAGCAGAAGTTGCGCATCAAAGACATGATCAACAAGCTCGAAAGCGGACTCATACCGGATATAAATGCCTGATAACGATTCCTGATCGTTATCAGCCCGGATCATGGGTTTAGCGACCTGGTCCGGATCTTCGGGAGAGGCCGGCTCTTGCAACCAACCGGGACACGCACCGGTTACGGTGCGTAATAGTGGTGTGTTATCACGGGCTGAATGCCTTTTGTCGATCATATTTACAACATCCATAAAATTTCAATCGACTGTTCTATAAGGCATTATTTATATAATGTGGCGTAAGCCTGATTTTCTCCCTCCCCGGCCTGTCGAAAACTCTTACAAACTTCACGAATCCCTGACTGATTGCATCCTTACTGTTGCGCCGCAACCGGAGCAGTTGGCGATTTTTCTGAGAACCGCATCACACTTTTTCCCTGATCGCTGATATTTTGTTCAATCGAAGGTTTCTGGCCAGCTGGCTGGCACGGTAACTGCAACTATAAATTTGTAGTAAAGCTTTTATAGAGCGGAACTCAACCCTGAACCCTCACCTGATAACAATAAATATCAGGTAATAATAATAATAAAGTATTTCCACCCCCCCCCTGTATTTAGCCGCCTCACTCTGGGCGGTTTTTTTTGCATTAAATCCAGCACCAACCGGCATCACTGCAATAGCAATCGTTGACAGACGGAATTAAATCTGTCCATATGCCTAACCTGCACCATGCTGAAGTTACCCGACATCACCATCGATGATTTACCCGCCCTGTTTCTGGACTTCGATGGAACGCTGGTCGATATTGTTGCACGCCCCGATCTGACTCAGGTTTCGTCGCAACTACTCACCATGCTCGACCATGCACACCAGAATCTGGACGGCGCGCTGGCCATTGTGACCGGGCGACCCCTGGCTGACCTCGACAAACTGCTGGCACCGTTGACGCTCCCGGCAGCCGGAATTCACGGCATTCAGCACCGCGACCGGACCGGATGCATGGAGTCACGTTGCCCAATGACCATCCCTGATGATGCCCGCACACAAATCAAGTCGCTGGCCGCAAGCGATTCAAGACTAATTCTTGAGGACAAGGTATATAGCCTCGGGCTACATTATCGGCTGGCACCAGAACTGGAAATGACCCTGCAATCGGAGTTCGACAATATTGGCGCAACGCTCGGCCCCAAATTTTTCGTGCAGCATGGCAAAATGGTGCTTGAGCTACGACCGACAGGAATTGACAAAGGATCAGCGGTTGAGAGATTCATGTCTGAAGAACCTTTTGCCAGCCGTCTTGCAATTTTTATCGGCGACGATCAAACCGATGAAGATGCTTTTGCAGTCATCAATCACCTGCAGGGCTATTCAATCAAAGTAGGCGAACCTGAACGGGAATCTGCGGCACAATACAGACTGAACGATGTCGCGGCCGTACACGCCTGGCTGCAACCACTCGCCCAACCTCAAACTGATTCTTAAGGAGTTCATTCGTGTCATCCCTGAACCTCGCGGTTATCGGTAATTGCCAGATAGGCGCATTGATCGATGAGCGCGGCCGCATGGTCTGGGCGTGTTTGCCGCAGTTCGATAGCGACCCGGCTTTTTGTTCCCTGTTAATGACCGATGAGACGCCCCCCGATAAGGGTATTTATGAAGTTGAGTTAGTCGACTTTGAGCGAGCCGAGCAAAAGTACATTCGCAATACACCGATTGTGCAAACAACGCTTTATGACAAACACGGCAGTGGTATACGCATCACCGACTACGCACCGCGCTATGATCTGTTCGGCCGTGTATACCACCCGGTTATGCTGATCAGAACCCTGACGCCGCTTGACGGCTGGCCGCGAATCAAGATTCGTATGCACCCGGTCGGCAACTACGGTGCACAGGATGCAACCATTACGCATGGCAGTAACCATATACGCTACATTCTGCCAGACATGGTCATGCGCATGACTACTGATATATCCCTCAGCGCTATTCTGGATGAAAACCCGTTTGTCCTGACTGAAACCAAGCACATCATTATTGGTACAGACGAAAGTATTCCAGAATCTGTTGACAAAATGGTACGCGAACATTTTGGCGACACTAAACGCTACTGGCAAAATTGGGTACGCGGGCTGGCAATACCCTTTGAGTGGCAGGAAGCTGTGCTTCGTGCCGCCATCACATTGAAGCTATGTACATTTGAAGATACCGGCGCGGTCATTGCAGCCATGACAACCTCAGTACCCGAATCTGCCAACAGTGGTCGCAACTGGGACTATCGTTTTTGCTGGCTCCGTGACAGTTATTTCACGATTCAGGGCCTGAACAGCCTTGGTGCAACGAAAACGATGGGGGCGTATTTACGCTATATCGTCAATGTATCGTATGAAGCAGCCAGCCAACTGCAGCCGGTGTACAGTATTACCGGCAAAGCAGATCTGACTGAACGCATTGTTGACAGTTTGCCCGGTTATCGTGGTATGGGCCCCGTGCGGGTAGGCAATCAGGCCTACTTACAAACCCAGAATGATGTTTACGGGGCTGTGGTGATGGCATCAACACAGTATTTTTTCGATCAACGCGTACCGGACCCCGGCACAATTGACAATTTTAACCGTCTCGAGATTCTCGGTGAACGCGCAGCTCAACTTTACAACCAGCCCGACGCCGGCATCTGGGAATACCGTGGCCGTGAACGAGTACACACATTCTCGGCAGTGATGTGCTGGGCCGCATGCGATCACCTGGCAAAAATCGCCAGAAAGCTGGAGATTGCCGATCGAACTGATTACTGGCAGACAACCGCTGACCGTATTCATACCGAGATCTGTACTCAAGCATGGGATGATAAAAAACAAGCCTTTACCGAAAGCTTTGGCCGCTCCGAACTGGATGCTTCAATGTTGCTGCTGCAAAACCTCGGTTTCCTCAAGGCCAGTGACCCACGTTTCCTAAGCACTGTCGCTGCGATCGAAACCGAACTACGCCGTGGTGACCACTTGATGCGTTACGGTGTTGCAGATGATTTCGGCGAACCGGAGAACGCGTTTAACATCTGCACATTCTGGTATATAGATGCATTGGCCGCAATCGGCAGAACCGACGAAGCGCGTGAACTGTTCGAGAAAATGCTCAGCTGCCGTAATAGTCTTGGCCTGTTGTCCGAAGATCTCGACCCGACCACCGGTGAGTTATGGGGCAACTTCCCGCAAACCTACAGCCTGGTAGGTATTATTAATGCAGCCCGGCGTCTGAGTTGCTCGTGGGAAGATGCGCTATGACACGACTGGTTGCCGTCTCAAATCGTGTTGCCCAGCCAACCATCGAATCGAAGTCCGCCGGGGGCCTGAGCATCGGTGTGCTGTCCGCCCTGAAGGAACACGGCGGCGTCTGGTTTGGCTGGAACGGCAAAACAACCGACGGTGAACCTGGTGACCCGAAAATAGAACAAGTCGGTAACATCACCTATGCCACGATTGACCTGAATGCAGTCTCATTTGACAAGTTTTACAATGGCTTTAGCAACACTTCCCTGTGGCCGATCTGCCATTACCTGCTTGGTTTCTTCCGCTTTGACCGCCGCGAGTATGAAGAGTACCGGCATGTCAACACGCTGTTTGCGAACAAACTTCTGCCCCTGCTACAGCCTGACGATATAATCTGGGTACACGACTATCACCTGATCCCGCTCGCATCCGAATTACGCCTGGCCGGCATCAAAAACCCGATCGGCTTTTTTCTGCACGTGCCGTTTCCCGATATCGAGGTCCTGCGCGTACTCCCTGTTTACACCCAACTGCTGCGCAATCTATGCGCCTATGACGTTATCGGCTTTCATACCCCTGGGGATCTGGCTGCTTTCAACGAAGCAATCAACCAGAAAGAAATCGGCGGCATTCACAAAGCGGACCGCCGCAACAATTCGCCTGACCGGCACTTTCGTGCAGATGTTTTTCCGATCGGTATCGATGTCGATAACTGCTATAAACTGGCATCGACCGCACGCCAGAGCGACAACACGAAGCGCATGATTCATCACCTGCATGACCGTAACCTGATCATCGGTGTTGACCGGCTTGATTACAGCAAGGGCCTCGAGGAACGGTTCAGAGCAATCGAACGCCTGCTTCAGAATTACCCGGAGAATCGCGGCCAGGTATCCTATATCCAGATCGCCCCGAAAACCCGTGCCGGGATACGCGCATACGACGATATTCGTCACACGCTGGAGCAGGCAACCGGCGAAATCAATGGTGAATTCGCCGACATCGACTGGATTCCTATCCGTTATCTGAATCGGGCCTTCGACCGTCCGACATTGATGGAATTTTTTCATGAAGCCTCGGTCGGCCTGGTCACACCAATTCGTGACGGCATGAACCTGGTCGCCAAGGAATTTGTTGCCTCCCAGGATCCGGACAATCCCGGAGTACTCGTGCTGTCGCTATTGGCCGGTGCCGCCAGTGAACTGACCGATGCCGTACTGGTTAACCCTTACGATATTGACGGTGTTGCAAACGGTATCCAGGTGGCACTCACCATGCCGCTGAATGAGCGTAAAGAACGCCACGCCAGCATGATTGAAATTCTCAGGCGTAATGACATCACAACATGGCGAACCCACTTCGTAGATGCACTGATGCAGGCACGTGAGAACCTGAAGTGAAGTCCGGAACATGACCTGTATGCTGGCCGACATTGGTGGGACCAACACACGCTGCGCCCTCGTTGGGACGGATAACGCTCCGCGCAAGATCCAGGTATTCAAAAACCGCAGTTTTGCCAACCTGACCGAACTGCTGGCCCATTACATCAAATCTCAGCCACCCGACTGCAGACCTGTATCCGGCAAGTTCGCCGTTGCCGCACCGATACGGGCAGACAGCATACAAATGGTCAATATCGACTGGCAGTTTTCAACTGAATCATTGCGCCGGTCTTTACGGTTGGAGCAACTGCAATTATTCAATGATTTTGAAGCATTGGCTATTGGTTTGCCCAACCTTACCCCCGATGATATCCGGCAAGTGGGTGGCGGTAACGCCGCACCCAATCAACCCAAGGCAGTGCTCGGACCAGGTACCGGTCTGGGTGTCGCCAGCCTGATATCCACACATGATGGTTGGCAGGCCATCAGCGGAGAAGGCGGACATGTAACACTGCCGGCTGTAACGCCACAAGAAGCCGAGTTAATCAAAGAACTTTACGAGCGTTTCGGGCATTGTTCAGCCGAGCGCCTGATCTCGGGTCCGGGCCTTGAACTACTACACATGACGCTGCACAAATCCAAGGCAATCAAAGCAGCCAGAATTGCGGCACAAGCGGAGGACGGCGACGAGCAGGCCGGGGCAACATTTAACATATTCTTCGAGTTACTCGGCACCATTGCAGCTGACCTTGCGCTGACAATGGGCGCATTAGGCGGTGTCTACATCGGCGGCGGCATAATTCCACGCCATGCCGAGCTATTTGCGGCATCTGGTTTTCGCCGACGTTTCGAAACCAAAGGTCGCTATGGCGATTATCTGGAATCGATACCGACATACCTGATCGTGTCCGAACACCCCACCCTGGCCGGTCTTGCTGCAGCGACAAGCGGTTAATACCGGGCTGTATTCGGACTCACTGGCATCACAGCCGATCAGACCAGCCGGGAAGATCTAGGCCGATAGAGAAATAAAGTCATAGCCCGTCTCCAGCCTCAAGATCCGTCAGAAAATTACTGAATAACCGGTTAATGGCATTGATACTTGCAGTCAGCCGGTGGTCACTTTCGAGCAATATGACACTGGCACCGGTCTCGTTGCCATAGCGAATACTTCCTGCATGCGGCACCACATCATCGCGCCAGCCATGCACAATCATGGTTGGACAATCCGGCAACGGATCCGGCATGTATTCCCCATATCCCGGCATGTACAGCGCCGGAGCCAGCAAAAAAAGGCCGCGTGCACCGACACGTGATGCCGCTGCGGTTGCAACATACCCACCCATGCTGCTGCCGACGAGTACGATCGGCGCGCCCTGACTCCGGCAGTACTCGACCAGCTGGTCAGCGCGCACGCGCGCATCTTCGATCCCCTGATAATCAAGCGACTCAACCTTCCAGCCTGCGGCACGGGCAACGTCCGCCATGGCACAAATTTTTGTTCCCCATGGCCCGCTCTCCTGTCCGTGGGAAAAACACACCAGTTTGATTGTCATAAGTCACTATCCTCCGGCGTACCGGGAAACCCCAGGGGACCCCAGATCAACTCGTCCATATCCGGTTGCCACTGAAATTTTTGCATATCAACGCGACCATTGACGACCACCACACCTTCATACTCAAGTCGCCTGATCTGTTCCTGCCGCCCGGCACTGCCTACGGGCATCGCTATCTTGCCGTCCGCCTTGATAATGCGATGCCAGGGCAAACTGCCTCTATCGGGGGCCTTGGCAAGCGCACCGCCAACCCGACGCGCACCACCATTCAGGCCTGCCAGCTCAGCCACCTGCCCATAACTCACTACGCACCCTGCAGGAATGACCGCAACAACATTCCAGACACGTTGAAATGATCCGCTTGAAACCTCGCCCATTAAATATGTTCACTTACATCGTCCGATAAAACATCATGCTACATTAGCTTGATGTCGCATAGTGGCTGGCAATTCTGGATCGATCGCGGCGGTACTTTCACGGATATCATTGCTCGTGACCCGGCCGGGGACCTGCTGGTCCGCAAATTACTGTCGGCAAACCCCGGTCGCTACACCGATGCAGCGGTAACCGGTATTACTGAAATCCTTGCGGCGGCCGAATCACCTCTGCAAATTGATGCCATTCGCATGGGTACCACCGTGGCGACGAATGCACTGCTGGAACGCGACGGCGAACCGACGGTGCTGGTCATTACCGCCGGCTTCGAGGACGCACTGCGCATCGGCTACCAGACCCGCCCGGATATTTTCGCCCTCGACATTCAGCTGCCCGAACCCGCTTATGGCGCAGTCATCGGCGCCGACGAAAGAATTGATGCGCAGGGCAACATTCTGCAGCCACTTGACCTTGACCGCCTGACGATCGATCTCAACACCTGTTACCAGCAGGGCTTTCGCTCGGTGGCGATCTGCTTCATGCATGCCTATCACTTCGCCGAGCATGAGCGTGCTGCCGGCAAACTGGCTGCTCAAATCGGGTTTCGGCATGTCTCTCT
>PBZD01000110.1 GCA_002729875.1 Chromatiales bacterium | reverse complement strand
AACAGCAGCAGCAACCGCTGGCTGAATTAATTCATGAAGCCCTGCAAGCAGCGCGACAGAATCCCCGTATCATGGTAGCTTGCCTGACGGCCTTTGTGGCGCGTGGCGATCTGGTCGTTATTTCAACGTTTTTCGCATTGTGGGCTAACCAGGCAGGACAAATGCAGGGGCTGGCGCTGGAAGAAGCGATCCGGAAAGCTGCCACCTTTATTATCATTATCCAGGGGTCAAGTTTATTCTGGGCGCCTGTCTGGGGGTTTGTGCTGGATCGCTGGGATCGATTGTCAGCCGTATGCCTGGCACTGCTCATCGCCTCGATTGCTTACTTTTGGGTCGGTTTTTCTCCCAGTCCGATCGTTGCGGCGTTTATTCCGGCCGCCATCCTGTTGGGTGTAGGTGAGTTCAGCGCAATCATGTCCGGAGCAGCATTGATTGGTCAGAGCGCTCCGGTGGACATTCGCGGATCGATCCTCGGATTGTTCAATTTCTGCGGGTCGATTGGCATATTGTGCATTGTTTTCATTGGCGGTGTTGTATTTGATGCGTGGATGCCGGGGGCGCCGTTCGTTGTCGTCGGTGTGCTTAATTTTGCCGTGTGCCTGACCGCAATATGGGTTCGCCGCCGGGTTGGATACGAGAGACCGCATACCGAAGCACGGTAACAGCCTGTAATTTATCTGTGGCTGAACGGGTTGGAGTGTTAGGGGGATAGCGCAGAGCATGACCTGTACCTGCAGCAGGCTTAAATCATGAATTATGATTAATATTCTTACCACCTGCCTGTAACAGGGGCAGAGTTAGAGTATCAACCGTGGTCAGGAAGTATTCTCTTCAGCCACAATCATCCCTGAACCCCCGCTTTCCCTGCCGGGGTTTTTTTATTGTGATTAATTTCCAAAATGCCACTGAAACTCCATACCAATATCCCGGCCACGCTGTGGGTTAAGGGCATACATATTCGGATACTCACCATTATTGGCAGCTTCCTGGCCCGGCTTGGTTGGGTGATCGGCCGGGTAGTCGGGTGTTACGATTGGATCGGCAGCAAAATTAACAAAGTCAAATATAGACAACGGTGTATCGTCATCGGTTAAATTGCGCACATAAAATGTCAGGGTCCATTGGTCGGATCTCAGGCCCATACGAAAATTTACAATTTTACGTTCGCCCAGGATTTCGAAGTTTGATGATGAGCCATATCTTTCCGACTCATAAAGGAAATCACTGCGCGCAAAACCATCTATGCGGGCGCTTAATTGTGAGCTTGCATCAAATCCAAACACTACGGAATGATTCGGCGAAGCGGGTATTTCGTTTCCGGCCAGATTCCCATCTCCGCCGGTCAACAGGGCATAGCCAGAATCCTTGCCTTTCTTGAACTCGCCACGGTTATATCCATAGTTGGCAAACAGCGATAAATTTTCGTTTACAGCATAATTCGATTCGAGTTCCATGCCGATTACCTGGGATTTGCCGGCATTGGCCAGAATTGTGCTCGTGTTGACTGAGCCGGAACTATTAGGTAGCACCGTGCGTGTAAACAGTCCCTGGTTCATCCAATCAATATAGAAAGCAGACAGATTCAGCTTAACGCGTTGATCGAACCAGGTGCTCTTAAAGCCGGCTTCGTAGGTCCATTGTTCCTCCTCCTTGAAGACCAGGTTATCCTTGGTTTCTGCGCAATTGGCCAATGGAATGGTATTGGGAGGTGAGCCGGGATTGGTCGGGTCGCAGTTGACCAGATAATCGGTGTATTCAAAGAATATATCCGAGCGGTAATAGTCGGCATTGAAGCCACCCGGTTTTGTGCCCTTGGCAACCAGCACATAGGCCATCAGCTCATCGGTCGCCTGCCAGTTCAGTGTCACCCGTGGGGTGAAGGCCGAATAGGTCAATGAGTCATGTACCGGAGACGGCTCATTACTCATGTTGCGCTGACCGCTGGTGATTTTCAGCTCATCCTCGGCATAACGACCCTCGAAATCCACTGTCCATCCATCTGCAAGGTCGAAACTGATGCCGCCGTATATGGCCTTGTTGTCAGTTTCCTGCAGCCTGGGATCCTGAAATAATGCGCCGGGAGATGTTCCCCATACGGTCAGTGGACCTGCAATGCTGCGCTGATGATCGGTAAGATCCTTGCTAAAGTAATAAACTCCCAATTTCCATCTGCTTGGCTTTTCTTCCGGTGATTGAATCGAGTATTCAAACGAATAATCTTCCGTTTCAAATAAGTTATTGAAGTTAAACAGGCCCCAGATTGCCCTGACCTCCTGATGATCAAGATCATAGGCCGATTCAAAATCGTCAAAACTGTAAGATCCTCTCAGTGTGGATGTAAAGCCGGAAATTTCCTGGACCCACTCACCCAGTAATCGGGTCGTCTGCCGTCGCTGTCCGGGCTTTACGCCCGCTGCGACCTTTTCCGCATCGGTCAAATTTCCCATAAAGGGCTCTACTACAAACCCGTTTCTAATGTCCGGGATGTTTTTGCGATTGTCGGTGCCATCAATCTTCATAACGCCGCAATATGTACCCTGACTGGTTCGATACCATGGATCGTCAGGATTGTCCGGTAATTGACAATTCAACGTAGTGAAGGCGTTGTTCGGCCAATGGCTGTCATCTGCATCCGTATAACTGGCTTTTATATTTATTTCTGTAGACTCCGAAGGCAGCCATGTTAGCTTGAACAGGAAATCCATTGTTTCCTCTTCACCGAGGGGACTCGTGTCACCCTGAGTATTCTGGCCCACATAAGGATCCGGCAACGCCGGTTGTGTGAAAGCTGTATTTGGTTGCAGGTTATTGTTCCATTGGCCTCCATAGTGCTCCCAGGAACCGGACAGTAGAAACAGCAATTTGTTCTCAAGAATTGGTCCGCTGGCCCATGCGCCAAATTGATAGTCTTCACTGGATCCTGAGCGTACGTTGACTTCACCGGTGAAGTCATTAGTCGGTTTTCGGGTGATGTAATTAATGGCACCTGAAAAAGTTGCACGACCAAATTGTGCGGATTGCGGGCCACGCAAGACCTCAACACGTTCCATGGAAGCGATTGTTGCCGTTGCAATTGAACGTGCAACAAAGGTGCCATCAATAAAATAAGATGCATTGGCTTCACCACGATTGCCTGGATTCGCCATGCCGCGAACCGTCGGTCGGTCATTGTCCCGTCCGACCAGCCTTACGGTATTAAAGTTGGGTGTAAAACTCGCAACGTCGTAGTTGTTACTGATGCCGCGTTCACGCATCTGCTTGCTGGAAAAAGCACTAATTGATAGTGGAACTTCTTGCAGACTTTCTTCTTTTTTTCTTGCGGTAACTACGATTTCTTCAATCTGTGCTCCGGCAACACGTGGAACCGTCATGAGCATGACTGTGCTAGTCAGTGAAAAAATGATACCTGTAACGAGCAGAAAAATTCGATTGGTCATTTAATGATCTCCGCAATCCAAGCATTCCTGAATCTTTTAACCGCCAATGCTAACCAGAGATCGATGCATCTTGTTTGGCGACCATTCAGCGGTCAAATTCAAGGTTACCGTAATTAGCTTACGGGCGCGAGTATTGGCTTGGCTGACCGCCGTGCATACTTGTCTATATATGCTGTGTCACAGCTATAGTGAGAACGACCTCGATGCCAGCTAGCAACTCCATCATTCATGCGCCCGAGGCGATGTGGGCATCGCTGTTGCGAGAGCGGTCATTAACGGCAGCGAAGCAGTACGATCACCCTGCAATTCTGAACTGGTTTCGTAATCATAGTTTTTTTTACTCAGACCGAATCGATCCTGTGCAGGCATGGGAGAAGGTTCGGCCACTTGGAAAATCAGAAGTTGCCGAGGTGCCGGTATCGACGGATGATTCGATCCGTGAAGCCCGGACTTCGGGTACCAGTGGGTTTCAGGTTTCAATCCGCAACAATCTGCGGGAGCGACGCTTTCGGCGCGCACTTTTGTACCGTCCACAACTATTTTATGATTTGCCTGCTGAAGTTCACCAGGTTGTGTTCGTCGATGGTAACTGGTGTGCAGAGGCGGGAATGGCGCCAAAATTATTCACCTATGGCGGTGTCCTTTATCGGACGTGGTTTGCCGGGGTGGCTGCGGAAACAGGGCAGATCCATAGCTTGTTGCGATCATTGCGTCCGCAACTGATTCGGGGGATTTCCAGCGGTATTGTGAGATTCATCGATCAGGCTGGTGATTCATTGCGTGACCTGGGGGTTCGTTACCTGGCCCCGGGTGGGGAATTTCTGCAGCCGGAATGGCGCCAGACCATGCATGATGCATTTGGCGCTACGGTCCTTGATCGTTATGGTTCTACAGAATCCGGAGCGCTTGCATGGCAATGTCCGCTGTGTCGGCGTTACCATGCCAATGTTGATGAGATCGTGCTGGAGGCAGATGCTGACGGCTTATTGGTAACGCCCTTATTTGTGTCTTCACAACCCCTGTTGCGTTACCGGCTTGGCGATATCGTATCGTTCGATAGTGTAGCTGCAGATTGCAAGATTCGTTTACCGACAATCACGATTCAGCATGCCCGTCGCGATGATTGGGTGATCGCCCATGACGGCCAGCGTGTGTCACCGTTAAGTTTTCAGTTTGAGCAAATTCCACATCTGGATGCCTGGCGGTTGCATCAGAATAGTGATGGTTCAATATGTTTGTACTTTGAATCGGCACAACCCGATGTCGTGGCCAAACAACTCGGACGGCATCTGGCTGATGCGTTACCGAATCAGCTATTTGAGTTGCACGAAGGTATCTGGCGCTTCGACAGAGGTGGAAAATTTAAGCGGGTCAGTTCCGACCTGGCTTGATATCGACTGCGGCTCTTTATTTGCATAAGGAATTTATGTGTCTGTAGATTTGACTACCGGATCGGTTGCCGGCCGTTTGCGGCGTCAGGCGACGCCAATGGCAATCGGACTGGTGGCAATTATTTCCTTCGATGCGGTTGATCTGCTTTTTGTGTCGCAATTGGGTGATGCGTCACTGGCAGCGATCAGCTTTACGTTTCCGATTATCTGGTTTCTGAGTAGCATTATCATCGGCTTTGAGGCCGGGGCGGCCTCCTGCATATCTCGAGCAATCGGCAGGAATGATGCGTTAACCGCGCGTCGCCAGACAACCGATACGGCATTACTAGCCGGTGTTGTCAGCTTGATTCTGTGCATGCTCGGGTTATTCATGATTAAGCCGATTTTCCGTCTGCTTGGTGCAACAGACGATTTATTGCCGTTGATCGATGATTACATGTCCATCTGGTATTTTGCCGAGCCTGCCGCAGCGGTACTGTGGACATGCCTGGCCTCAATGCGCGCACGTGGCAATTCATTGATTGAAGGCAAGATCATCACCGCGGCCGCCGTGATCAATGCCCTGCTGGATCCGATTTTCATTTTTGGCTGGTTTGGATTTCCGCGCATGGAGATTGCCGGGGCGGCACTGGCAACCCTGATTGCGAACTTGAGCATACTGGTCGCAACATTGGTGTATCTGCACACCCGTCTCAGAATATTTGCGACCCCCTTTGCAGCATTTGGCAAGATTCTTTATTCATGGCGGCAGATGCTGCATGTGGGCTTCCCGGCCATGCTTACGAATGCAATTGTGCCGATAGCCAATGGGGTTATTGTTGCCATGGTTGCTGGCTTTGGTATCGATGCCATCGCCGGCTTCGGCATTGCGATGCGTGTCGAGCCGATGTGCCTGATCGCGTTCTATGCGCTTTCCGCCGTCACGAGTCCGTTTATCGGACAGAATTATGCTGCCGGGAAGCTGCATCGGGTGGCTGAGGCGCGCAAGGTGATTGCAAAATTTTGCCTGTTGTTCGGGTTGAGCCTGACCGTCGTATTGGCTGTGATTGCCTATCCGTTGACGGGGTTATTTAGCGATAATGATGTGATTCGTAAAGTGGCTGTTAACTACTTGTGGATCATGTCTATCAGTTACGGCGGCTATGGCATGGTCATGGCGACCTGTGCGTCATTCAACGGTATGGCCTATCCGCTGCCCGCTGTAGTGATGTCGGCATCACGAACAATCATATTATTCTTGCCATTGGCGCTGCTGGGTAAGTGGCTGATTGGTATGAATGGTATTTTTATTGCTTCGGCAACGTCGAACATCGTGATTGCCATACTTGGTTTTGTCTGGTTTGGTCTGCAGATTGAGCGGAGTAGGCGGATGGCACGGGCGTAGTTGCGGGTCCGGATTTTTTGTTTTCTCCCGTGCTGTTTCTCTGGACGGTTTGGTGGTACGAGTCTGGGGAAAAAGGCGATCGTGGTTGAAGTCACGCCTGCCGGTTGCTGGGTGTTAGTCACTTATCTCGAGTTGATCGAGAATAAACGCATACTCCATCGCCAACTCCTTGTTGCGGCGGAAGCGTCCTGATTGTCCGCCATGGCCGGCATCCATGTTGATGTGCAGGATTAACGGGTTGTGGTCGGTTTTTGTGGCGCGCAGTTTAGCTACCCACTTGGCGGGTTCGTAGTATTGCACCTGGCTGTCCCACAGGCCGGTGGTGACCAGCATGGCCGGGTAGTCCTGTGCCCGGACGTTGTCGTAGGGCGAGTAACGCAGCAGGTATTCATAGTCTTCACGGTTTTCAGGATTGCCCCATTCATCATATTCATTGGTGGTTAGCGGGATGCTCGCATCGAGCATGGTGGTGATGACATCAACGAACGGGACATCGGCAACCACCGCGTGGAACAAGTCCGGTCGCATATTGGCGACGGCACCGATTAGCAGGCCACCGGCGCTGCCTCCTGAGATTGCGATCCGCCGCGGATCGACATGGCTGCTGTCGACCAGGGATGTCGTGACATCGATAAAATCCGTAAAGGTGTTGATTTTATGCTGCAGTTTTCCGCTGTCATACCAGTGCCGTCCGAGTTCCTGACCGCCGCGAACATGGGCGATTGCATACACGAAACCACGCTCGACGAGACTTAGTATCCCGTCATCGAATGCAGGATCCGTGGAGAGGCCATAGGCTCCATAGGCATACAGGTAGAGCGGTGCCGATTTATCCTGCACATATTCCTTGCGGTACAACAACGATACGGGGATGCGAGTACCGTCACGGGCAGTGACCCAGAGGCGTTCACTGCGGTAGTTGCCAGAGTCGAAGCCGCCGGGTATCGCCTGTTGTTTCAGCATCCGGCGTTCGTAAGTGTGCATGTTGATTTCGTAAATTGTTTCCGGTGTCGTCAGCGAGGAGTAGCTATAGCGTAGCCAGTCCGTGTTTGATTCCATGTTGGTATCAAAATCCATGACATAGGCCGGGTCATCTGCAGCGACCGGGAATAGCGGGCGACCTTTTCGGTCGCATACTGTAAGGGTGCGCAGGCCGTCCCGGCGTTCGGCAATGACGAGGAAATCATCGAATATGTCGAACTCACCTATATAAACTTGTTCGTCGTGTGCTATCAGTTCCTGCCATTGCTCACGATCCTGTGTGTGACCGTCAATAACAGCCATGAGGCGAAAGTTTTCGGCTTGCCAGTTGGTGCGAATGATCCAGTGATCTCCACTGTGATCGGCATCGTATTCATGATTACGTTGCCGGGGGTGTAATACGCTGAATTCATCGGCGGGCCTTTCGACCGCAAGGAAACGGATTTCATCGGCAACGGTACTGCCGAGGTGTAACACGATATAACGTTCATCACCGCTGCGGCTTAGCGACATGTAAAAAGAGTCATCCTGCTCTTGATAGGCGATAGCATCGTCGCCAGGATCCGTGCCGAGTCGGTGACGCTTGACGCGAACACCGAGCAGGGTTGTTGGATCTCTCTCTATGTAAAAGAGCGTTTCATTGTCATTTGCCCAGACCAGTGATGACTGGTTGCCGGTTATGACATCCGGCAATGTTTCGCCGGTTGCCAGGTTTTTAAACCTGATCGTGTATTGCCGGCGTCCAGTGGTGTCCTCGGCCCAGGCCAGCAACTGGTTGTTTGGGCTGATTTCGTAGTTTCCGATCGAGTAATAATCGGCATTTTCTGCCAGTTGGTTACCGTCCAGCAGGATTTCCTCGGAACCCTGCGTGGATCCCATCCTGCGGGCATGAATCGGGTACTCACCCTCTGCCTCAAACCGCGTGTAGTAATAGTAGTCATGGAAACGATACGGGACTGATGAATCGTCTTTCTGGATGCGACTGATGATCTCTTTATAGAGTCGGTTCTGCAGGGGTTGCAGGGGTGCAAACATCCTGGCTGAGTAGCGGTTCTCGGCCTCGAGATAGGCCAGCATATCGGCATTCTTGCGCTCGTCATCGCGTAACCAGTAGTAGTTATCGGTGCGCGACCCATGTGGCGAGGTGATTGCAAACGGGCGTATGTCGGCGACGGGTGGAGTCGGCATGTTGGCAGGATCCGTTTTGTCTGGCGGCACTGAACAGCCGTAGATCAGGCAAATAATGAGTGTGAGGGTCAGCCTCAACGGGTTGGAGAGATTTCTGTCAGCCGGTTCTTGATGATGCGTTTGATCGGTGGCAGGTTGTTGGCAACTCGCAAGGCAATATTTCGGAGTACCTTGGCCGGTGGTCGTTCATCAGTGAACAGGCCGACGATACCGTTTGTGCCCCAGTACATCGGTTTCGTGATGCGCATGTGCTGGCGTTCATATTTTGCCAGTACGCGTCGTGCGCCAATGTCTCCGCCATGGGAGGCAGCGCGTCGAATTTCACGCGTCAGGGTTGCCTGGCCCCTGAGACCGAGGTTAAAGCCATGCGCGGTGACCGGATGCATGCCGACGGCTGCGTCACCGATCAGGGCAAAGCGGTTGGCAAAGAATTTGTTGGCGTGTACGGCGATCAGCGGGTAAGAGTGGCGTTCGCCGACCAAACGCATTTCACCGAGCTGGTTGCCAAAGCGCTGCTGGATATCGATATTGAACTGTTCCTCGCTCATATTGACGATTTGTTCAGCCAGTTCATTGTTGACGGTAATGACGATTGATGACAGGTTGCCGGCCATCGGTAAGATCGCCAGTGTCCGGCCATAATGGAAGCATTCGTAGGCAACCTGTTCGTGCGGCAGGTCGTGTTCCATCCGGCAAACAATGGCGGTCTTGGCAAAATCCGTCATGCTTGCGCTGATACCCATTTCCCGGCGGGTTACGGAAAAACGGCTGTCTGCGGCAACGATTAGCTTTGCTGCACGGGTCTCGCCGTTAGCCAGCTTGACGATGCCGCCCTGACTGTCGGTGTGCAGGCTCTCTACAGCCGTTTCCGTTTCGATGCGTACATTTGTCAGCGGCTTGGCTTCTTCGAACAGAGATTTTCGAATCAGGTAGTTTGGCACCAGGTAGCCGAGCGCATCACCGGTAACGTTTTTGCTGTCAAAATCGAGAAAATAGGGCGAATTACCGTTCAGAACCTTGGCTTCACCTATCGGTGATATCGATTCGGCCGGAATGCGTTGCCAGACATCAAGTTCCCGCATCAGTTGGACAGACAAGTGGGTCAACGCGATCTCTCGGCCGTCCGGTATCGGATTACGCAGATCATCCATGGATGATTTTTCAATAATAAGAATGTTCAGCCCGGAGTCTTTGAGTGAGCGGGCAAAACTGAGTCCGGCCGGACCTGCGCCGACAACAAGAATATCGTATTTCATGGGTTTGTCTTCAGATGCAGTATGAATTCTGGCGGATAGATACAGTTAAAATCAGTCGGGTTCGATGTCATGTTCAATCTGTGCAGTGATGATACCGAAAAGCGGGCTGGCATGGGGAGTTGTGTTGCCGCAGGCAACAGCGCGCCGTGGGCCGGTTCAGTGCTGCAGTTCGAAGCCAGCAATCCAGCCGTTCTCCACGCAATGCGGCAGTAGCTCATCAAGGTTGTGCAAATCTTCTGCGGTGCCGATTTCGCCGAGTGACTGGCCCGCGTTAATTCTGCTCAGCAGCGACCAGGCTGCTGCATCCGGTGTGTCGATGCGCATTTCGTGCCCGCGCCGCCAGACAATCAGCCGAACCCGTCCTTCGTCAAGGTTAACGGCCTGGTCGCCGGTCCAGTCGTCCTGGTTGACTTGCCAGATACGCTGTACCGGGTAGTCTGAGGTGAGCAGATGAGCCGAGACGGGTAGTCTGAAGATAATATTCTCCATATCCGGTTCGGTGACTTCAGCAAGCGCCCTAACGTTGATGCTATCCTCATCCGGGGCGTGAAATGCGCGGTGCCAAAACCACTCAAGCCGCGCCACATCGGCCAGGTAGACAAGATCGGCGGCCGGCTCGAAGCCGGCGATGAAGTCAGCGAAACTTTCCCCGTAGTCACCGAGGTCGGGTGATTCCGACGGTGTTTGCCGGGCATGGATGCGGCTCATGGCATCAAAAAACTCTTCCCCGACAAGTCGTTTACAGACCGGGTGGATCGCAGCAAGCGCGCGAACCAGTGTGCCAAGTATCGCGCGGCGGTATATCAGCAGGTGTTCGGCTGCTGTAAAGCCGTTACTGGGATTGATGTGTTCGCTGATGGCTGCAAGTGCAGGACCGTCCTCCCCGGTTTCAAATACCGCGTCGCGGACCATGCGTTGCATGTCGAGTAGTGAGGTCATGCGGCTGTTTCCCTGTCACTCATCACCTTCTGCGCCTTGTTGGCTTCGTCAACCAGCACCTCGAATTCGGGAATATCGTTATCCCATTCGATCAGCGTTGCTACCGGGCCCAGATGTTTGATTGTTTTCCTGTACAGTTCCCAGACCGGCGGGTGTACCCGGTAACCGTGCGTGTCGAACAGGTAGCTATCCTGTTCCTCGTAGCCGGCCAGGTGAATTTCCCGCACTCGATCCCCGGGTAGTGCTTGCAGATACTCATACGGGTCGAAACCATGATTCTGGCTGCTGACATAAACATTGTTGACATCGAACAACAGGTCGCAGTCGGCGTGTTTGACCAACTCTGCTATAAACTCCCACTCGGTCATATCGACCTCTTTGTAGCCCATGTAACTGGACGGGTTTTCGATCAGCAGACGGCAACCGAGAAAATCCTGTACCTGGCAGACCCGCTCGGTGAAATGTACCAGCGCTTCTTCTGTGTATGGTATTGGCAGTAAATCATGGACATGACGGCCGTCGATAGAGATCCATGCCAGGTGATCCGAGATATGAGCGGGTTCGATTTGTTCGGCGAGTTTCTTGAGCCTGGCCAGGTACTCGAAGTTCAGCGGATCGGCTGAGCCGAGTGACATGCCGACACCGTGCAGCGTAACCGGGTAAAGCTCGCGAACCCGTTCGAGGTGATAGGTGGGCAGGCCGCCGGCGCCAAAATAATTTTCCGACAAAACCTCGAACCAGGGGATGGCGGGTCTGGTGTCCAGGATTTCCCGGTAGTGCCGGGATCTCAGGCCAAGGCCGGCGCCGGCGATCGGGGAGGCGGGGAAGCGGGCCATTATTTGTAACGGAGTGCTTCGATGGGGTCCGGCCGAATGGATTTAAGGGCTACAGATATGATCTCATTCAGGAGCATCGGGTCATCTCGATCGGCGTTATCACACGAATCTGAAAGCGTGTGATGTTCACTAAAAATATTAATTTGGTATCAGGTTTAACCAGGCGGTTCAGGCGAATATGGCTGCTTTATATTT
>PBZD01000109.1 GCA_002729875.1 Chromatiales bacterium | reverse complement strand
GCAGATGGCTGTGGCTGTTGGTGTTACGCCCTCTTTGCAGATTGCCGCGGCAGCAGATATTCCGGCAGGTATTGCGGATATTGATGTGGCTGGGGCACTGCAACGTGCGCCGATTGCATTGGTTAAATGCCAGACCAGCGACATCATGGTGCCGGCCGATGCGGAGGTTGTGATCGAGGTGACGGTTGATCCCGAGACCTGGGTGGATAACACGATGGGTGAGTATGGCGATCAATATGGCCAGACCACATCACCGGTTGCGACCATCGATGCTATCACTCATCGCCGTGATGCCCGGTTTCATGTGATCATGGCCGGTATGGGGCGGGAGCATAACCAACTCGGCAGCCTGATGGCTTACCGGTTGCGTACTACGATCCTCGAGCGATTGCACGCCAGGCATCCGAACGTACGGGATGTTTTTGCCGACATGACCCCGCGACGCATGGGGATGCGCGGACAGGTTGCCGTATCGGTCGATAAAACGTCTGATGATCAGCCGGATGCGATCATCAATGATGTATTCGCAATGCAGATTGGCAGATTCCCGATGTCGATGTTGATGCAACGGGTAGTTGTCGTCGATACTGATGTCGATATCCGCGATCATCAGGATGTTGAATGGGCGATCGCAAGTCGAACGATTCATATCAGTCAATTTTCTGCCCACGAGGATCAGACGGGGCGGGGGGCTTCCGTGATACGGTTTGGTTTTGATGCGACGGCGCCGCTGGCGCAGCGAACCGCCATGCGGCGACCGGACATACCATCAGCAGAGCAATACAACCTCGATAATTATCTTCAGGATTGAGTGCTGTTCTTACATCTTGCCTGTATTAATCACGATGATTAAAAAAATCCGGACTTTTAGTTGGTAGTTTCCAGGTGATAAGGCCTTAGCGTTTTTTCCTGATTGTATTGTTCTCCTTGAGTTCCAACGCCTTTTCTCGCATTTTACTGAGATCTTCAGCCAGAGTTAGCAAACTCTCAATCGAATGATCCAGATTCTGGGTGAATCTTGCCGCCATTTGACTCTGCCGTTTGCGCAGAATATCCATGGTCTTGATTCCGTTGCTTGTTAACTGAATGAGTGGCGCCCGACGATGGTTGGGATTAGGTATGGATTCCACCAGTTTCTGATCGCGCAAGCGGTTTACGCTAAGTTGTACGCTCTGGCGTGTAAGTCCCAGGCGCCTGGAAATATTGGCTACTGTCATCGCTTCATCGCGGATTACTGCCATGGCCTGCCAGCAACCCACTGTTATGTTCAGATCCCGGGTCGCCTGATCCCCGGCGGACAGCAATGCGCCGCGAAAGCGAAAGACCTCCGATACCAGCAATTGGAAGGCGGTGTCGAAATCCATATCAGTACCCCATTCCATCTTCAGGTTTGTTGATTTGTCATTCATTGTTATTAACTGACATGTACACTTTATTGAGTGGCTCTTTAATAAAGAATCAGATGAGTGTGAATGAGATAATGCCGCGAAGTATAGCAGGGTGCACGTGGCGCCTTGGTTATGATGTGCATTTTGTGGTTATATGATGTGTGCTTTTTAGTTATAAGGTCTACCTGAATTTTTTTCGGGCGCGCTTTTTTCTTGATTTTTCCGCCCGTGCCAGCGATCACAGTGTCTGCTAATCTCCACTACGTCCTGCAGGCGGATGTGCTGAATTGATTTCCACCATCGTCGGTCAGGTTGTTGACAATATTTCCAGGCTGATGATCCATGTTGATCAGGTTCTTGTGTCAGTTGCTGCTACCAGTAATCATTCCTGGTAATTATAAGGGGGAGCTTTGTGCCTTTAATTGATCCACTGCCTGCGGACACTAATGAAGAGGTTCGCGAACTGGCAAAGTTTTTTAATGAAACGCTGGGATTTTGCCCGAATAGTGTTCTGACGATGCAATTACGACCTGCGATCGCGAAATCATTTATTAGTCTCAATACATCAGTGATGGAAAATAACGGCCGCGTGACGAGTGCGTTAAAGCGCTTGATCGGCTATGTAGCCAGCCGGGTTGCAGGTTGTAACTACTGCCAGGCGCATACTATTCGCGCCGCTGAACGCTATGGAGCAGAACGTGAACAGCTGGAACATATCTGGGAATATCAAACCCATTCTGCATTCAGCGACGCTGAGCGAGTCGCGCTGGATTTTGCTGTGGCGGCGTCGACCATTCCCAACGGTGTGGACAGCAGTATTTCTGATCGACTCCATGAGCATTGGGATGAAGGTGAAATCGTCGAGATTCTGGGTGTGATTGGATTATTTGGCTTTCTGAATCGCTGGAATGACAGTATGGCAACTGCTTTGGAGCAACCTGCCGCTGAATCGGCGCAGCAGTGGTTGAGTGATTTTGGCTGGAGTCGCGGTAAGCACAGCCAATAAACCTGCTATAGCTGAGTTTCCTGTGCGCAGCGTAATGGCTGACGTTTGCCGTAGGTCAGTGAGCGCCATACCCATTCAAAGGGCCCAAAACGATAGTGGGTCAGCCACCAGTTACTGAATGCAATCTGTACCAGCCAGATTCCGGCGACGACAAGATACAGGTAGTAACCGGTGAATTGTCCATACAGCCCAAGGCCTACCGTATAGAAAATCAGTCCGCATAAAATTGACTGGCCAAGATAGTTCGATAACGCCATCCGGCCAACAGCGGCAATTCGTGTCATCAGCCAATTACCCGGCAGCGCCCGGCAAAATAAAAGAATTGTGCCGAGGTGCCCAAGACCTACCGCTATCCGTCGTACATCGTAATGAATCAGGTTGCGCATTTTCAGAACTGCGTCAAAATTCGCGGCGATCATGGCGCTGCTTTCCCAGGCGGCCACCGGTAAGCCGATGCCGTACCCCAGTGCCGCCAGCAACACGTAGGTGTTGGGCGGTGCCTGCAGAGTAAGTACCCCGGAGCGAAACAGTGCCATGCCCAGCAGCATCGCACCCAGTGAATCCAGAAATAATGATTTGATGCCGACGAAGATTATTAATATCAGGCTGACTTGCATTCGTGAGATAACAAACTCACCCAGTGCTCCACTGCCGGTAATTCGAATTGATTCCTGAACTTTTGGGTCTGCAAGGTCAGGGTGTGCGCGTTTCTCTTTTACTTCCCATGCGGCCATGCGTGCGGCTGTGGCTTCATCTGATTTTTCTGCGGCAGCCGGGTCAGCCTGCCACGCAATGTATTCCTGTTGTAGCGGGATGGATTGTTGCCAGTCAATGGTTCGTATTGTCGCCGGAATTGTGAATACGATAACCGCGAGCAACAGTAGTGCGCGCGTGCTCAGTTGCCGCAGGGGGTATAACAACAGTCCGCACAATCCGTAGATGAATAAAATATCCGCTACCCACAACAGTGCAAATGCATCAAACAGGCCGAATGCCATCAACAGGAAGATACGGCGATAATAGATTTTTCCAATGGATGCATCAGGGGCGGCTGCCTGTAGACGACTGACCATGAGTAACATACCGGCGCCGAACAGCATCGAGAATAAAGCCCTTTGGCTGCCCTCGAATAACGTATGTACGATGGCCCAGGTTTGCAGCGGAGCGCCACCCCAGTCGGCGACTATCGACGGGTTGTCATAGATTTCCTGTGGGCCGGAAAACGACCAGATGTTCATGATCAGGATGCCGAGTACGGCAAAACCGCGAATGGTGTCCAGCGCCTGGACACGTTCTGCTGTGCTGACGGGAGCAGTTACCTGTTTCATGTGTTCGTGTTTGCGTATGTATCGACGTATGAATTGCGGTCAGTATATAGACAGATCGACAGGATTTTCGCTTTTCCGGGATTGGTGTCAGCGACTACTTTCATTATATTTACTTCATGGGCAGCGATGAACCTGATGGTTTGCAACTGGCGGCTGTCGTTAGGTCGCTGTAGGGTGATTGTCTTTGTTTCAAACGCTATTGGCATGAAGCATTCATTTTCACAATCGTTTGGTATTTATTTTGCGCTGCGGGTGGGAATGCCGGTTTGTGCGCCGGTTGCCTCGCCCACTATATGATCCGCAATCCCTCAGGCGCTGGTGTTGATCCGGCCGCACCGCTATGGTCATGATGAATGTGCGAAGGAGGGGGATATCGTCAGTGCTGGTACAACAAGATAATCCTTGGAGTCTAATACCATGAGTATTATTCGCCTGCTGCACGTCGCCACCGTTTGTTTTACCACGCTGCTGTTCGCGGCGACCGGCTGGGCCCAGGCCGATGCAAAAACCGATGCCATCTCAACTGCCAGCCCTGCAGCCCCGGCATCCGATTTATCCGTCCGCCAGCGCGCGCAGCCGAGCATGGACCAGGACCGGGCAGAGACTGTGCCAGTCGCCGTTAAGACTGCAACCGAACTGGGGATTATGCAAGGCAGACCGGTTTCGCTGGATAATCGGGTCACGCTCTCGAACTGGATGACGGCGCCGTATAACCGCTGGTCTTTGCAGCACATACCGCAGATTTTGCCGATTGCAACGATTTATCGTGGTGATGGGCCGATTGCCGAACTGCCGTTACACAAGCGTGATCTGAGCGCTCTCTGGGTTACCTCGGCCACCGGTGACAGGTTGACCATTGCACAGTGGCTGGCTACGTCATACACCGATGGCTTCATTGTCTTGCAAAATGGTCAAATCGTATTTGAAGTTTATTTGAATAATATGCGATCGCAGACCCGTCACCTGACGTACTCCATTACAAAATCCGTCATCGGTATTCTGGCCGGCATCCTGGTGGATGATGGTGATCTCGATCTTGCCCGGACAGCGGAAGAATACGTACCCGAGTTGCAACACAGTGGTTTTGCCGGTTACACCATACGTGACTTGCTGGACATGCAGGCTGCGATCGAATGGAATGAAGACTACGTGAATCCAGACAGTCCGTGGCGACGCTGGAAAGATTCGATTGGCTGGACGCCGTCGAGCGGGGATAGTGGTCATGCACCCCAGGGTAATTATAATTTTTTGCCAACTCTGCGCCGTGACCCGGCCTGGTCCGGTGGCTTCAAGTATGTCTCACCAAGCGCTGAGGTGGTCGGCTGGGTGCTGGAAAGGGCAGGGGGTGAGCCACTCGCGGAACTACTCAGTCGGAGATTGTGGGCTGCGCTTGGTGAGGAGCGTGATGCATTTCTTACCACCGACCGTTCTTTTGCCCCGGCCGCTGCGGGTGGCTTTGGCGCTACGCTAAGAGATCTCGCCCGTTTCGGCCAGATGGTGCTCAACGAAGGGATCTTGAATGAGCGCAGAATTGTTTCAAGAGAATGGATTACGGACATCCGTTTCAATGGCAGTAACAAAGCCTGGCGCAATGGTCAGTATCGCGGTCGCTGGAACCCTGATGGCGCATACCGCAGTTTCTGGTACATTGCCGGTGATGCTGACGGCAGCTTTGAGGCAATCGGTATTCACGGCCAGCGCCTGTTTATCAATCCGGCCCGAAAACTGGTTATCGTCAGATTGTCATCCTGTCCGGATGCGGTCAGCAGGACTGATTACGATCTGAGTTCAAGGGTAATCGCGACTATTGATTCTGCGCTGCAAGAACAGCCTTGAGGGGACGATTGTCTGACCCAAAAGGCATGTGTTTTTTATTGGTTAAGCAAGGCTTGTTTTAATTGGGCTTGCTTGGCGCTCGTCAAATTCAGCGCGTCACGTAAATAGTTTTCCATAGAACCGTAAGCTTTATCGATCGCAGAAAATGTGGTTTCAAGATAAACCTGTTCCACTGTGAGCAGGGGGATGATCGCGTCAGGGGCTATATCATGACCGGATTGTCTGGAAAAAACTTTGGCCAGGGTTTTTGACATCAGTTCCACGTTGACCGCTTCATTTGTCAGCAGATAATCCTGAAGAATTGTTTTGCGGGGCACATTGAGGGCAGACAGGATGAGAGCGGCGCCAATCCCCGTGCGGTCTTTTCCGCTGGTGCAGTGGAATAATACCGGTTGGCCGTCGCTGGTCAGAATATTTGTGAACAGGGCCTGGTATTCCGCCTTGTTGGCAAGGGGTACCGTGCCGTACATATCAATTATAGTGGCACGAATTTCTTCACGGGTGAATTTGCCGGATTGCAGTTGCCGGCCAAGTTTGGCACCCCAGTCAGCGGCGTTTCCGCTAATCGGTAACAGGATTGTGGTCGGCTGGTGTTCTTCGTCATGCCAGCGCGATGGTGCCCTGATACGTTCATCATCCGAGCGGAAATCAATGATCGTATGAATCCCTAAAGCACTGACTTTGGATTGATCTTTGGCGGAAAAGCGAGATAAATCGCCGGCGCGGAAGATCTTCCGCCATTTTGTGCTGTGGCCATCTTTGGTCAGATAGCCGCCAAGGTCGCGAAAATTACTAATGCTTCTAATGTTGAGGACACGTAGCTGCGGATGGGTGACATGTGCCTGCGCGTCAACCGCTTTGGTGGGTTGATTATCCGCCGCCAGGGCGGGTTGAGGCAAGACAAGACCGGTTATCAGGCTTAAGAAAAGTATGCTGCCGGAAATTTTTTGTAAACCCATCAAGTCATCCTTTGCTTTGATGTAGTGTCGTTACTTTCGGCAGTCTGGATAGAGACCGGTCTGGTCATTATTGTTGGGAAAGACGTTCGACGTCTGCCAAAACCCGTAACAGATTCTCACCCCAGAGTTTGCGAATGTCTTCTGCGCGGTAACCTCTTGCCAGTAATTCTTGAGTTACATTGGGGGTTTGTGCTGCATCTTGCCATCCTTCGATGCCGCCGCCACCACCGAAATCCGAGGCGATGCCGACATGTTCGATACCGATCAGTTGCACGGCATAGTCAATGTGATCAACGAAATCTGCAACGGTTGCGGTTACTTTTGGCCATTTTTTATCGATGACAGCAAGTTCAGTTAAATATTTCTTGCGCATTTCTGGCGATAATGAATCCGGATCTGGCCGGCCAGAGCCAAATTTAAGCCCGACTTCTGTCGCCAGTTTGATGATGGCCGGCATTCTTTCCGGTGGGGGTATCAAGAGGTAGTTATTAAAAGCAACAATCTGCACGACACCCCCCGATTCCTTTACAGCCCTCAACTGATCGTCATCCATATTCCGGGAAATATCGGCCAGACCACGAACTGCAGAGTGTGATGCGATGACGGGTGCTGAGGAAATGCGGGCGATCTCAATAGTTGTTTCCCGGTGAGCATGGGAGACATCGACCATGATGCCGAGTTGATTGGCCTTGGCTACCACAGCCCGACCTTTCTCCGTCAGACCCCCATGAACGGTTTCAGGTTCCCGTTTCTTACGATCCGGGTTGGCGGAATCTCCAAGTCCGTTATGACCCATATGCGTTATGCCGAGATAGCGAACGCCAAGATCATAGTACTGTTTCAGGTTTGCGGGATCACCAGCGAGTGGATAACCATTCTCCATGCCGAGAAAAGCAACCAGCTTTCCCGCGGCATTTATTCGTTGTGCTTCTTCTGCGCTGCGGGCCAGTTCAATTCGATCCGGGTGTCGATCCAGCATCCGTCGGATTGTTGAGTAACGGGCCAATGCTTCCTGTTGAGCTGCTGCGTGACCTTCCGGAGTCAGCGGACCTTGTGCCGAGAACAGGATGAAAAAAACGCCATCCAGGCCGCCTTCTTCCATCCTGGCAATATCGACCTGCACATCCGGTAGTTGCAGGTAGTTCTTATTTTCTGCTTCCTCAATGCGCAGTACGTCAACATGTGTGTCTAGCGTGAAAAATTTGTCGTGCAGAGTTCGATTCTCTGCGGCGGGTGCGTCGGCCAAGCCTATCAAGGCAGAGGCCAGGATCGTTATAAGCATTGTCAGTTTCCCGTATCGGTTGTTACAGACATTATACTGATGTCCGGAGTTACCCCAAGTATTCCGTTTAGATATAGAGTGGCAGTCACGTTGTTTTCAGATACTATGTGGGCATCCGGACTAAGAACAACACTGATAGCTGGGTAATCAATGCAAAGAGATTCTGACAATCGTTTTGGACCGCTTTGGCTGGCACCCGGCGTTACACGCTTGAATGTTATGGCTAACTTCTATGCGTCGTTCGTTGTCATCGGCATGTTAACCGGTATGAGTTTTCTGGGCGGCTATATCCTGACCGAGCATTTGCATATCCCCCAGCCACAGCAGGGGGAGATCACCGGGAATCTCGGCTTCTGGGTGGAAGTCGTTATTATGCTGCTCGTCAACCCGTTTGGAATTCTATCCGACCGAATCGGTCGCCGAACGGTTTTGATAATCGGTATTCTTTTTATCGGTATGGGCTATGCACTGTACCCGTTTGCAACATCTGTACCAGAGTTGTTGTTTTACCGCTGCATATTTGGCGTTGGTGCGGCGGCAACATCTTCTATGATTGCTGCGCTTATGAATGACTATCCGGCCGAGCAATCGCGCGGCAAGATGATTGGTTTCAGTTCGTTGATGAATGTTTTAGGTGTAATGTTCATTGCCCTGGGTCTCGGGCAACTGCCGCCGATTCTCCAGGCCCAGGGAATGGATGCAATCACCGCAGGCCGTACGGTATTTGTCCTGGCGGCAATTCTTTGTCTGCTTTCTGCTGTGTTGTTCCGTGCCGGACTAAAAGCCGGGACACCGGTTTCTGTTCGGGATCGGGCCAGTGTAGGGGTTCTCCTGGGCAGCGGTATGCGGGCAATACTGAATCCACGCATTGCTTTGTCTTATGCTTGTGCATTCACGGCGCGGGCCGATGTCGTGATCAAGGGCTTGTTTCTTTCTCTGTGGGCCATTCATGATGGACGCGAGTGGGGGTTAAGTCCGGGAGAGGCAATGGCGCGCTTTGGTCTCGTTCTGGGAATCATGCAGGCCATTGGCGTGGTCTGGCAGCCGATTTTTGGCTGGTTAATGGATCGGGTGAATCGCGTAACAGCGGTCATCATTGCTTTGATGTTTGCCAGTACCGGTTACCTGTCGATGGGCCTGATAACCTCGCCGCTTGATTTTGCGATGCTGCCGGCATTTGCTGTACTCACGATCGGAACGTCAAGCGCAATGATGGCATCAACGGCACTTATTGGTCAGGAAGCGCCGGTGTCCGAGCGTGGTGCCATCATTGCAATGAATGGATTGTTTGGTTCCTTCGGTATTATGATTTTTACCAAAGGCGGCGGTATCTGGTTCGATACGATTGGTCCGTGGGCTCCATTTGTCATTATCGGAGTTGTGCAAATCTTGCTGCTGCTTGTCGCGGCATTGGTTCGTGTGATTGCTCCGGGCCAGGCCCCGGACTGATGGTGGGTAATGGGAGAATAATAATGATGATTGTCACCCGCAATAGCATGCGCTATGGAAGTCTCTGTTGTGTATTGGCACTGGTCTTATTAACGTCACCGGATTCGATGGTTTGCGCTGCAGATGAATTGCTGGTTGATGGTGCTGTATCCAAAGAATTGCCCGTATGGAAAATACCTAATATTGGCAAGGCGGCCGAGGCCTATTATGCGATGGATAGTCTGCATGTAATTGCCCAGGTACAGGATCCTGATGCGCAGAAGCCCGGTGGGCGGGGTGGTGACGGTACGCTGACCTACCTGTTCACCGATCAGGGAGAGGATATCGTTCGTATCAATGATCGCGGACAGGATGGGTGTTCGTACTATTTCCCGAACCAGCAGCAGGTTGTCTGGACATCGACTCGCGACAATATGGAAATGCCGGTTGGTGACTGGTTCGATGAAAGAAACTATCCGCAGGGTGCCGAGCTTTATATATCCGATCTGCAGGGAGGAAATGTCCGACGGTTAACCGATAACAAGTGGTATGAGGCTGAAGTATCGGTGTCGCCGGACGGTGAATGGGTTGTTTTCGGCCGGCAGATAGCCGGCAAAATGGATTTATGGCGTATGCGTCCGGACGGTTCGGATGAAATTCAGATTACCTTTACCGAAGACTGGCAGGAAGGTGCGCCTTTCTATATGTCCGACAACGAGACCGTCATGTTTAGAGCCTGGAAGCGCAGTGAGTTCGGTGAGATTACACCGACACCGATGACGGTTTTTACGATAAAACATGATGGCAGTTCGCTTACACCACGCACCTTTGACCGGGATATGAACTGGGCGCCATATCCGGCCCCGGATGGGAAACACTATGTGTTTGTGCGTATCGCGGAAGATGAAAACTGGGAAATCTTTCTCGGTGACCTGAGGGGTGGCGAGCCTTTGCGCCTGACCTACAATCCGGGTTTTGACGGGCTCCCGGCCTTGTCACCTGACGGTAAGAAAATGTTGTTTGCAAGAGCCGAAGGGGAAGGATTCAGAGGCGGTATTTATACCTGGGTAATGGATGTTTCATCGCTGCACCTCGGCCCCGAGAATTTTTCCGGAGTGCCGCCGGTAACTGTAATGGACTAAAGCGAATGCGCTACAAATATTCGCAACAAGGGCGATTGGAGTGAGAGCAAAAGATCTTACTTGTTACTTCGCTCTATTAGTTGTCCTTTTAGGCTTCACGGGTTGCCGGGATAACGCTTTACCAGCAAAGCAACCTGATGCCGATATCCTGATTATCGGCGCCGGTATTTCTGGCCTTTCCGCTGCACTGGAAGCGGCGCGTGCCGGGCGATCGGTGCTGGTTATCGATATGCTGTCGGTGTTCGGCGGGCACGCGATTATTTCTTCCGGCGGTTTGTCTATTGTCGATACACCTTTGCAGCGCAAGCGGGGTATTGCAGATTCTCCCGATCTGGCTTTTTCCGACTTCATGACCTGGGGAGAGGACAATAACGAAGAATGGGTGCGTTATTACGTAGATCACTCAAGTGAAGAAATTTATACCTGGCTAACGGATCTGGGCGCACAGTTTTCGGCGGTCGTGCCGCCGCCCGGTAACTCGGTGCCGCGCTATCATTTTGTTCGCAACCAGGGATTGGGTTTGGTGATGCCGGTTTATCGGGCGGTACTAGAGGAACCGGCGGTTCGATTTGCCTTTAATACGCGTGCAGATGAGTTGCTTCGCGAAAACGGTCGTGTGGTTGGCGTCAGGGCCACCGATCTGCGCACGGGTGAGGTACGGGAATATATTGCCGGTGCCGTGCTGATTGCAACGGGTGGCTTGCAAAGCAATCTCGATGCGGTGCGCAGGAACTGGCGTGCTGATTTGCCCGCTCCGGAGCAGCTTCTGGCCGGCTCGGGATGGAACTCCCGAGGATCAGGGCTGGACCTGGCGCGCGCTAGCGGGGCAACAATCGAGCGCCTTGATCATCAGTGGAACTATGTTACCGGGATTCCTGATCCCCGCTATCCTGGTCAGACACGTGGGATCAGTGTGTTGCAAATACCCCCGGGGCGTGAAGTATGGGTCAATATGCGCGGCGAACGATTTGTCAATGAGTGCACATCATCACGGGATAACCTGGCGGCGATGCTTGATCAGCCGGGTGACAGCCATTGGGATATTTTTGATTCACGCGGCAAAAAGTTTTTTATCGTCTCCGGTTCGGGTTGGACAAAGGAAAGGACCGAACGGCTGATTTTCGGTAGTCCGGGACTGGTCAAAACAGCCGCAAACCTGGATGAACTGGCCGCTGAGATGGGTATCGATGCGAACCGGCTGTCACAATCGGTTAATGGTTACAACACCCTGGTGGAAAGAATGGCAGAGCAGGGTGAGTTGCAAGAGGGCGAAATATCGCTTTGCAGTGGTGCGAAGAAAATCGATCAGCCGCCGTATTATGCCGTCAAGCGTTTTATCCTGGCGCGTAAGACCATGGGGGGTATTCGGATCGATGCGGCGGCCCGGGTTGTTGATGTCTATGGAACCGTTATACCGGGACTTTATGCTGCCGGAGAGGCCAGCGGGTTTGCCGGGATTAACGGTCGGGCTGCACTGGAAGGAACCCATCTTGGCCCGTCGATTGTGACCGGGCGTATGGCCGGCCGGAAAATGGCCGCAGAGCTTGCGGGTCAGCCGGTTGTGCAGGAATCACCGTCGTTGCCGGGACTTGCGTTGCCGCCAATGCCGGTTACAGACCGAAGTAATGAAGTCTGCGCCGGATGTCACGATCTGTCCGTTCTTGTACGGCAAAATCGTGTCGGCTACCGCCATTTTCAGTGGTCACATACCATGGTGCTCACCGAGCAGATGACCTGTATCACCTGTCATGAGGATTTTTTTCCGTATGCGCCGGTTCATCATCATCGGGAACTCGGTCGGGCAACTGATATCTGTACTCATTGCCACGGTAACTAGGTTGTGACCCGGTTATTTGTTCTTATCCGGAATCCTGACGCTGTCAGGCAATTATGATTATTAACGGCATATCTTCCACGCGCTGATCCAATTGATTGTTAAAGACATCAGGCACAAAAACAGGTTGGGTTTTGTTTAAACTGCCAGTTTCGGCAATAATATATTGCGATATGGCACGCTGCCGAACGGGTCAAAAGTCGTAACACTGAATTTGGAGTACAGAATGGCTGATATAGATAAGGTTTTCGTCATATTGGATCCGACCACCCTGGAGCAGTCTTCCCTGCTCATGGCTGAATCAATTGCGCAGCGAGGCACTAAAGCTGCATTACATGTGTATTGCTCCATACATGAAAAATCAATCCGGGCAGAAGCCGGGGTTGAGCCGGAGCAGTCTCATGCAGACGCCAGGCAACGGGTTGCGGACTGGATAGAACGCCTGGTGGCGCCAAGTCGTGCTTTAGGGCTAAGTGTTGATACAGAAGTCGAAATCAGCGAGAACTGGCGAGCGGCTACAGTTGCGGCGGTCGCAAGGCAGGACTGCCAGTTGGCCATCAAGGCAAGGTCGCCACTGAACAGGCGGCGGCGATTGTTTCGGGAGGCTTCCGACTGGCAATTGCTTCGTGACCTGGTTTGTCCTGTCTACCTGGTAAAGACTGCATCAGCCCGGCGGCCGGCCAAGGTGCTGGCGGCGATCAAACACCGCACGGAGAAACAGGTTTATACCGAGGCAAACGAGTTGATTATTCAGACAGCACGTGGAATAGCGACCGGTTTTGATGCGGAACTGCATGTTGTGACCGCTTATAAGGATGATTTTCACTATCCGGATCGGCAGAAATTTGCGGATCGCTGCGGCCTTCCAAGGAATCAGGTCAGAGCCGAAATGGGCGCTCCCGCCGAGGCCATCATCAAGATCGCAAAGGAAATTGGTGCGGATCTGGTCGTCATTGCCAGGGTCGGTAAACAGAGTACGAAACGTGATGTCGGCCACACTGCTGCAAAGGTTATCGATACGCTGGACGCTAACCTCCTGGTGCTGCCGATGACTGAATCCACCTGACAGTCCGCCCAACAGCAGCCAATCAGGATTTTTTTCTCCTGAATATCCAGGATGCTGTGGCTGGTGGTCTGTCTGTTAGGATCAATTGATACGTGGATAAAAAAATACGCCAACAATTCGTAACGCTGCATGGTCAGTGGGGGATACGGCAGGTGCATTACCGGCGTGCGGGCAGCGGGCCGTTGCTGCTGATGCTGCACCAGTCCCCGCAATCCTCGCGCGAACTGGTTTCACTGATAGACAGGTGGAGTGAGTATTTTACCATCGTGGCGCCGGATTCCCCGGGCTATGGGTTGTCGGATCCATTAGGTGTCGACAGGGCGGAGTTGAGTGATTTTGCCGCCGCAGCGATAGAATTCATGGACGCCATCGGCGCCGGTCGCTTCGGTGTTTACGGGTTTCATACCGGGGGCATGATCGGTGTTGCCCTCGCGCACGGTTATCCCGACCGGGTGACGAGTTTCGCCTGCAATGGCATCGTCGTACCCACAGAGCAGGAACTTGAGGAGATCCTCGCCGTCTATATGCCGCGCTTCGAACCGCGCTGGGATGGTGGCCACCTGGCCTGGGCCTGGGCCAAGAACCGCGAACAGACCATTTTCTTTCCGTGGCATAACCATACGCTGGACGGGCGTATGGATTTTCCAATGCCATCACCCGAGTACCAGCAGATCAGTATTCAGGAATTTCTCCGGGCCGGGAAACACTATCATGTCGCGTACCGGGCGGCATTCACGTTTCATGCCGAACGCATCGTGCCGGAACTGAAAGTATCCGGGTTGATTACGTCGGCTACCTGGGATCCTATCCAGCCACATTTGGCACGCCTTACCGATGCACCGGACTGCGTACTTATCACTAAATCAGATACGCTGGAGGAGTCCCTGGAACGCTGTCTGGCGCAAGTCCGGGTGCATACCGGTGACGGACTGCCCGCAATACCGGCGACCAGGCCGGTGCCGGGACGTTTATGGAACCAGCGGGTTGAGACGCAAGGGGGTTCAGTATTGATCAAGCGTGGCGGGCAGGATTCGGCCACGCCTGTTGTCGTTCTGCATGGTGCCGGAGGCTCGAGTGCGACGGTTGCTTCCATCGCCGCGGGACTGGCTGAAACCCGCAGTGTCCTGGCGATCGATCTGCCCGGTCATGGTGAAACCGAATGCGCTCCGGATCCCGGCGGTATCACGATGGCAACCTGTGCGGCGCTGGTTCTCATGGTTCTGGACAAGCTTGATCTGCCGGTTGTTGAACTGGTCGGTGTGGAAGGTGGTGCATTGCTGGCGCTGGAAATAGCGAACCGTCACCCGGACCGTGTCGGCCGGCTGGCGTTGGTGCATCCACCGGAGTTGGATGCAGAACAGGCCGATGCGTGGCGTGAGTCCGGCCTGCCGTCATTTCAGCCGGACTGGTTTGGCGGACACCTGTTGCACTGCTGGCACATGGTTCGCGACAGTCGCTTGTACTTCCCATGGTTCCAGCGTGATCAACAGGGTATCCACTGGCAGGAACCGGAACTGGATAACGGGTGTCTGCAACTGGAGGTTACCGAGTACCTGAAGGCGGAGGGCGCCTGGCAGGAACTGTTGCGTGACCAACTGGCCTACCCGCTGTTGGATAAGCTCACGGTAAGCCGCGAAAAAATTTCCCTGTGTGCAACTCCCCGGAGTCCCTGGTACGCAATCACAGAGACATTGGCGACCCGAACGGGGTTGCCTTTTTCAGTTTTACCCGACAGCCCTGCGAAATGGGGCGCGATACTGGCAGTGATGCTTTCGTCCTAAGTCCGGTAAGGCGAATTTTGTGGCAGACCGAACAAATTCACGATAGGGATTAATTATTGTTACGATTGGCTGGTTGCGTTCACAGAGCCGGCGGCTTCGTGTTCGGGTATCGGGGTTCACCACTGGACGTTGTCGCTGCGAGTATCGGGCGTGTCGAAATTAAATTGCCTGAAGATTTCGTATTTCTGCAAGGCGGGCTGAGTTTGCGTTGGGCCGATGATCCTTCACTTGATCAGGTATATCGATTACAGGAGCAAAAGTTACCGGCGGCGATGGTTCGGGCTACGAAGCATCGCAAAACGCTAATGCAATAAGATTGATTTCAAATTCCTGGTAGGGAATGGTTCCCGCTTTTTCCGGACTTTCTGAAATGTCTAATTGGCTTCTAAAGCAAAAGCTATCAGGTAGTCTGCAACTTTTTGCCGGTAGTAGGCGTGATGTCCGCCAGCTGCCACCACAACGAATTGCCGACCATCTGTTTCATAGGTCATCGGGGTTGCCATCGCTGCGGTCGGCAGTTCCCACTGCCACAATTGCGTACCGTTGTCGATATCGAAGGCGCGAAATTTCTCATCAGATGTGGCGCCGATGAATATCAGCCCGCCGGCAGTCGCAATTGGTCCGCCGATACCCGGAGCGCCATACTTCAGAGGTAGCGGTAAGGGGATAAGTTTGTCGAGAGTGCCCAACGCTACGGACCACATGATCTTTCCGGCCTGCATATCAATTGCTACCAGCGAATACCACGGTGGTTTGGTGCACGGTGCGCCGAATGGTGAGAACAATTGCGGTACGCCGCGTTCGATCGCATAAGGTGTTCCTTTTATATATCCGGGCGGTCCACCGGGAATTCCGGCCATTGGCAGTTTTGCAGTTTGTGGATTGACTTCCTCGTTAGGTACCAGTCGAATAAAGCCGGGAATGTTCTGGGCATTGGTGATGAGTAAGTTTCTGCTACCGTCAAAAGCTCCCGTTCCCCAGTTGCTGACCATGCCGGGACGAATAGCGGTGCCACGTTTCGTGGGTGGTGTAAATAACTCACCATGTCTTAGCGAGTCAATTTTTTGTCGACAATAATTCTTGTCATAGAAGGTGAAGCCCCATGCATCGTCAGTGGTTAACCCGGTCTGTACCAGCGGGGGTGGTGCGGTTGGGAACGGTTGGGTCGGTGATAGCAGGTCGCCTTCGACACCGTCTGTTGTGACGGGTCGCTCTTCAATCGGAAACAGGGGCTTGCCTGTTTCACGATGAAATGCAAATACAAGTCCTTGCTTGGTGAGCTGAATGACGATCGGTATGAGTTCATCGTCGCGGCGTATTTCGACGAGCATGGGTTGGGAGGCCAAGTCCCAGTCCCACACGTCATGATGTACGAGTTGGTAATGCCATACGACTTTGCCCGTCTTGCCTCTTAGTGCAACGATTGAGTTGGCGTAGCGGTTGTCGCCAGGCCGTGTGCCCCCATAATAATTTGGTGATGCGCTGGATGTCGGCAGAAATACCAGGTCGCGCTTTTCATCGACCGACATCAGGCTCCAGACATTGCCGCCCCCTGTATTGATGAGTGCCTCTGCATCCCAGTTCTCTGCTTGTGGGTCATTCGGGTTCCGGGGCACGGGGTCGAATTGCCACCTGAGCTGGCCATCTTGTGCGGCAAATGCGCGAACTGCCCCGCTGGGCGCATTGGCCTGGCGAAATTTTGCGCCTACCGATGAGCCGACGATGACCGTGTCGCCGACAATGGCCGGTGGCATATACGTGCGAACACTTGGCGTGTCGGTTGCTGGCGGTGTGCGATCGATGAATGGCACCAGTTCAATAACACCCTGTTGACCAAAAGTAAGGCAAGGGTTTCCCGTTAAGGCATCAAGTGCTATCAGTCGCTGATCCAGCGTGG
>PBZD01000108.1 GCA_002729875.1 Chromatiales bacterium | reverse complement strand
GATATCAACTGCCCTTTGACCACCACATCATTCTCATCCGCTCGACCCAATGTCGCAACAACCAAACCATCCTCACCCATTACAACCTCTTCACTACCGACGCGCAGACACAGTTTACCTGGAGCCGTGTCGGGTGAAGCCTCCATCATGATGGAGGGCAACATGCTGGTCGCCTCTTCCGGTTGCCAGAGCACCTCGAACATGGCGACCTCATCGGACTGGCCGCGTACCATTGCGATATCAATCTGTCGCGCGAGAGCCCGCCACTCACCACTGAACTGCTCAACGGTGACTGCCGTGGTAATGATCTGTCCGGCCTTTGCCTGAGATGTCATGCGGTTCGCCGTATGCACGGCAGCACCAAAAATATCCCGATTCTCGAAGATGACGGAACCATAGTGACTGCCGATGCGAATCGACACGTGGGTACTTTCAGGGGCCAGCGAATAGTTGTTCGTAATGCGCTGTTGCATCTTGCTTGCAGCATTCATCGCATTATCAGCCGATGGAAATATCGACATGACCTCATCACCCATGGTCTTGATCACAGAACCACCATATTGCTCGGTGGAATCTTTCATGATCGTAACGCATTGCTGCACGGTCGCACGTGCATCTTCGTCACCCAATAACTCGTACAGGTGAGTGCTGCCGACCACGTCCGCAAACAAAATCGTAACGTAGGTCTCTTCTTTAATACTGTCTAAACTGGTCACCATGAACTTTATGACAGAGTTGAATCTACCGGTAGATTATATGCCAATCTCCTGATGCACTGCATTGCCCGACTAACTGGTTATTCCTGCTAATTCCCCGGCTTTTATCCTTCTGTGTTCTATTTCTCTGCAACCAAATAGGCAATCCAGCCGGCATCAGCCTCGCCATGTGCATCGGGTGTAAATATCCCGTCACCATCACCGTCTTCATCAGTTCCTTCCCAGTATACGGTAGGGTTCTTAAAGCCGGTTTCGCTCAACATCTCCAGGATTTCCGGCAGGGTCCACAGCCGCCAGGTATATGAAAATGCTCTTTTCAGTTTCGAACCATCGGGAAACTTGAAGTGAATATGACATTCCATCTCACCGGTAATCGGGCTGTACCGTTTCTGGTCCCAAACATAGGTGAACTTGTCGTACTTTGTCTTTTCCTTCATTTCCTCGAAGGCCTCGTAACCGCCAAAGGCATCGAGAAAAAACATTCCATCGGGTTTCAGCGCAGCGTAGATTGAACGAAAATACTGTTTCATCAGTTCGCGTTGCTGAAATATGAAATAGCTGAAGTTGAAAGCGCCAACGACATCAACCGATTCGGTCTTAACTTCGAGAACATTCTCTTCAATCAGTGTAACGCGCTGTTTTTGCTCACTATCAAGCCTGCCTACCCGGTTTTCAAGACCCCAGGCCAGCACCTCCGAATTAAAGTCGACACCGATCGATGTATGTTCCGGGCTCTGACGCACCCACTCACAGGCCGCACTTGCAGTACCGCAAAAATCTTCGCGAAAACTCAGTGCATCACGCCCGCGAATACTCTTGAATGTCTTGGCGATAAATTCACATTCTTCTTCAACACACTGCACGGACTCTTCATAGAGTTCGTGCGGATCGGCTAGTTCGGCCATGGTTGGGGTCTTTTGCCCGTTGGTTTCAGGGAGATCCTGTTGTCTTACGGCCATACGCTGATTCAATCCTTTACTGGTTAATTTATGATCCGCCACCAACGACGGTACCTGATAACCTGAAGTGTGGCTCAAGATGGTCGTTGCATTCAAGCTACAAGATCAAAAACACTTAACGAATTGAGTAAAACTTCGGCACCAGCTCCGGATTGCCGGCCTTTCTCACAGATATAACGGCGCCAGCGTCGAGCAGCAGGCTGACCGGAAAACAATCCAAGCATATGTCTTGTGATATGGTGCAAACGTACCCCGCAAGCCAGTTGTCCTTTCGCATACTCGGCCATGCTTCGAACGATGTCATGACGTTGCGGCGGATTCCAGTCGTTGCGGGATGTCGGCATGCCGGAAAGCGCCTGCAATTCAGTAAGAAGATAAGGGTTCGAATATGCTTTACGCCCGATCATGATGCCATCGACATGCTCCAGATGTAGACGCACATCATCAGCACTGCCGATCCCGCCATTCAGCACGATCGTAAGGTCGGGAAAATCATGCTTGAGACGATATACGGTTGCGTATTTCAGCGGTGGAATGGTGCGATTCTGTTTCGGACTTAAGCCGGAGAGAATTGCTTTGCGCGCATGAATAATAAAATTATTGCATCCGGCCGCAGCAACAGTCTCTACAAATGCCGTCAAAAATTCGTAGTCATCCCTGTCATCAATACCGATCCGGGTCTTGACCGTGACCGGAACCTGTGCTGATGCACGCATCGCCGCTACACAATCAGCCACGCGCCGCGGTTCGGCCATCAGGCAGGCGCCGAACCGGCCGGTTTGCACGCGGTTACTGGGACAACCGATATTCAGATTGATCTCATCGTAGCCAAACCCGGCCGCAATCCGTGTCGCCGCCGCCAGCGTGTCGGGTTCGCTGCCACCCAGTTGCAATGCAACCGGGTGCTCGGAAGGATTAAAGGTCAGCAATGGGTCGGGATCACCATGCAGTATCGCCTGATCAACCACCATCTCGGTATACAGCCGCACATCCGGACTCAACAGTCGGAAAAAGTACCGGCAATGCTGATCGGTCCAGTCCATCATCGGCGCAACCGATATACGGCCGACCGGTTGCTTGCGATGGTTATCGTCCATTACAACTCATCAGTGCTTTTCATGCACCGAACCAACGGCAGTTTCTTTAATCAGAAGGCGTACAACGGCGCGCAACGCCTCCTCCTGCGTTTCGCCGGCGGCAATAGCTTCTTCATAAACAGCGACCTGCCGGTGCGCACTGGAACCCCGCGCTAAAATTTCACGAACCCGCACTACCTCGGCCTCACAACCAAGAGCCTCGGCATCCTGTTCGGTGATTAACAATAATTCCTCGACCAGTTCACTGAACGGCACGAGTTGACCGCGGGCCAGGTCAAGCAGCGAATCATCCATTCCATAACGCATTGCCCGCCAGCGATTTTCATACAACAGCATAACGTTGTAGATCCGCCAGCGCTGATTCTTGAGCCGTAACCGATATAACATACGTAGCAGGCACACCGTCAGTGCCGCCAGTGAGACAGCATCATCAAGGTTCGTGCAAACATCGAAAATCCGTATTTCAAGCGTCTGATAACGAGCGCTCGGGCGTATATCCCACCAGATTTTTGTTGCATCCTCGAGCAAGCCGGCATTGATGAGAATATCCACATGGCGTTGATACTCCGCGTAACTCTCAAAATGTTGCGGCAGCCCGGTTCTGGGCAACGCATCAAAAATTGTCAAACGATAAGACCGAAGACCGGTATTGATACTCTCCCAGAACGGAGAAGAAGTACTCATCGCCAACAAGTGCGGCACAAAATACCGCATCTGGTTCATCAGGTCGATGCGTAATTCATCATCTTCGATTCCAACATGTACATGCATTCCGCAAATCAGTAAGCGTCGTGCTGCAGCCTGCATTTCAATCGTCAAATCGCGGTAACGTTCGACGGGCGTCTGCTTTTGTTCCTGCCAGTGTCCAAACGGATGTGTGGAGGCGGCAATCGGGCTCAAACTATGGTGGTTGGCCGCCTCGATGACGACCCCTCGTAATCGTGCCAGGTCTTCGCGCACCTCGCTCATCGATGTACATACTTTCGTGCCCACTTCAATTTGCGAACGCAGAAATTCCGGCGACACCTGGTGCGGGGTCAATCGCTGACACTCGGCCATAATCGACGACGGCGGGTCGCTTACCAGTTCCATCGTCTCGTTATCGACGAGCAGATACTCTTCTTCGATACCGACCGTAAATTTTGGTTCCCGCAGGGTTGTCATGGTTAGCCTCCGACAGTGGGTAGCAAAATGTTGCTTCAGACAGCCCAGTGTTCGTAAAGTCCGGGTGCGGACAAAATTGGCACCAACGCGGTTGCCAGCAGGTCGCCCCAATACTGAACACCCTGCGGAGTCTCGATCAGGTCCTGACGAATCTCTACGGACACATGCGCCAGACCTTCAGCTTCAGCGTGATGATCGACGGTAAAATCATGCTGGTGCTTGCCCGAATACGGTTCGTTGTCACCAACGATGATGCCATCAAGTTTACGCAAAGCACTCAGCAACGGTAACGGAATACGCGGATCTTTATCCCATAATACACCCAGGTGCCACGGGCGGATATTGTCCCCCAAGGCGGGAGTAAAACTGTGAATTGCAACCAGGGCCGGTACCCCGTCGACCGTTTCCAGATCCGTCAGGCAATCCCGGATAGCCTTATGGTATGGCCAGTAAAGTGTATCGGCACGGTCTTTCCGCCCGTCATGATCCAGCTCATGGTTGCTGGGCACCAGCATATGCTCAAGGTATAACGGAAAGGCGCTTGGGTCTGACAGGATTCGGTTGCAGTCGACGACCAACCGTGAATACGTTGTTAACACCGCCGGTAATTTGAGCTTTCGGCTGATATGCCGAACAATATCCGCAGCCCCGATATCGACGGCAAAATGCGTTTCAAGGTCCACCGGTGAAATACCCAGTCCATCAAGACTCGCCGGTATCCGGTTGGTTGCATGATCACAAACCAGCAAGACCGGGTATGCGGAATCCGCATGCAGCACCTCGACAGGCCCGGGTTCATCTGCACCGATCAGTTTTTTCTTACCGGTCATCCATATCCTCATACAGGCTGCTATAGCCAGGTAATTGGCAGCAACAAGTAAACAGTCTCATACCGGGATCCGGTCAGGTCAAGAGATTGATTTCCTGCCGCCTGACATAACATCGATTTTCGTATGCGACTAAAGCCATTATTTAGACTATGCTTGGTCTATGTATTATGACCCTGCAGGATCTTTTCGCATATGACTGATCACTCGATTCTCGTCACCGGGGGCGCAGGCTACATCGGCAGCCACGTCGTTCGTCAACTCGGTGAAGCCGGCGAGAACATCGTCGTCCTGGACAACCTGAGCACCGGATTCCGCTCGGCGGTACTGTACGGCGAACTTATCGTCGGCGAAACCGGTGACCGCGAACTGGTTCGCCGGATTCTTAACGATTATTCCGTCGATACGATCATGCACTTTGCAGCACATACCATTGTGCCCGAATCGGTAGAATTACCGCTGAAATACTACGGCAACAATACCTGCTCAAGCCGCAACCTGCTGGAATGTGCGCTGGAAGCCAATATTCGCCATGTTGTATTTTCCTCAACAGCTGCAGTCTACGGCAATCATGCCACCGGCATCTGCCGCGAAGACTCACCTACCACTCCGATCAATCCCTACGGCACATCAAAATTAATGACCGAGTGGATGCTCAGGGATGCTGCTGCAGTCAATGACCTGACCTACATCGCCCTGCGTTATTTTAATGTCGCCGGCAGCGACCCGGAATGTCGTATCGGCCAGTCGACCAGGCGCGCCACCCTGCTGACCAAGGTGGCCTGCGAAGTGGCCGTCGGCAAACGCGACAAAATCTATATCTTCGGCACCGATTACGACACACCCGACGGTACCGGGGTACGCGACTATATACATGTCGAAGATCTCGCCCGGGCCCATCTCGATTCACTGGCCTATCTACGTAACGGTGGTGATTCGGATATCATGAACTGCGGCTACGGTCATGGCTTCAGTGTCCGCGAGGTCGTAGCGGCGGTTGAAAAAGCGAATGGCGCACGGCTCAATGCCGAAGAAGGGCCACGCCGTGCCGGCGACCCCGGGATCCTGATTGCCGAATGTGAGCGAATCAAAGCCATACTGAACTGGCAACCACGCTACGATGATCTCAATGTAATTGCCGACAGCGCTCTGAACTGGGAAAAATACCTTGTCGACCATCCGGTCGACTAACACCTTTTAACGCTGCGCCTGGATATCGTATTTCTCCAGCAGGTCATACAATGTCGGGCGTGTAATGCCGAGCATCTTCGCCGCACGGGAAATATTACCGGCCGAAAAAACCAACGCCCGTTTAATCGCCCTACTCTCCGCCTGTCGTCGAACTTCCCGCAGGTTCAGGTCCGGACCCGCCGTATCAACATCGGACAAACCCAGATCTGCGGCGGTAACCTGCTTGCCCTCAACCATGATCACAGCACCCTTGATCTTGTTTTCCATTTCCCGAACATTACCGGGCCATGAGTAATTCTGAATGGCACTCTGAGCATCCTGGCTAAACCCCTTGATGGGTCTGTTCTGTTTTTCTGCCTCCCGCTCCAGCAAAGTGCGGGCCAGAATAAGGCGGCAACCTTCCCGTTCGCGTAACGGCGGAATATCGATCGTGATTTCACTGACGCGATAATACAAATCCTCACGAAACAGCCCTTCGCTGATCGCAGTTTTCGGATCACGATTGGTAGCGCAAACAATCCGCACATCAACGGATATTTCCTCACGGCCACCGATTCTTTCAATCACTCGTTCCTGGAGAAAGCGCAACAACTTTGCCTGTAGTGCCAACGGCATATCGCCGATCTCATCAAGGAACAATGTGCCACCGTCTGCAAGTTCGAACTTGCCCTGCGTCTGCTTGACGGCACCGGTAAATGCACCACGCTCGTAGCCAAATAACTCACTCTCGAGCAGATTTTCCGGAATAGCCGCACAGTTAATGGCTACAAACCTTTTATCGGCACGCGGACTCAACGAATGTAATGCCCGTGCCAGCAATTCCTTGCCAGTACCGCTCTCACCCAATAACAATGAAGTTGCATTGGTTGGCGCCACTTTCTCAATGATCCGGCATATCTGCAGCATCTTCTCGCTGGCCGCAACAATACCGTCCAACGGTGAGGTACTCTCAAAACGCAACAGCCGCTGATTTTCCTGTTCCAGCTTGAAAATCTGATAGGCACGACTGACGATGAGCTGCAATGCCTCGGTTTCAACCGGTTTCTGGTAAAAATCGTAGGCACCGAGACCGACTGCCTTGACGGCATTTTCCTGGTCGCCATGCCCGGTCACCACGATCACCTTGGTCGCCGGAGCCAGAGCCAGGGTCTCCTCAAGGGTTGCCAGTCCTTCGCTAATCCCCTCCGCATCCGGCGGCAAGCCGAGATCCTGCAGCACGACCGGGGGTTCATAGCGCCGTAACTGCGCAAGCGCCGACTCACGGTCCTCTGCCACCAGCACCTCGAAATCTTCAAAGCACCAGCGCAACTGACTCTGCAGCCCCGGATCATCCTCAACTACGAGCAACCTTTTTTGCTGTTCCGTCACGCTTAACCTTTATCCCTGATCGTTGCCACTATCCTGACCATACCTTAAGAGTGCACATGATGACCCGACAGGCAAATCATAACATTGCCCTTAAGCCTCTATCGGCATACGAATTATCACCACAGTGCCGCTCCCCGGTTCGGATTCAACCTCCAGGCTGCCGCCGGAATCAACGACGAAAGTCCGCGCCTGGTAGGCGCCAATGCCCATTCCTTTACTGCCCTTGGTACTGTCAAAAGGACGAAACAAGCGATTGCGAATAAAATCGGCAGGCATGCCGCAGCCGTCATCCTCGATACGAATAATGGCGGCATCCTGGTCGCTGTTAAGCCGCACAATGACGCTGCCATCAGCCGATGTAGCCTCTTGCGCATTGCGAATCAAGTGAGCAACGACAGTGGTAAATCGTTCCCGGTCAATATGAGCCGCGAGGTCTTCGCCGTTGTTTTCAAACCGCGGTTCCGGTTTGTGGTTTTCAGTATTTCCAATCGCCCCGAGCAACGCATCACTCAACACCGTCCGCTCAGTAGGCCCCAAGGTATCGCCACTCTTCAACTGACGCAACAGCTTGTTCATGCGTGTAACTGAATTTTCGATGGTCGCCATCGCATCTTCAAAAAAGGCCGGATTATCCTTGTGCCTGGCTGCGTTCCTGACCATTAGTGATTGCTGCGCAATCAGGTTTTTCAAATCATGCATGACAAACGCCGTCAAACGATTAAAGGCCTCGAACTGTTGTGCCTCGGCCAGTTGCTTGTCACCTTCATACTGAGCGAGATGGGCGGCGACCTGGCGACCGGAGGTCCTGAGCAAATCGATTTCCTCGAAGGTCAGCCGAAACGCGGAACTGGACTGAAACAACACGGTAAAACCAAGCAATTCCTCGTTGCTGATCAGCGGCACAATAAGCAATGCATCGGGTAACTGCTCGGTCCACCACGGTCGGCGCAGACCGTCATATAATTCAGGATCACGATCAAGCTCCGCGGTATCGAGAATCCATTGCCGGTTACACATGAAACGCAAAGCCGCTTCATCATGGCGAACTTCAAAGTCAGGCCATATCCGCGTATTCCAGGTCGCTGTACACCAATAGGACTCCTGATCGCTGTCACGCCAGAATAACAGCCCGGCCGGCGCACCGACAATCTGTGCAACCGCCCTGATCGAGCGTTCCGGTAGCGGCACACGCTGCTCCGGGGACGACAGCGTATCGATAAGCCGCAGCCACTCCTCACGATAATCAAACCGGAACGGAAGGAAATTTTTACTGACAAAGACACGCAAGCGGGCGCTGAGATTCTCCGAAAACATCAATACCGCAATCGGCACGCCTGCCAACACAATCAACAAACCCGCCAGCGACTGCACGTTTGCTTCGTGCAGGGTACGTGTCAACGGTGTCAGTGCCAGCAGGATGATCAATACGGCCAGCACCGGCAACAGGCGCGGCAAATACGCCCGCGCCTGCGGTGAAACAAAAATATCGAGAGACCATTGCGGGCGCCGCCGGACTGCATACATGAGAACCAGGCCGGCACCACCGACTGTCAGGATGCGCACGACGTGTATCGGAACCGGCGCAGAATCGGTCAGGGTTGCAACCCCGAATAACAGCGCTTGTGAACCGGCGAACAACCCACCGGCTGCAGCGATTAAATGCAGCGTCAGCGTATTTTCAATGGGGGCATCACGATTCAACTGGGCTGACAGACCAAAACACATCAACGCTACTCCCAGCCCGATGATGTGGTAATAACTCACTGCCCGCGCGCTGCCATCGCCGAGGTAAATAAACCAGGCAACAAGGGCACCTGACAGCAATACCAGGGTCCAAAAAAGAAACAGGCTGCGGCGTACGGTTTCCGGCATGGATTGCCGGTAAGGCCCGCGCAGCAGCCTATACAGCAATGCAAACCAGCTCAACATGAACAGAATTTCGACCAGGAATGCCGCAGAATCAAGGCGGTAAACGGCCAACTTGCCGGCCTTCAGGGCAAAGTAGCCGGACCACACGATACCGCCGACGGCCACCGCTAGCATATTC
>PBZD01000107.1 GCA_002729875.1 Chromatiales bacterium | reverse complement strand
CTCAGGTTTTGCCTTTTTTCTTGCCTTTTGTCTCCTTGTTATTGGTCGATGAGTTTTTGAGCCGATAACTGTCATTGCCGGTCTCCAGGATGTGGTTTACCCCACATCCATGCCCACATAGTGCCCGGATTGCTCAGGACAGGCAAGGATCGGTGTAGACTTGTAACAGCGGGGGGTTGGGGGTTCTATATAAGTGACAGAGATCAGTCAGGACTGCTCAGGAAATCACTCAACATTTTGTACCTGCTCACGCATTTGTTCAATAATCACCTTAAGGTCAACGGCAGCCTGGGTTGTTTGCGTGTCAGCGGATTTTGAGCCGAGCGTATTGGCTTCCCGATTAAGTTCCTGCATTAAAAAATCCAGCCGCCGGCCGGCCGGTTTCTCAACGCTGAGTGTATTGCTGACTTCTGCAACATGCACCTTCAGTCGATCGAGTTCCTCACTGACGTCAAGTTTTTGCGCGATGATGACCAGTTCCTGCTCAAGACGATCGTTGTCAATCTGCGTTTCCAGTGACTCAATTTTCTTCTCGAGTCGCTGGCGAATTCCGCTCAAAACCTCGGGCAGGCGTGCGTTAACCCCGGCTGCAAGTGCAATCACTTCGGCGCAACGGGTCTCGAGCATGGCATGAATTTTTTCTCCTTCCCTGGCGCGATTATCAGCCAACTGGGCGATTGCCGAGGTCAGGATTTCCCTGGCAGCGGGATACAGGGAGTCCGGTATTATTTCTTCTTCTTCCATCACCCCCGGCATACGCACCACTGCTGCCGGATCGATCGGAGCCGGGTCTGCAAGCAGCGCTGTGACAGTCTCAAGTTGTTCGATGACCTGTCGGGCTTTTTCGATGTTGATGTGTCCGGCAACCGGTTTATCGGTGAGCCGTTTAAATGACAGGGATACATCGACTTTGCCGCGTTTCAGGCGAGCTGCAACAATGGTACGCAATTCCTGTTCGATGGTCCGGAAACCTTCAGGTAGTTTAAACTGGATATCGAGGTAGCGGTGATTAACCGAGCGAACTTCCAGTTGTAACTGGCCATCAGGAGTTTGTATCTCCGTGCGACCAAATCCTGTCATGCTATTGATCATTGCGAGTAACTGTCTTGCAGAATAAATATTGCCATATTGATCTCTTATGATGCCATGCCTTGCCAATGAGTACAGAATATTTGTCACACGGGTATACCATACACTTATGACAATAATTGCATGCAAGGCCATTGTAGGGGGCTTACACTGGGCGGATGTTGTGCTGGTGATGGGTCGGCGTAGTTTACCAACAGATTGTTTCGGAGAATGAGTTTGCAGACAGAGCATGCAGTACTAAGCCTGATAGGAGGCCGTGAGGAAAATCAGGATAGGGTACTGGTAGTGGCCGGGGATAGTGCTTCATTGCTTATCGTTATTGATGGTATGGGCGGTCATGCGGATGGCGCCAGGGCTGCGGAAGTTGCCAGTCAGAGTATCGGTGAGGCATTCAGGCAGGTATCGCATCCTGTTATTGACCCGCAGGGATTTTTGCATCTGGCGATCGGTCAGGCACATCAGGACCTCGTGGCGCTCGGCAATGGGGTCAGCGTTGAGGCTCGGCCACGGGCAACGTGTGCGCTCTGCCTCTTACAGGACGGGGGTGCTTACTGGGGGCATGTCGGCGATAGTCGGATTTACCTGCTGCGCAATCAACAGGTTCTGGAGCGAACACGTGATCACAGCCACGTCGAGTTATTGCTGCAGGAAGGGCTGATTACGGAAGAGGATCTCATCGATCACCCGATGCGAAATTTTGTAGAGTGCTGTCTTGGCGGTGAGATAATCTTGCCCGGCATGAATATCACCAGTCAGAAAAAACTATTGCCCGGCGATACTTTGCTGGCGTGTACTGATGGTTTCTGGTCAGGGTTAAGCGATGAGGATATTGCCAGTATCACTGGCGTCGGCAACGGTGGGTTGGACGAAGGTCTGCGCCGCCTCGGAGAGCAGGCGGTTCAAGCTTGCGGACAGTATGCTGACAATGCCTCTGCTGTCGCATTGCACAGGATTGGTTGAGGCCGCGCAGGAAGCAAAGAAAAGCAGATGAGGTTATGACAGAAGTGACAATTGAACGACCCAGCCGACGGTTAGCTGATGAACTACGCAACGTATCCTTCGAACCTGGCTATACGGTCAATGCAGCAGGATCGGTACTGGCCGTGTTTGGCGGGACGCGGGTGTTGTGCACGGCAAGTGTGGAGCCAAAGGTGCCGCGATTTTTACGCGGCAAAGGTCAGGGATGGATTACGGCGGAATACAGCATGCTGCCGGGATCGACGCATACGCGTTCGAACCGGGAAGCAAGCCGTGGCAAGCAATCAGGCCGAACACTGGAGATTCAACGGTTGATCGGCAGATCACTCAGGGCGGTATGTGATCTGGAAGCTCTGGGCGAGCTTACGATTACGCTGGATTGCGATGTGCTGCAGGCTGATGGCGGTACACGTACTGCGTCGATCTCCGGTGCCTTTATCGCCTTGACAATAGCCATAGAAGGACTGTTGCAGGCTGATGTCCTGCAACAGAATCCTTTGCATGGTCAGGTAGCGGCGATTTCAGTCGGCATCTACAACGGGATGCCGGCGGTAGATCTGGACTATGCCGAGGACTCGGTAGCTGAAACCGATATGAATGTCGTGATGAAAGATGCCACTTCTTTTATTGAAATTCAGGGCACGGCTGAAGGCCACGCATTCCATCGTGACGAATTGAATACCTTGCTTGATTTGGCAGTCGGCGGTATTCAGGCGGTACAACGCGAACAGAACACGGCACTCGACAGATGGCGGGCGGGGTAGCCCTGCGCATCATTCTGGCAACCGGCAACCCCGGTAAGTTGCGCGAGCTGCAGAAACTGCTCGGTGAGCGGTTTGAGCTTGTGCCCCAAGCCGAACTCAATATCTCGCCGATTGAAGAAACCGGCCGTACATTTGTCCAAAATGCTTTGCTAAAGGCCCGTCACGCGTCAAGCGAGTCAGGATTGCCGGCAATTGCCGATGATTCGGGTCTCGAGGTTGATGCCCTGGGAGGTGCACCGGGCATCAGGTCGGCCCGCTATGCCGGCAGCGATGCAACCGATGAGGAAAATAACCACAAATTGCTTGCGGAGCTGGGGGCTTGCCCTGAGATTGATCGTACGGCCCGGTTTCGCAGCAGCATGGTTTATGTGCGCGCGCCGGATGATCCTGAGCCGTTTGTTGCAGAAGGTGTCTGGGAGGGGCGGATACTGGATTCGCCGCGGGGTACGGGTGGTTTTGGCTATGATCCGTTGTTTCTGGATGAGTCGGCGGGGCTGACCGGCGGCGAACTTGGTGCGGATGACAAGAATCGCCGCAGCCATCGTGGTCAGGCGGCGCGTAGGCTCAGCGCAATGCTCGTCACAGGTCGGATTGATGCAAAAGTAAAATGAGTTTATTCACAATGATTACAGTTTACTATGAATTCATTGAGATTTACGTCGGAAAGGTCAGATTGCGCACTCTAAATGATTTATAAGTATCTGTTTTATATAGATTAACAATAATTTATCAAATCTTGTGCAAAATTGTATTTTTGCTTGTTTGTTCGGTTATTAGCTGTTAATAGCATTGGTTATCAACAGAGTTATCCACAGATGTTGTGGATAATGAACAACAACTTGCGAGTCATGCTGACAACCGTTATCCTTCCGCGCCCTTGCAAGTGGTTCGCAGCAACATCAGCAGGTTGAGAAGAGAATAATGAAGTCCGGTATTCATCCCCCATATCAGGAAATCAAAGTTGTTTGCAGTTGCGGCAATGAATTTCACACCAAGTCGACGCTGACTGATGAATTACATATCGATGTCTGTTCTGCTTGTCACCCTTTTTACACTGGTACTCAGAAGATTGTTGATACGGCCGGTCGGGTTGACAAGTTCCGCCGCAAATACGGTATGTAGCTCAAGCGGCGCACAGGCTCCGGCAGGCGGTACGTGAATTCCCCATCTGTGCAAGATATCTCGGCGTAACCTATAATAGTCGGTCTCTCTTTTGGGATGATTTAGTCTGAGGCAGCGATTTGCATCCGTCGTGTTACGCTGCGCTTTAATCTATTGTTGATGGCTAAGGCTACGAAGGCCCGGAAATAACAGCTTATCCGGCGCAGGTGGGAGACCTTGTGTCTGTAGTGGGAGCTAAAATAATCATATGAGTGGCAAAACCTTTTTATTGCAAAATCCTGAGACGGACGATCAGGTGGAGCTTAACGTCCACTCGGGTACCGTTGGGCCTGACGTATTGGATATTCGATCGCTGTATGCATCAACCGGCACATTTACCTATGACTCGGGATTTGCGGCGACCGCCAGTTGCAAGAGCAAGATCACCTATATTGATGGCGGCAAAGGCTTGTTGATGTACCGGGGTTACCCGGTCGAGCAACTCGCTGAAAAGAGCTCATTCATCGAGGTCTGCTACCTGTTATTGTACGGTGAACTGCCGTCTGCGGATGAACTGGTCAAGTTCGATGAAACCGTTCGCATGCACACGATGCTCAATGAAACGATGCTACGGTTGTTTGACGGCTTTCGTCACGATGCGCATCCAATGGCCATGGTTGCCGGCGTGGTTGGGTCGATGTCTGCGTTTTATCACGATACAACGGATATTTATGATCCGCGCCACCGGGATATTTTTGCCCACCGGATTCTCGCCAAGATGCCGACTATTGCGGCAGCAGCTTACAAGCATTCGGTGAGTCAGCCGTTTGCTTATCCGCGTAACGACCTGAGCTACGCGAAAAATCTGTTACATATGTTCTTTGATGTTCCAACCGAAGCATACGAAGTTGATCAGGTTGCGGCCGAGGCACTGGATCTGCTGTTTATTTTGCATGCCGATCATGAGCAGAATTGCAGTACCTCGACGGTGCGTATGGCCGGCAGTTCAGGTACCAATCCTTATTCGGCAATCGCCGCCGGTATTGCCGCGCTCTGGGGTCCGGCTCATGGTGGCGCCAATGAGGCCGTACTGAACATGCTGGAGCAGATTGGTTCTGTCGACCAAATTGACAAGTTTGTCAACAAGGCCAAAGACAAGAATGATCCGTTCCGACTCATGGGTTTTGGTCACCGGGTTTATAAGAATCATGATCCACGTGCGACGATCATTCGTGGCGCATGTCACAAGGTTCTGAAGCAGCTTGGTCGTACAGACTCACCGTTGTTCGAACTGGCACTGAAACTTGAGGAAATCGCACTTAAGGATGAGTTTTTCATCGAGAAAAAGCTTTATCCCAATGTGGATTTTTATTCCGGCATTATCTATCGCGCCCTCGGGATTCCAACCTCAATGTTCACCGTCATGTTTGCAATTGCACGCACGGTTGGCTGGGTTTCCCATTGGCGGGAGATGATTGTTGATCCGGATGGACGGATCAGCAGACCGCGCCAGTTGTATACCGGGCCGGTCGCACGTGACTATGTAGGGATCGACAAGCGCTAACTATCCGGGGCTTTATTCCCGTCTGTTGCGGTAGTGGCCGCAGCTGCAATTGTTGCTGTTTCCCTGCGCAGCCTTAGCCCTGTAGCGCCTCGACTTCCTGAATTCCAGCGCGCGGCATGGGTTTGCCGTCAATAGGACTCAAGGGCGAGCGGCGGCGCTGTTTGATTGAAAACACGCTGGCAGTGCAATCAAAATCGAGGGTTCTGAACCGGTACCCGGGAAATTGTTCGGCTTCCCCACGGCGAAACTGGTGGCGAAGCTGGATTGAGTGATGTGCACAGCCGAGTACGTCCAGTGTAACGCCGATGGTTTCAGGTAAGTCGCTGAACAGGTGTAAGTCGATAGACGAGAAGTCCGTCGCCGTTCCGTTCAGAACCGGTCCGACGAGTCGGGCGTTATAGATTTCCAGTGCGCGCATAATGGCTACTGCAGCCCGGCGCAATTCAGCGAGTAACGCCGGATGATCGTCACCACGAAAGATACGATTGCGTTCGGTCAGCGCCTGTTCGATTTCCTCGTTACTTGGCAGACGTGTGCTGCCGGTTGCCAGGCCAAGGCGTTCAGCGGCTTTGTCCTTGGCGCTGCGAAAACTGGCCAGACCCTGTTCCTGGATGATTCGCGCCGCTTCATTGGCAATAGCTGTACGCCGGTTATCAGTCCGGAATTGAGTGCGCCTGGTCAAAAAATATCCTCGTCATTATCGTCGTTACTGCGTTCGCTGCTAAAGTTAATGGGTGAATCGGTGTCACCGGATTGCCGTTCAGGGACGTGACCTTCACGAAAGAGCTCAAACCGTGCGCCCGAGTAACCGGCAGGCGCCACCAGCCCGGATTCAGGAACGATACGAGCGGTGATAATACCCGCTGGTCGCGGAATCGTAGCGTCTCGCGTCCCGGCCAGAGTATCCTGCATGAAGTACTTCCAGATTGGTAATGCGGTTTTAGCGCCCGTTTCACCTTCACCGAGTGTCCGAAGCGGATCATCGAATCCGACCCAGGCGGTAGCGACAATATCGCCGTTGAAGCCACTAAACCAGGCGTCTCGCCGTTCATTTGAGGTGCCGGTTTTACCGGCAAGGTCCTTGCGCCCAATCGTGCGTGCACGTTTACCGGTGCCGCGCTGAATGACATCCTGCATCATGCTGTAGATCAGGTAGGCATTTTCTGCTGTGATCGCGCGTTCAGGCAAGTTGCCGGCCAGGGCGGAAAATAACGGCGCATTGGCAGCTGTGGCCCGCCATGTCAGGCCGTGATCGGTCATGGCGGCAAGATTTGGATAAGGCGGAATTTCGCTTACAAGCGCCGGTTCGGTTATCAATGAACTGTTTACGATTGAACCATCGTCGGCAGTAGTCGACGGTTCTTCCATCACCTCGGTCGGAGCAAAGCGGCGGACTTCGGGCAACCCAATTGTCGACCCACAGTTGTGGCATACAAAGGCCACTTCCTCGTGGAAAATAATTTTGTTGTCAGCATCGTAAACCCTTTCGATCAGGTAGGGTGTGGTGCGAAACCCGCCGCTGGCAAATGCTGCATAGCCGGCGGCAACATCCTGCGGTGATGTGCCGCCGCTACCCAGTGCGAGCGACAAGTTTCGTGGCAGCGCGCTTGCCGGTATGCCAAATTTTTTAATATGTTGAATAGCCGGGCCCAGGCCGGTGCTGCGCAGTATGCGTACTGAGACCAGGTTTAGAGATTTGATCAGCGCTTCGCGCAGCCGAATCGGACCATGAAACTTGCGCGAATAATTTTCCGGGCGCCAGGTGTCTTCCAGTCCGCTATCATCGAATACTACCGGGGCATCATTGACGAGAGTCGCCGTCGTGAAGCCATTTTCAAGGGCTGCAGAATAAATAAAGGGCTTGAACGATGAGCCGGGTTGGCGCTTACTTTGTACAGCGCGGTTAAATTTACTGACGGAGAAGTCAAAACCACCTACCAGTGCAATGGTTGCACCGTCGCTGGGATCAAGGGCGACAAATGCACCCTGAACCCGGGGCATTTGTGTCAGTTGCCAGCCCTTGTCGGCGGTAGGGCGCAAGCGAACCAGGTCGCCGATTGTGACGACATCATTAATTGACTGTGGCGTGTTGCCAATGGTGTCGTCGTCAATGTGTGGACGCCATTTCATGCTGTCCCATGCGACCCTGACGCGGCCGGCATCCTCGATATACAGCAGTGCTGAATTGTTGTCATCCGTGCTGAGTACGATGGCATTATGCAGTCCCTTGGGCTTGGGCTGCGAAAGGTCGTGCAACAACTCTGTCAGTCGCGTGTCGTCCAGTCCGACAGCAGCATGCTGCTCGCCATCGGGGAGCGATTTTTCGACCTCAAGCCCGGCATCCTGACCGGGCGCAATAAGCAACGGATCCAGTACGTTGCGGGCAACCGGGCCACGATAACCATGGCGACGGTCATACTCGAACAAGGCTGTGTGCAGCGAACGGTTTGCCGACTCTTGCAGCTCTGCATTGATTGTCGTGACAACCTTGTAACCCCGGGTATAAGCCCCGAGCCCGTATTTTCCGACCATCTCGGCGCGCACCATCTCGGTTACATATGGTGCATGCAACTCGACTTTCGGGCCGTGCAGGCGGGATTCCATCGGCAGGGCCAGTGCCTCGTCGTGCTGGTCCTGCGTAATAAATTCAAGTTCAAGCATACGTCGCAAAACATAAGCCCGGCGTATTGAAGCGGCTTGAATATTTTTTACCGGGTTCACTGAGGAGGGCGCCTTGGGCAAGGCAGCAATCGTTGCGGCTTCAGCAATATTAAGTTGCTGCAGCGATTTACCAAAGTAAACTTCGGCTGCGGCACCGACGCCGTAAGCGCGTTGCCCGAGGAATATTTTATTCAGGTATAACTTGAGAATTTCCTGTTTGGAAAATTCATTCTCTATTTGTACGGCCAGGATCAGTTCCTTGGCCTTTCTCACGAAAGAACGTTCCCGATCAAGGAAGTAATTACGTGCAAGTTGTTGGGTAATGGTGCTGCCGCCCTGACTGCGGGTGCCGGTACGCACCAGGTTGATCACTGCGCGGGCAATACCCTGATAATCATATCCGGGATGTTCGAAGAAACGGTCATCTTCCGCTGCCAGGAACGCATTGATAATAATGTCCGGGATCTCTTCATAAGATGCCGGGATACGCCGCTTTTCACCGATTTGTGCCATCAGGCGGCCGTCCCGGGAGAAAATGCGTAATGGTGTTTGCAGTTCGATATCCCGCAAAATTTCGGCCGAAGGCAAACTGGGCGCCAGGTAAAAATAAGCGCCGGAGATGATTGTCAGCACCACAATAATTCCGCTGACCGCCAGAGCGCCCAGTAGTGGCCAGATTTCTTTGAGCCTGTCCATAGTCATTGATGCTTGATTTGCCGGAGCATATTGTAGATTTTCCTTAATCGGATATCACGGTGTCGAAAAGCAGAGCCAATCCCTTGCCATGTAAGGGTCGATTATGCATATTAGCCACGGGTTGTGGGCAAACTTACTGAAAGGTGGGGGCGCAAAGCTACCGGTCTAAGGGACTACAAGGGCTGTGACGAGTTGGAATGTTGCGGCCGGGTCTGAATCCTAGGACAGCGGGGCTGCCGATCTGCAGGGTCATCAGGGTCCGCGGCAGTCGTTTCTCTCCAGTCAGATTTTCCCGTCAGATTGTGCTACTGCGCCAGCAAGGTGTCTGGCGCGCGTTGAATATGCCCACCGGTGATATATATGTGTGGAAAAGTGTGAAGTAGTCGCGGTTGCTTTATATGCAATTCGATATATAGTTAAATTGGTTATCTAAGGTACTTAACCACTTTTTTTACGCAAGCTACGGACTTAGAAGGGAAAAAAGTGATTTTCAGCCCACGTTCAAAGTCTTTGATCGGACTTGACATAACAACGTCATCGATCAAGCTGCTGGAATTGGCAACGAGCGGTAAAACGCATCAGCTGGAGTGCTATGCCGCTGAAGCGACACCACCAAACTCTATTAATGAGAAGAGCATTGTCGACGCTGATGCAGTCGGTGAAGTGATTCGTCGTGCTGTTAAGCGTTCCGGATCAAATACACAGAATGTTGCAATTGCGATCAGTGGCGATGCTGCAATTACAAAAGTTATTCAGATGCCGGCGAATCTTAGTGAGAATGACCTTGAGGGTCAGGTTGAGATTCAGGCGGATCAATATATTCCTTTCCCGATGGAAGAAGTCAGTTTTGATTTTGAAGTGATGGGATCTTCGGAAAATGATCCGGAGATGAATGATGTGCTGCTTGTTGCAACACGCACCGAGAATGTTGAGCAACGACGAGCCGCTGTAGAGGCGGCTGGATTAACAGTCAAGGTTATCGATGTTGAAGCATTTGCACTCGAAAATGCCTGTACTTTGCTTTCACATCAGATGCCTGATGGTGGGCATGATCATTTGATTTCGATTATTGATTTTGGTGCGAGTAATACTACCTTTAGCGTATTGCAGGATCTGCGTGTCATCTATACTCGTGATTTCTCATTCGGTGGCCAGCAACTTACCGAAGAAATTATGCGTAGCTACGGACTCAGTCTCGAAGATGCAGGTCGGGCCAAGAAAGAAGGTGGTTTGCCAAGTAACTATCAGCCTGAGGTACTCGATCCGTTTATTGACGACATGACCCAACAGGTCAGTCGCTCGATGCAGTTTTTTCTTGCTTCGGCGGGTGGGCGTGATCAGCCGGAGCAGATCCTGGTTCTGGGCGGTTGCGCGAATATTCCCGGTGTGGCCGATGTGATTTCCAGCAAAGTTGGAGTTCCGACGGAAATTGGTGATCCTCTGGGTCACATGAAGGTTTCGTCAAAGGCGAAAGCGCAGGGCGTGCACGGAGATGCAACCGCTTTGCTAACCGCCTTTGGACTCGCGTTACGGAGCTTCGACTGATATGCCACGCATTAATCTATTGCCATGGCGTGATGAGCAAAGGACTGAGCGCCGTAATCAATTCTTTATCGCGCTGGGTGCTGCTGTAGCCGTAGCCGCGCTGATTATTCTGATCGGCAACCTGATGTTCGGCAGTATCATCGGTCACCAGCAAGATCGAAATAGAATGTTGCAGTCTGAAATCGATTTACTGAATATCAAAATCAAGGAAATTATCGATCTTGAGGATCAGAAGGATCGATTGTTGGCCAGAATGGAAATCATCGAACAGTTGCAGCGCAGTCGTCCCGGTATCGTGCATGTTTTTGAGGAACTCGTCACGACGTTACCAAACGGCGTATTCTTGAGTGCGGTCAAACAAAATGGTTCACGAATCGAGATCGTCGGTTCGGCCGAGTCGAACACCCGGGTTTCGGCGTTGATGCGTAATATTGACGGTTCAGATTGGTTGAGTTCACCGGATCTGGAAGTTGTTGAGGTTAAACCAGAAGTTGCAGGAAGTGGCCGGCGCGCCAGTGAATTTACGGTTTTTGCCAGGTCACTAATGGCTAAAAAAGGTGAAGGGCAAGAAGAAGAGGGGGGATTAGAATGAACTTCCTCGAAGAACTACAGAATCTGGATTTCAATGATATAGGCCGTTGGCCGCTATTGTTTCGCGTATTATTTGTCAGCCTGTTTTTCATTTTTGCCGTCAGCGGTGGGTTTTATTACTTCGTCTATACCGCTCAGATGCCACGACTCGAACGCGCCGAGCAGGAAGAACAGGAATTACGCATTTCATTTGAGCAGAAGCAGAAAAAGGCGGCAAATTTTTCTGCCTACAGTGAGCAACTCGCAGAGATCGAACGTTCTTTCGGTACCATGTTGCGTCAGTTGCCGGGCAAGACGGAGATTCCGAATTTACTGGTCGATATCTCACAAACAGGCCTGGCCGCCGGGCTGCAGGAAGAACTGTTCCAGCCGGTTGCTGAGTTACAGAAAGATTTTTATGCTGAGAAGCCGATTAAGATACGCCTGAAAGGCACCTATCATGAGTTTGGCCGGTTTGTCAGTGATATCGCCGCATTGCCGCGTATTGTGACGCTGCATGATATTGCCATTAAACAGGTGCGTAGCGGTGACAATTCAGGGAATGGCAAACTGATACTCAATGTTACAGCCAAGACCTATCGCTATCTCGATGAAGACACTGAAATGGAGAACGCAGGGTGACGGGTGTGGAGCCAAGCATGCGGTTGTTGACCAGGTTGCCGGCAGTTTTGGCAGTGTTGGCACTGACGGCTTGTGGTGGCGGCATGAGTGATCTTGAGCAATATGTCGCTGCTGTCAAGCAGCGGCCAGGCGGTCGTATCGAACCACTGCCGCAGATCAAGCCTTATGAGACATTTGATTATCAGGCCAGTAAGCAGCGTTCGCCATTTGTGCGGGATCAGTCGGCCGACGAAAGCGGGGTGATGAAAGGCCCCACGCCGATCAAGAATCGTAATAAAGAATATCTTGAACAGTTTCCGCTGGATACCCTGAACATGGTTGGTACGCTGAATCGCAAAGGCAAGACTTATGGACTTGTGCAAACCAGTGATGGGTTGGTGCACCGTATTCTGCCCGGAAATTATGTCGGACAGAATGATGGTCGCGTTATTTCTATAACGGAGGGCAGGATTGAGATTGAAGAACTGGTATCGAATGGTATCGGGAATTTTTTCAAGCGTAGTGCCGGGATTGGAATTGATTAAATTTTTTCCGGAAGTCGTTGGCTCTCCGGATGGTTGATTGAACGACAAGCGCCCTCTGCGGGGGTTTGGGAGTACTTGAGAATGAGCACAGTTAGGCCGGATCAGAACTTTATCAGCAGGTATGCGTGCGTAGTCGGCAGCGGTCGTCTGTTGATGAGTTTGTATTGTGTCATCGCCTTCGGACTGACGGCGGCTACTGCTGCAACAGTCGGGGATACGCCAAACAGCCTCGATGACATCGAGATACGCACACTCCCAGGTAATCGCATTGAACTGAGGCTGGTGACCTCTGGTAATGCGCCCGAGCCACTGGCTTTTACAATTGATGAGCCGGCGCGTATCGCCATTGATCTGCGCAATACTGTGCTGGGTCTGAAATCACGACGTAAGGACGTCGGGATAGGCGCTCTTGACACAATTCTGGCAGCTGAAGCCAATGGACGTACGCGAGTTGTTCTGAATCTTGATGTCTTGGTTGGCTACCAGACCCGGGTTGAAGACAACAGCATCCTGATCACACTTGATAGTGCGGTGGGCAGTGGAATGACCGCTATAGCTGCGGCACCGAGCCTGCTACCGAAACAAGCCTATGTGGGCAGCGGGCTTATCGAGAGGTCGATTGAAAGCATTGATTTTCGGCGCACCGAAGCCGGTGCCGGCCGGCTTGTAGTTGCATTGTCTGATATTGGTACGGCAATCGATGTCCAGCGTACGGCCGACCAGGTGGTATTGAATTTTACCGGTACCGATTTGCCCAATGCATTGATGAAGCGACTCGATGTGCTGGATTTTGCAACACCGGTGACGACGATCGACATCATGCGGGTGGGCAACGATACTCGCATCGTGCTATCGGCTACAGGCAGTTTTGCCGAGCTGGCCTACCAGTCTGACCTGGTCTTCAGTGTCGAGGTACAACCGGCTGCAGAGGAACAGAAAAAGGCAGTTGCGCCGACATTATTCAGCCCTGATCACGTCTATGAAGGCGAACGACTGACACTTAATTTTCAGGATATCGAGACTCGTGCGGTATTGCAGTTACTGGCTGATGTCAGCGGCCGCAACATCGTGGTTTCAGATACCGTTCAGGGCAATGTTACCTTGCGCCTGCAGGGCGTACCTTGGGACCAGGCGCTGGACATCGTGCTGGCCACCAAGGGTCTGGATATGCGTCAGAACGGCAACGTTATTATTGTTGCCCCGGCCGAAGAAATCTCTGCGCGTGAACTTGCCGATCTTGAATCGCGCAAAGAGATCAGCGAGCTTGCTCCACTGGTGGCCGAGTATGTGCAGGTCAACTATGCCAAGGCCAGTGAACTGGCCGATCTGATTTCCGGCGGTAGCGGCGGTAACGCATTGCTGTCGGATCGCGGTTCAGTGGGGATCGATGATCGTACCAATACGCTGTTGTTGCAGGATACGATCGAAAGTATTGCGTCGATTCGCAGACTTGTCGTGACACTCGATATTCCGGTGCGCCAGGTATTGATCGAATCACGGATTGTTATTGTGAATGATGATTTTAGCCGTGACCTCGGCATTCGATGGGGTGCAACCGTCGTTCAGGAAGGCGGCGGTGCCGTATATACCACGACCGGTCGGGCCAGCGGCACAGACAGTATGATTAATGATGCTGCGGAGAACATGAATGCGAGCGGCTCGCCGTTCCCGGTCGGTATCCCCAGCCTTGATGACCGGTTTAACATCAACCTGCCGGTGGCCAATCCTGCCGGTCAGTTCGCACTGGCAATTCTCGATGACGATTACCTGATTGATCTCGAGTTGTCTGCGGTGCAGGCCGAGGGCCGCGGCGAGGTCATCTCGTCACCGCGGGTTATTACAGCCAATCAAAAGGAAGCGACCATTAAAGAGGGTGTCGAGATTCCCTATCAGGAATCATCCTCCAGTGGCGCGACCACCACCCAGTTCAAGGAAGCGGTGCTAAGCCTGACGGTGACCCCGCAAATTACCCCGGATGACCGGATCATCATCGACCTGCTGGTGACCAAGGACAGTGTCGGCGAGACCGTGACGACCGAGCGTGGGGGCTCGGTACCGAGTATCGATACGCGTTCGATCGAGACGCAGGTGCTGGTTAACAACGGACAGACCGTCGTACTCGGCGGAATCTATGAAACTGAACAGAGAGAAACAGTGACCAAGGTGCCGTTGTTCGGCGATATCCCGTTCCTGGGTGTGTTGTTCAGGTCTACGCGGGTAAAGTCTGAAAAATCGGAACTATTGATTTTCGTGACGCCAAAAATACTAAAAGAAGGCTCGAGTATTTATTAAGGATGGGTCGTAGCGCATTTACGGCAAAAGGATACACAGTATGAAGAGGCTTCAAGCTTGGCTGATCATTTTCGCGGCGGCGTTTATCACGGCATGCGGCGGCGGTGACAATACAATGCTCAACACGACCAGCGAAGCAGGTGGCGGCGGTGATGATTCTGATCCGGTAGTGGAGATGGGCAGCGGTAATCCGCAGGCCTTTTCGGCTGGAGTGATCGAAGTGGCGGTGCCCAGCCTGGCGGCTGGCGGCTCGTCGAGCCTGACAGTTACTTTCGTAACCGTCGCCGACCCTGCAGCATTGTTCACGGGTTTGGTAGAGGTGACGTTCTCGTCGCCGTGTATTGCCAGCGGCCTGGCGACAATTACCGGTGCGAATGTCGTCGGCAACACCGCACAGACCGATACGGGCATAGCGACTGTAACCTACGGTGCAACCGGGTGTAGTGGCGATGATGTCATCACGGCTAGCGCTACTGTCGACGGGATACAGCGGTCGGCGGTCGGCGCTGTAACCGTCGCCGCATCGACGGTTGGTTCGATCGAGTTCGAATCGGTTTCGCCGGCCCAGATCGGCCTGCGGGGCACTGGTGGTATCGGCATCGCCGAGACATCGACCGTGGTTTTCAGAGTCGTTGATTTGACCGGCGGCCCGTCAATCGGCCGTAATGTTTCGTTTTCATTGAATACGACGGTCGGCGATATTACGTTGTCGCCAACCACGGCGATCAGCGGGGCCGACGGGCGGGTGCAAACCGTTGTTCAGTCCGGCACCATCGCCACCTCGATCCGGGTAACGGCGACAGTGACCGATGTCACGCCAACCATCGGTTCGCAATCCAGCGAACTGGTCATTACGACCGGCCTGCCGGACCAGAACAGCGTGTCGCTGGCGGTCGCCGTGCATAACGTTGAAGGCTTGGATCTCGATGGTACGTTGAATGAGGTTACCGTCCGCTTGTCCGACCGCTTCAATAACCCGGTTCCTGACGGAACTGCCGTGACGCTGAGTACCGAGGGTGGCCAGATAGCCGGAGCGTGTACGACGACAACGGATGCAACCACCTCCGGTGTCTGTACCGTGAACTGGGTTAGCCAGAATCCGCGACCGATTGAGAAACTGCCGTCTCGCGCCGGTCGTGCCACGATTTATGTCACGACGATTGGCGAGGAAAGTTTTGTCGACGTCAATGGCAGCGGCTTTTTCGATGACGATGATACCTTCACGGATCTCGGCGAGCCGTATCTTGATGAGAACGAAAACGATGGCTACGACCTGGGGGAACCGTTTGTTGATTTTGATAACAGCGGCGATTACACCGGGCCGGATGGCCTGTTTAGTGGCTTGCTGTGCGGCGGCCCGGATGGTTCAGCTGATACGCTTAACCGTTGTTCACCCAATCCAACAATGGCGATAAGCGCCAGTAACCTGATTATCATGTCCGGCAGCACTCCGGTGATTACTTTGCTGACGGCAAACCCGCATGCCTCCACAGGAGACACAATCTGTTACTGGATTCGTGATGTGAATGATCAGCCGATGCCGGCCGGCACTACGGTTAAAGTCACGACCTCGAACGGCCCTGTGGTCGGGCCCTCTTCTTTTACCGTGCCCTCGAAGACAGATGATTCGCAAGCTGCGAATACTTATTGTTTCTCTGTTGCTGAAGCTGAGCCAACCAGTTCACCGGTTACAGGTAATATGTTTCTCGAGGTTAAAGTGCCCAGTGGCACGACGTTTACTGATAGCTCGGTGGTGATCGAGGATTAATAGTCCGAGGGTGATCAATAAACGGCCTTAAATTATGGCAACAGACCGATGACCAAGGCCGGCAGCAATGCCGGCCTTGGTCGTTTTGCGTATCATGTAGTCACATGGCGGGATATTTCATGGTGAACAGCAACTCCCGGCCCTGATTGCATGACGATAATCAACAACATTTTTCTGATTGGCCCAATGGGCTCGGGCAAGACGGCCGTCGGCCGGCATCTGGCGGATGATCTGGGCAAACTCTTTGTCGACAGCGATGCGCTGATCGAGGCGCGCACCGGTGTCGATATACCGTTCATCTTCGAGAAGGAGGGTGAGGCGGGTTTCCGGCACCGTGAGACGGTGGTTATCGAGGAACAGACGCAGCAGGACGGTATCGTGCTGGCGAGCGGTGGCGGCGCGATCCTGAGCGATGTAAACCGCCGGCATCTGGCCACCCGCGGTTTCGTCATCTACCTGATGGCTAGCGTGCAACAGCAACTGGTGCGCACGATTCACAGCAAACAGCGGCCGCTGTTGAATACGGGCGACCGGGAGCAGATTCTGACCGATTTATTTACCCTTCGCGATCCCTTGTACCGGGAAATTGCAGACTTGTGCATCAGCACCGACAATCGGACTGTAGCCCGGGTTGCTGCGGAGATCCGGCGGCATCTGGAGCGCCCGGGGGCAAACCCGGAGACAGAGAATCGAGATGAGTGAACTAAGCGAACAAATCGTCAACCTGGGTGAGCGGAGTTATCCAATACTGATCGGCAGCGGCCTGTTGAAGCAGGACGGCATCCTCGACCCATTCGTCGGCGATGCAGACGTATTCGTCGTGACGAACGATGTGGTTGGTCCACTGTATCTGAAGATGCTGAACGCGTTGCTCGGTACTCGACGCATCGACAGTATCGAACTGCCGGACGGTGAGGTGCATAAAACCATCGCGAGCTTCGAATCTATCCTCGACCGGCTGGTCGCCGGTCGCTTCGCGCGCGATGCGCTGCTCATCACACTGGGCGGTGGTGTGGTGGGCGATATCGGCGGCTTCGCGGCCGCCGCCTACCAACGCGGGATTCGCTTCATCCAGGTGCCGACTACATTGCTGGCTCAGGTTGATTCAGCGGTCGGCGGCAAGACCGCCGTCAATCATCCGGGCGGCAAGAACCTGATCGGGGCCTTTCACCAGCCGTCGGCCGTGCTCATCGATACCGATACGCTGGTGACGCTGCCGGATCGGGAATTACGCGCCGGGCTTGCCGAGATCGTCAAATACGGCCTGATCGTTGATGCGGAGTTCTTCGCCTGGCTGGAAGTGCATGCCGCTGAATTGCTGGCCCGTGAGCCGGCAGCGTTGCATCATGCGATCCGGCGTTCCTGCCAGCTCAAGGCTGCCATAGTGGCCGAGGACGAGCGCGAGGCCGGTCGTCGTGCGCTGCTGAATCTCGGCCATACCTATGGTCATGCAATCGAGCGCTGTGCCGGTTACGGGGCATGGTTGCACGGAGAGGCTGTGGCGGCCGGCATCTGCATGGCTGCCGAGTTTTCAGCCCGGCTGGGTTACCTCGAGTCCGGTGACACAGGGCGGATCAGCGCCTTGTTTACGGCTCTTGCATTGCCCACGAGCGCGCCGAAACTCGGTGTTGACGACTTCATGGCAGCGATGTCGATCGACAAGAAGGTCGTGGCCGGAGAGATCAGACTCGTGTTATTGCACTCGATCGGCAGTGCCGAGGTCACGGCCGACTATCCGTCCGCGGAACTGGCCGCGTTGCTGGCCGAACAGCTGGTCCGTTGACCGCAAGCCGACAGCCCGGCGAGTTGTCGCCGTATGCGGCATCACAGGGTGCCAGTCGGGGTCGGCAATACCCGGAATCGGAACACCCGTATCGCGGCGTGTTCCAGCGTGACCGCGACCGGATTATTCATTCGACGGCATTTCGCCGCCTGGTCTACAAGACCCAGGTGTTCGTCAATCACGAGGGCGATCATTACCGGACCAGGTTGACGCATTCGCTCGAAGTGGCGCAAATCGGGCGTACCGTCGCGACGGCACTCGGGCTGAACGAACATCTCGTCGAGGCGATCTGTCTCGCGCACGATCTTGGCCACACGCCTTTTGGTCACGCGGGCCAGGATGCACTGAATCAATGCATGAAAACGTACGGCGGATTCGAGCACAACCTGCAATCGTTGCGCGTCGTCGATGAACTTGAGGAACGCTATGCTGCGTTCCCGGGCCTGAACCTGACCTTCGAAAGCCGCGAGGGTATCCTGAAACATTGCTCGAAACGTCATGCGCGCACACTTGGCGAATTGGGCGAACGTTTTTTGTATCGTCGCCAGCCCGGCCTCGAAGCGCAGTTGGCGAACATTGCCGACGAGATTGCCTATAACAATCACGATGTTGACGATGGCCTGCGCGCGGGACTGCTTACCGAAGACGAACTCACCGAAACGGAACTGTTCGCAGAGAATTATGCGCACACGCGCAGCCTGTGCGATAAGATCGGTCGCCGTGCGATGATCCACGAAACGGTACGGGCGATGATCAATGAGATTGTGACCGATCTTATCGATCATTCCGGTTGCATGCTGACCCGCGAGGCACCGGCTGATATAGAAGCCGTGCGCAAGCACCCGCTGCAACTGATCGGGCTGAGTCCGGAGGCCGAGACGCGTCACCGGGCGCTGAAGCGGTTTTTACACGGTAGCCTGTATCAGCACCAGCGCGTGCGGGCGATGAGCGGGCGCGCGCATGAGATCGTGCGCGGTTTGTTCGAGTGTTTCATGAATGACATACGCGCGCTGCCGAAGAGTCATCTGCAGCGTGCCGAGAAATGGGCCGGGCAGACCGGCGATAAGGGCCGGGCGCGCGCGGTGGCGGACTACGTGGCGGGGATGACGGATCGATATGCGTACTCGGCGTATAGCCGGCTGGTGGGATAGCGGGGTCAGGCTCCACATTAACTACAGAGAGATTAAAGAATATGGATAACCGGGACCGATTGATTTTTGCGATGGATGTACCGGAGGCTGCGCAGGCACGTGCACTGGCCGAGCGGCTTGGTGAAGCGGTTACATTTTACAAGCTTGGCCTCGAATTAATGATGGCCGGGGGCTTTTTTGAGCTGATTAACTGGATGGTCGAACGTGACAAGAAGGTATTCGTGGACCTGAAATTTTTTGATGTACCGGCGACGGTTGGGCGTGCAGTGGCGCGATTGGCCAGTCGCGGTGTGACGTTCACGACCGTGCATGGTAATCAGGGCATCATGGAAGCCGCCGCCGCTGCGAAGGGGGATCTGAAAATTCTGGCTGTCACGGCGCTGACAAGCCTGGATCGCGGCGATCTGGATGATCTGGGTTTTCAGTGTGATATTCCCGAACTCGTCCTGTCGCGCGCCAGGCGCGCATTCGAGGCAGGTTGTGACGGTGTGGTGGCCTCGGGTCTTGAACTGCCGGCTATGCGCACGGCAGTTGACCGGCGACTGCTGGTTGTGACGCCGGGCATCCGGCCGGTCGAGAATCGACCCAGTGACGATCAGAAACGCGTTGTAACGGTCGAGCAGGCGTTCACAGACGGTGCCGACCACATCGTCGTCGGGCGGCCGATCCGGGACGCTGCGGATCCGTATGCGGCAGCTGAGGGGATGCAGGAGACGATTGCAACGGTTTTCGGCTAACCCTTCCCCCACCAACCAGGTGCAAGCTCAAACCCAACCTAGAGCATGTTTTCCAGTGTTGCCCAGACATTGTCCAGCAGGTAGGGCTGGCCTTTTGCATTGGGGTGAATCTGGTCCGCTTGCATCAGTGCGGGTGTAAGCGCGACATTTTTCATAAAAAATTTGATCAATGCTGCCCCATATTGTTCTGCCAGCTCTGCATAAATACCGGCAAACCCGTCGGTATAAGCCTGACCGTAATTGGGCGGCATGGCCATGCCGGCCAGGATTACCCTGGCATCGGCCGCCT
>PBZD01000106.1 GCA_002729875.1 Chromatiales bacterium | reverse complement strand
CCGTGGTCAAACTACGCGTTCAAATCGGACTATAAGAATATATGTGAGTATCTGTGGCGGCAGTGGTCTCCTCAATGGCGATTTCAACCTGACGAATTCGAGTCTACTGCTACAGCATTCGAAAATAGTGACTTTGTAGATACCGTTATCAATGGTTATAGAAGTGATGCTTCGTTAGTAAAGTCTGATGTAAAGCAGTTCATTGAATTTGAAAAGCAACTGACTTCAGCCCCGGTCGTTCCAGTGCCGACAACGGTAATTGTGGGCGATGCCGATGGTCTTGCTGCGCCAAGACCCCCGGAAGAAAATTTTTTTCCTAATGGTTACAAAAGGGTAATTCTTAAAGGTGTTGGGCACTTTGCTCATAGAGAAAACCCGCCGCAAGTTGCAGCTGCGATACTCGAGCATATAAAGAATTTTTAAGCGTGTTTTCTTCCTGATTGCCACCAGCGGAACTTGGCTCGGTCCGATCGTCATGGGTGTTATTCCGCTTAGCGATGTGCCCAGCTTGGTATGGCGCTCCAGGCCTTTCGCAGCGCGGTTCTTTGCTGGCGGTGGTTCGGCGTGAGGCTTGCGAGCAAATTCTGAAATGCATCACCGTGGTGCGCGTGAACAGTGTGGCATAACTCGTGCAACAGTACATGGTCGACGAGTTCGGCAGATACGAACATCAGTTTTGCATTCAGGCTGATAGTGTTACGTGTCGAGCAACTGCCCCAGCGCGAGCGCTGATGGCGGATAGTGATTCGCGCGCAATTGAAGCCATGCATTCCGGCGAGTTCAGCAACTCGTGACGGGAGCGTGGCTTGTGCGCGTCGTTTGAGCCAGCGTCGGAGTGCCGCACGGAGTTTAGTCTCGTTGTCGATTGCGCCCGTTGCGCGTAAGACTTTGTCATCGCACGATACGATTCTCACCGTTGCCGATGGGTTCGCACGATACCCAATCGTCCAGGTTTCATTCACCGCCGGTAGTACCACCTGCTCGGGTGGCTGCCAGATTTCATCGACATTGAGCGCGTCGCTCAATTGCTCGAGTCGTACATCGATCCAGCTGCGCTGTTCGTGGATGAGCCCGGGAATCAGTCGTACGTCAAAACCGCGCGGAATGACAACGACCAGACCATCGGTCGGGTTGATCGTCAGATTGACGTGCCGTGCGCGTGATGAACGTCGTATGCGGTATCTGGGCAGCGCCCGGAGCATCGCCGGTGTAAGATCGAAGGTCATGCATCTCAGGGTAGCACGCCCGGGAAGACGTCAATCTACTGCTAATCTGGACCACGAATGCTTCTGATCGAACCTCTGTTTGACGGCCCGGTCGATATCGTCGGCGATATCCACGGTGAGATCGATGCGCTTGAAGATCTGCTCGATCATCTCGGCTATGACCCGGATGGGCGACACGATGACGGGCGGCGGCTCGCCTTCGTCGGCGATCTGACGGACCGTGGTCCGAACAGTCCGGCGGTGCTGCGCAAGGTCATGCGGTTGGTCGAGGCCGGTCGCGCACAATGCATCATCGGCAACCATGAACTGAACCTGTTGCGTGGCGAACTCAAGGACGGCAATGATTGGTGGATCGCGCCGCAAGACCCGATACCGGGTAATAGCATGCAGCCGGTTACGCCCGAAGACAAACCGCGCCTGACCGAGTTTCTCAAATCGTTGCCGCTGGCGCTCGAACGGCAGGATCTGCGGGTTGTGCATGCTTGCTGGAATGAGGCGGCATTTACCCTGTTACGGGACACGGCGCCGGCAAATGCGACGCTGCTGGAAACCTATGACAGCTCGGTGGCAAAGTTGCAGAAACGCTGGTCCAATCCGGTGCTGGCGGCAAGAATAAAGCGTGAGTGGTATGAGTTTGCACCGCTCCACAAAGATCCGGTTAGTCAGCCACCGTTGCAGCCGACCATTGCGCAGATGGATCGCGAGTTCCAGATGAGCAACCCGATCAGCGTACTGACATCGGGTGAGGAAACGGAGACCCGGACACCGTTTTGGGCCGGCGGTAAATGGCGCATGGTCGAGCGCGTCAGGTGGTGGGAACGGTATGACGATCCGGTGCCGGTTATCATCGGTCATTACTGGCGCCGGTATAATGATGCGCGGGCCGTGTATCGCGACAAGTACGGTCCGGATCTGTTCGCGGACATCGAGATGCATAACTGTATGGGTCCGCGCCACAATGTCTATTGCGTCGATTTCAGCGTCGGTGGACGGTATGCTCAGCGAGCCGCTGATGAGCCGTTCCACATGTGTCGGCTAGCCGCAGTGCGTGTGCCGGAGTGGCAGGTCATGTTCGACCATGGTGAATCTCTGAACATCGAGGGTACATTTGACGCTATTGCGGGGGGGGCCGTTCGAAAAAACGGAAACTGATGATGAAAAAATGGGTGTTGATGATTTTTTTTGCCGGGTGCGCCGGTGGCCTGGTTGCACAGACCGATGCGGCGGCTGACAGGTTCCCGCGGGTGGAGACAAAAACATTCGATAAGGAAAAATTTATTTTTCCCGATGAACTGCGCGGCACGCAGTTGAATGTGCTTTTTCTTGCCATGACGAAAGACCAGGATATCGGTGAGTACCTGCAAAAGGCGCTGATCGACTGGCAGGTGGAACTCGAGCAACGCGGCGTGCTCGGTGACGGGGTTCTGGCCTGGCATTTTCCGGTGCTGAGCGGCTTGCCGTTTTTCATCAAGGGCATCGTCAAACGTGCGATGGCGAAAGAGTACGCAGACAAAGTACCGCTCGACCAGGCCGGTGTCTTGTTCGTCGACGACCTTGACAAATTCGCTGCCGCGGCCGGGTTAATTATCGATGATCGGCCGACCATCGTGATTACAACCGCCGACGCCCGGCAACTACAGACGTTCAAGGGCGACGTGACGCCGGAGGGTGCCGACGAGGTTGCGAACGCGATCGCCGGGTATCTTGCCGATGCGAATTGACGTCATCCTCGAGTCGAATAATTCGCCGCAACAGGTGCTCGAACTCGGCCGGCTGGCGGAAGACGTCGGGCTCGGCGGCGTCTGGGTTTCGAACATGAATGATGCTCGCGATCCGTTCATTAATTTTGTGCCGCTTGCGATGCAGACCGAGCATATCAGGCTGGGGCCGATCGCGATCAGTCCGTTTGAACTGCACCCGTTGAAGATGGCCAGTTCGCTAATGACTTTGAACGAAGTGGCTGGGGGGCGGGCACAGATTGTTGTCGGCGCCGGTGGCGGTACGGCAACCGCGATGGGTCTGAAGCCGACCCGGGTCGTGCGTGCTGTACGTGAATGTGTTGAGATTCTCAAGGCTTCTGCAACCGGTAAGCCGGTTAGTTACCACGGCGAGATTTTTGACGTGGGTTGGTATAACCCGGCATGGATTCAGAATTCTCCGCCATGCCTGTATGTCGGCGCAAACGGTCCGCAGATGTTACGCGCGGCGGCACGCTATGCCGACGGAATCATGGTCAGTGATTTCACCATCGAACGGGTGCGCTGGGCACGCGAGATTATCGATTCCTCGCTGGTTGCTGCAGGGCGGACGTCGGCTGATTTTCCGCTCAATAATTTCTGGGCCTGGCATGTCAAGGATGATGCCGCAGCGGCCAGACGCGAGGCATGCATCTGGCTTGCCGTGCGTGGCACGATTTACCCCAATTATATCGGTGATATCCTTGACGAGGATGAGGCCAGCATTGTCACTGACAATATCCAGTCATTCATTCGTGCTTATCACCACAAGACCGACCGGATTGACGGGGTACCCGACGCGATCATCGACCGTATCGTCGCCGCCTGCACATCAGCCTCGTCCGTTGCCGCACTCGATGTTGAAATAGAGCGCATGCAACAGTTCAAAGCGACCGGCCTGACCGAGATCGCGTTGCGTATCTATGCCGACCCGGCAGCCTCTATCAGGTTGATCGGCGAACGGCTCGTTCCGGCGCTCGCGGACTGATGGTGCAATCCTGGTTTGGATCGGTATTGACCGGCCTGTGGCTCGTTATCAGCGTGGATGGTCGGCTGCGACCCCGCAACCGACCACATGGTTTTACTTAGAAACGCATAGTCAGTCGGGCACCGAGTACCCGTGGATCCGGCAAGGGTCCGAAAAAATTCTGTACACCCAACCCGGCGGTAAAGCCCAGTTCCTGGACTTGTCGGCCGAAGTCCGGCCCGCTTCCGCCGCTCTTCAGCGTGTTGTCATCCAGCGCATTTTCGACATAGAGCATGATATTCCATTTTTCCGATGCCAGGCCAAGGCGTAAATCTACCAACCAGAAATCATCCCATTTGACGAAGTTATCCGCGTCCACAAAACGCTCGTCCTGGTAGGTCGTATTGACCTCAAAAAACCAGTCGAAGGCGTTGTCCATGAAGGGGCGCTGCACACTCACGATACCAACAAATGAATTATCCGGCGTACGTTCCAGGTTGTTGCCGCTCAGATCCATTCTGCAGAAATAGGCATCGCCTTTCTGCACTACCTCGCAGCTACCGGTGGAAGCAGGCCGGTAGAGCAGCGCCGTATCATCAAAGAAGTCGACGTACTCGGTATCGAGGTGGGTATAAGCCGCACTTAAAAATAGTCCGTCGATCATCTCAGGCTGCCAGACCAGTTCCAGTTCCAGGCCCCAGACTTCGGCGGCGGATGCATTCAATACCTTGGGTCGAAGCCGGTCATTGACTAGTTCCTGTGTGCTGACCTGCTTGTCCGTGTAGTCCTGGTAGAAGATTGCACCGTTCACCTGCAGGAAACCGGCGAGTTCCCAATTGGTTTTGGCGCCAAACTCGTAGGCATCCATTTTCTCTGAGTCGAAGCGTTCATCCTCAATTGTGGAGGGGGAGCCGCCTCCGCCAAGTTGATTGAAGCCGGCCGGCTTTTGCGCCTTGGCCCAGGAGAAATAGACCAGGGTGTCGTCGGACGGCATCCAGTCCAGGGTGATTTTAGGAGTAAAAAACTTGGATTCTTCTGTGCCTTGGATGAAGGCCCAGTCGAGGGTCTGGTCATAGTTTGAATCCTCGCGCTGACAAATCACTCCACCGCTGGGACTAATGCATAACAAATCCGCCAGAATTTCGGGGCCGTTCGGATCCAGGCCATAGGCTACTTTTGCTATGGCTGTGTGTATGGCTTCGCAATTTACATCCAGACCCGGATTGAGGGCTTCCGATTGCAGGGGGATGACGAAACTGCCATAGGTCGCCGTAAATCCCAAAGCCGTGCACGAGGATTGATTAGGCCGTCGGAGGGTAAACTCCTCGTCCACGTAACGACCTTCCAGGGTGAATTTGAATGCCTCGGACAGCGACCATTCCAGCATTCCATATATTGATTGATGGTCGGTCTCGGCGTTCCACTGGACACCATCAAAGCCCGGAACAGAGGGTCTTGGTGTAGTCTGGGATGCATAGGGCTGCCAACCCACTACTGAATATGTATTGGTGGGTATCGGGGCCAGGTTACCGTCGCAAACTCCTTCGATATCCGTCAGAATTTCACCATTGACGCCCTTGGTCACGGGCAGGCAAGCCACAATGGAATTGTTATCTATCAGGTCCCGTTCTTCATGCCAGAACAGGCCGCCCAGCGTTAGTTGAATCGGGGCATCCCAGTCCGATTGCAGCTGGAATTCCTGGCTAAACTGGGTCGTGTTCTGATTGTTTTTGGTTTCCATGTGGGCGAGCAGTTCATCTGGTCGTCCCTGGGCCTGGTAATCCTGATCATAGTGCTGTGCGGAGTTGCTGTCGGTAAAACCGGTATGGGAGGTGATTACACCGGCACCTAATTCCCAGTTGACCATCAGGGTCGTACGGAGCAAATCCATAGTCGTTCCGTCGTAGTCTCCGCCGGTAAACGGGTTTTCACTCAGGGTAACTGCCTTACCGCTGGCGCTCCCGTAACTGCCCGGCAGGCAGAAACCAGGACCTGCGGACTCGTCGGTAATAACTCCCTCAGGGCAAAAAACACCATGGTCCACCACACCCAGAGAATTACCACTAAAGGCGGCACTGGTGCCCATGTTGGCCGGAGGAGCCATAGCTTGTTTCGGATAATTGACCTGGGTATCTCCATTGATGCGCACCATTGGAGTAGGTTTTAGTTTGTCATCACTATATTCGACCCGGGCCTTGATCTTGATGCTGTCCGCAGGCGTATACACCCCGGTCAGGGCAACACCGAAGCCGTCGCCGCCACCCACCCCATTGCCGGATACGCTATTGGTGTAATAGCCGTCGTCGCTCCAGTACACAGCGTTGAGGCGCAAGCCCAGCACATCTTCAAACCCCGGCAGTGGCCCTCCCACGGCTGCATCCAGTTGGTAAAAACCATTTTCAGCAAGGTCCAGGCCAACCTTGGTTTCCAGTTTTTCACCCGGTTCCTTGGTCACATAACTGATGGCTCCGGAGAATGCTGCGCGTCCGTATAAGGCGCTTTGCGGACCTTTCACTATCTCGATGCGTTCCACATCATTGAGAAGTCGGCGGTTGGCCAGCAGACCGGAGCCGGCGGAAATAACGTTCTCGGTGGTGACATCAATGCCGTCCACCAGGAATGCTACGTTGGATCGGCCGCGGGTATTGGAAAGGCCGCGAATGGTGATACGCGTGTCCTGGGGGCCAAAAGAGGTGTCAAACTGTACGCTTGGAGAAAGCTTGGCAACTTCCGTCAGGCTCTTGATCCCCTGTCGCTCAATCTGCTCGGCAGTAATAGCCTGTACTGCAATGGGGACTTCCTGCAGATTCTCTTCACGCTTGCGGGTGGTCACCACGATTTCTTCAAGTGCCGCTATTGCTGATACAGGTACAGCGTTGAGCGCAGGCAGAATCAGGGCGGCAATAGTGGGCGCGCAAAGGACCTTTTTGATCATCAGCATACGGGTTCCCCGGTTGATCTGCTGCGGCCAGAGGTTATCCTGATAGTTCTTAATTTAATATTATTAAGTCTGAGTAAACCAGCATTTATCCCCGGAAGCAGCAGAATTTTAATTCGATAATTTTGCTGGCCGCTTTTTTTAACGACTATCTAACCTATCAATAACTTGCATGGATGTCGATACGCGGCGATGATCCATCCATTTTATAGATTTAAGATAAATTTCGGATGAATCTATTGGTATTAGTTGCGGCTTTGGCTATTGGTCAGGGGCAGGCATTGCGCATCGAGGAGCCAGATGAGTTCGGGCTTGTGACGGTTGTTGCCGAATGGAATGAAAAGTCAATCCCTTTTGCAAAGGATGGTGGCGGCTGGTTTACCATCATCGGCATTGATCTTGATGCATTACCCGGAACGCATAACATCTTGCTGACCCGGACTTATAACGATGGTCGGGTCAGTCATGGCGATAAACAAATCGAGATTAGCGAGCGGCATTTTAAAACTACGCGTCTTGAAGTCGCGCCAAAGTATGTCGAACTGAGTGTGTCGAATCAGGCGCGTGCCGGGCGTGAACATATTGAAATCAAACAGATCTATGCGCGGATAACGCCCGAGGCATTATGGACTGAGCCGTTTGCCGTGCCGATATCCGGGGCAACGGGCGGGCGTAACTTTGGTCACCGGCGCGTATTCAATGAGCAGCCGCGGGCACCACACTCGGGGGCAGATCTGACGGCGGCAACCGGCACTGAGATCAGGGCCATGAATCGCGGTCGCGTGGTGCTGGCCAAGGAGCTGTTCTACAGTGGTAATGCAGTTTTTGTCGACCACGGTCTTGGTATTTACTCGGTTTATCTGCATCTGTCGGAGATTCTGGTCGTGCCGGGTGAAATTATTGATACGGATCGGGTGCTGGGGCTGGCTGGTGCAACCGGGCGGGTTACCGGGCCGCATTTGCACTGGGGGGTTCGGGCGCAGGGGGCGCGGGTTGATCCGTTTTCGTTGCTTCAGCAGTGATGATGGAAAAATACCTTACAGGGAAATCCTATGACTCGCAGTATCACTGCGGTTGCTTTTTTTCCGGTTTTTGCAGGTCTTCTTGTTTGGCACGTTTACGATCGTACTTTTTCTTATCCTTGTGTGGTCCGGATTTGCGCAGGATGTCGGGCGGTGGCGGGGCATTTTTTTTCATGTTCAGAGATCCAGGTAT
>PBZD01000105.1 GCA_002729875.1 Chromatiales bacterium | reverse complement strand
TTCAGATCTTCTTCAGGCGGTAACTTTAACGTCTCCATAGAGGCATTAATCACAGGGTCGAGTGTCCAGGAACTGTCGGTCATATTTTTATCCTATTTTGTTTCCTGCCTGATCACTAGAAAAATTACCGCGGCCAGCAGAACACAGATCAACACATTAAATACCATCATAAAAATCAGCTTACCCGCATGCAATCCGAGTGTGAACACTGCCAGCCATTGCGCTTCACCAGGCGATATGGTGACCAGGGCAACAAAGCCTATATTCTCCGCCCAGTCCAGCAATACAGTCAGACCGGCGCTGGCAATAACAACTGAAAACGGGGCCGCCACTTCTCGGCCAGCAAGCCAAACAGCCAACCACTGACAAACAGCATGGTGGTAAAAGTAATCAGGGGCCACACGGTGTCAAACAAGGACCAGCCAATGTAGTAACGAACAGTTTCCGGTGAATAGGTGCTTATCTGCCCGAACAGTTCTGCTGCCGTCAGCCATGGCTGGCGTTTGAGCCGGTTATCAGGATCGTCGGCGCTTAATCTTCAGTCGATACTGTAAACGGTATCGCCATGACGAAAAAAATGAACGCTGCTGTTGCCGCCCAGCGAATCCCTGCGGATGGATATTTCAGGTTAGAAAATATCCTTTTCATGTTGCCCCCAATAGAAAAATTTCTGATTTTTATTATCCTGTACTTGGCTACATTCGCGATGCAGGTTTTCTCTGCAGCAGGATAATGATTACAAAAGCCAGGAATGCGGTCAGCACAAATAAAAACTCCGGCACTTTTGTACCGTTTAACATTCTGCCGTCGGCCAGTGCCCGGGCGACTTCTTCCGCGCCGATATAGACACCGGTAAAGATTACCGCCGACAGCACGGCGACACATTGCCTGAGCAGAGAAAAGGCCTGCGGACGGATAAGAAGAATGTAGTAAAACAGCAGAAAAATGACTGCGTAGCTTCTCGCCAATAAGCTATAGAACGGTGCGTGAAAAAAATAGTGATTCAAGATAAAGAAACTGCTGCCGATCAGGGTAATCAATGCATATTTCCAGCCGGCATGATCTGCCCTGAACAGTTTCTTCCAGACTAACAACAAAAAAAGGTACGCAATTGGCGTGCCAAACAGCAATTCATAGAACGCCCTAAAGCCTTTCCATTCTTCTTCATACATGTCCTGACCTCACAAATGCTCAGTCGACTGCAAGAATCTGCAGCGTACAGGCCGGTGCAACTACTGCCCTGTATATTCAACGCAACATGACGATCACACGCCATCTGGTCGATGTCAATCGGCGCAGCCAATATAACCAATCCGGGTGCAAACCGAACGTCACGCGGAACCGGATCCCGGGTTCGTCGTGATTACTTCCGGGTCAGTTTATACAACGCATTATCGATGTCAGCCGAAATATAGATGTTGCCCCCGGCATCGACCGCAACCCCGGTCGGAATGAACGGCCGCGGCAGATCATCACCGCCCTCAAGTCCGATCGCCAGGTTGTCCGCCACAACATCAACAACACCGGAACCCGGCTCGATGCGCAGCAACCGTCGGGTGCCGGTTTCCGCTACCAGCAACCGTCCATCAGGGGTCAATGCAAGACCCTCGGGGCGGTCCAGCCCGTCGGTCACCAGTTGACGTGCACCACCCGCCAAATCAATCTTCCAGATCCGCCCGCCATCGTACTCACCGACATAAAGCTGCAAATCGCCAGCCACCGCGAGACCCAACGGCCCATCAAGACCGCGCGCAATTTCAGATTTGTCGCGATTTTTACCCGCGGCAAGCCGGGTCAGCGTACCAGCCTTGTAATCGGCAACAACAACACTGCCATCGGCGAGGAATACCGGGTTATACGGCGCCTTGAACTTGGCGGTCTTAAGCACCTTATGCGCCTGGCGATCGATGAAATAAACCAGCCCGAAAGGCCAGATAGATGCCAGCGCCAGCACCTCATCGTTGACGGCAAGACTTGCGGAAGCCATGACGCCCGTGGGTGAAGGCAACATCGTACGCTCGCCGGTGAGCGTATCGAAGTAGCGATTGCCCCAGAAATCCGCCACCATCACCACGGTCCGGCCATCAATCTGCGCCATACTGATACCGCCGGGCGCACTGAACTGGCCACTGGTGACTTCACGTGTCGCCCGGGTATCCGGATTGATCTCGGTAATCGTATTGGTAGCAGGATTGGAAACATAAATTTCATCGCGGCTGTTAATCGCCAGATTATCGAGCGGCGGCTCGAGTTGCGCGATAATCTCCCGATCTCCTGACTCGGGATCCAGCCGGGTCACACTGCCGTCATCGAAATCGACAACCAGGAGTCGCCCCTGTGAATCCAGGTTAACAGCAGCCGGCACTTTGAAACCGGCGGCGATCTCGGTGACCTCGCCGGAGGCCAGGTCTACCCGCACCACTTTGCCTTTCAGAAACAAGGGGCCATAGAGTTGATGATCGGCAGTAACCTCAAAACCGTTCAGGCCGCCGAGTCGCCTGGCCAGTCGCCGCGGCTCGGTCACCCCCAGCGGATCAATTTCCCAGAGTGCATCACCGCCAAAAATCTGGGTCACGAACAGCCGGCCATCCGGCGCGTAGTCGATCGAATTTACCGCGGGCAGATTGCCGGCCAGCACCTTGAACTCGCCATCCGGGGTCAGTGCATGCACGGCAGAAAATGCCCCGGCAGTCCATGCAATTGTGCCATCCGGGCCGATTGCAACATCATCCGCATTGCCGCGTGGCGGCCCGACGACGGTACTAACCTCACCGGTCCGGGTATCGATCCGATAAATTGAATAGCCGACCAGGCTGGCACCATACAACACATCATGCTGGTCAAATACGAGCCCATGCACCCCGTGCATCGCAGAACCGGGCACGAGAATCTCGACTTCGTACTCCGCTGCAAGCTCAGATACCTGCGGAACTGCCGCACAACCGGCGAGCAGAATCAGGGGAAACGGGATTAGCCTGCCGAGCAACTTAATGGTGAACACTTTCACTGTCATACACTGCCTCCATCGGCAATAAATAACGTTTGTACTCAGCCTCAAACGCCAGCAAACGGGTATCCGTGACCCGATCAATAAACAATTTCCCATCCAGGTGGTCCAACTCATGCTGCAACACCGTCGCCGCAAAGCCCTGCAACTCCAGCACCATAGTTTCGCTCTGCATGGAGGTATAAATGATCTTCACATGTTGCGGCCGCTCGACAAAACCACGCAACCCGGGCACCGACAGACAACCCTCCCAGTAGCCGTAAGTAGCCGGGTCGATAATCTCGAGGACCGGGTTGATTAATACCATCAAAGGCAGCGGCTCCGGGTTTTCGTAACCTGGAGACTTATCCGGTATCTGGATGATGGCCAGCCTGAGCGATTCGGCGATTTGCGGTGCAGCCAGGCCGATACCACTGTAATCCCGTAGTGTATCGACCATATCCTCGATCAGCCCGGCGAGTTCCTCGCCGCCGATCTCATCGGACTTAACAGGCCGTGCGGGCTGCCGCAGCAGCGGGTGACCCATCCGGATAACACGTCTGATTGCCATAATCGACAAGCATATCCGGGTTTTGGTGCCGGAGTCATTAATTTGTGACCCGACGGGGAAAATAAGCGATTATCAACACTGTTCTTCTGACACCCTGAGGGGAAAAAGGATGGAATATAAGAATCTCGGCCGTTCAGGGCTAAAGGTTTCTGTCGTCGGTCTTGGCTGCATGAATTTCGGCATGATGAATGACGAGAAAGAATCTGTCGACATGGTTCATAAGGCCTTAGACCTTGGGATTAATCTGTTCGATACCGCTGACGTGTATGGCGAGCGCGGTAGATCGGAACAATTTCTGGGTAAGGGCCTCGGTGACCGGCGTGAGGGGGCAATCATCGCGACCAAATTTGCCGGACCGATGTCATCCGAACGCTTCGACATGCAGGGCGGATCAAGACGCTACATCATGCAGGCCGTAGAGGCGAGCCTGAAGCGACTCGGAACCGATTATATCGACCTTTATCAGATGCACCGCTTCGACGGCGAAACACCGATCGAAGAAAGCTTACGAGCCCTGGATGATCTGCTCCACCAGGGCAAGGTTCGCTACATCGGTTGCTCAAATTATGCGGCCTGGCAAATCACGGATGCCGAATGGATCGCTCGGTCAACAAACCTGAACGGGTTTGTTTCGGTTCAAAACCGCTACAGCCTGTTAACCCGTGAGATCGAAAAGGAAGTGGTACCGGCTTGTGAAAAATTCCAGCTGGGTATTTTGCCGTATTTCCCGTTGGAAAGTGGTTTGTTAACCGGCAAATACCAGAAAGGGAAACCGGCACCGGAAGGCTCGCGCCTGGATCAATGGAAGAATTTTGCAGCCGGTGCTTTCTCTTCTGCAGAGAAGGTCGATAAAGTCGAAGCATTGAAAAAAGTCTGCGAGCGTTATGATCATTCTTTGCTGGATATGGCGATGGGGTGGCTGGCGAGTCAGCCGGCCGTATCGAGTGTGATTGCCGGTGTTACCTCGCAACAACAGCTTGAACAGAATGTGCAAGCCGGCTTGTGGCGGCCTGACGATGCCGAACTGGGCGAGATTGATGAGATTACCGCGCTTCCGGATGAGGGGTTTGGGCCGCCGGCCAGGAAATAGGAACTCTGCATTGCTGGCCCACCATGCAATTGGTACGTTAAGCCCTGCTATGTTTGTTTCCTGTACAAAGTCAGCCGCGGTGCATTCAAGGTCTTTTGTGTTCGGTATGCCCTTGCAAAACCTTAAAGCCGCGCCCTGCGGCGTTTTGCAAGAGTATAAAGATCGGCCAGGGAACGAGTCAAAACACCACTAAAGCAAACTCAAAAATGATACCGAACTCGCACATAAGCGTTACTGTTATCGTCCAATTGCCCAAAGAAAGTATGTTTATCGGCACCTGCAAACAAACTGACCCCAGCCTCTGCAGTCCATTGATCACTGCGCCTATAAGTTAACTTCGGACGCAGGTAATAGTCCTTGTCACTCGGCGAATAAAAAACAAACAGGGACCAGACCAGCTTATCCATCTTCGCCCGATAAGTCAGGCGCGTGGTAAACAAATGACGATGCTCTTCAGTTTCAAACTCCGGGGCGAGCGAATGCTCGATCAACCGATCATGCTGGCGGGTCCACTCAAGGTAATACTGCACAGCGATATTAAAATTAGTAACCGCCTCGCGCTCGAAACCAAGCAACAGGCGCAGTTGATCATTCGGTATCAGCGGATCGGTTCCACTGCTGTCATCCCGCGAGAAGTAATACGACACTTCTGCATTAACCAGCCCGGACCACTGGCTCCGGCGCAAACTGGCACCGAGCGCTGTCATGGCCGGAAAATAAGGCAACAGCTGAACGTTTAAACCAAGCGGCTGCTTAAAAAACCCCCGGTAACCGTACACAGCATATTCTGTTCCGTTGATGGTTCTGAACAAGCGCAATGCAAATTCCCCGTTGGAGAGATTGCCAGTTGGCTCAACGGCTGAAAGCGGCGGATCCGGCGCTACCTTTCTACCCGCCAGGGGCGAGAAGAAGGAAAATCGTTCACCGGTTAGATACTCATCCGGTTCAAAAACAGGTGTCCAGACAAAATCAATATTGACCAGGTTCGTATATAGATTGAACCGGACAGAATTGGACGGAGCTTTGAGATATTCGCTATCCCGGCCGGCAAAGAATCCAATCCAGTCTTTCGCAAATAAATCATTGAGGAACAGCAGATCGCCCGTGCCCCAGGTCAGCACCTGTCGGCCGAGCTTTATATCCAGGTTTTTTCCCGGCGAGAGCGCCAGGGTCAGATCACGTATCTTAAGATCGAACTCCTCGATGACCTCATCGTAAAGCGCATCACCTTTAAAGCCGATGGCTAGTGAGTCATTTGCCCAATCATTCTCAAACCGTGCGCGCAGTTCTCGTAACGTTCCCTTGCTGCCGGTCTGAGAATCCGTATCCCAGCGACTGCCGAGAGCCCCTTCGATAAATCCGCTCCACTGCAAACCGGTTTTTTCTTCATCTGCCCAGTCATCATCCCAGGCATCATCCTGTGCCGCCACAGACAGGCTGACGAACAACAACAGGATAAGTGACCTGACCGTCATCAATAGCGAACCGCTTATTCTGCGTCGGGCCGCTTAAGCCACTGACGGGGAGGATTACGCAGCGAGCGCTGCGTGAATACCGCTGCCGGCATGCCGAGATCATAGGCGATGTAACGAAACCGCATATCCGTGTACCCACCATTGGTCAGATCCGATGTGCGGCTGCTGACCACAGTCGGATACCCGTCGATCTCCCTGGTTTCCAGCGCCTCGACCCGTCGATACAGCTTGCCGCTGGTATTGGTATATTCAATCCTGTTCGCCAGGAAAGTTTGACGATCAATCCAGGTCACGTAGCTGACAAATTCGACCTGTGCAGGGTTCTTCGGCACATGCTTCAGCACATAGTGCTGATCCGTGGTTGCTATCAATTCGTGAGTATCTTCAGCAGGACCACGCCCGGAAACATCTTCATAAAAATAATGCGCGCCGACGAAGCTGGTGCGTTCGTCACCGGCCGAAATACGTTTGACGAGATCGAGACCCGGCAGATACAGCCAACGATCGTCATCACGACCAACATGCTTGTTCACCAGGTATACGGTTCCACGCACATCCGAGGGCCGACTGAACGACACCAGGAACTGCTGATCACCGCCGGCTTCAAGATTGCGTCGCAAAACCGTGAACTGGCGACGTTGCTCACGTCCCCGGGCATCGATGATAATCATGCGTGCCTCGGACCTGCTGTCCTTACCGGCATAGTAAGCAGCGAGATTGGCCTGCGCGACAATCTCATCGCCATCGGTAAGCACCTGACCATAAACAAGGCCCGACACGGCAAAACCCAGCGCTATCAATAACGGTTTCACTGGCTAGCGCACCTTCCCGGAACTGCGAAACAACACCGCGCGCGACAGGGACAGCATCGCCGGCAGCAATACCAGTGTCGCCACACCAGATATCACCATGATCGATGCCATAAAAACGCCCACGGTGACGTACGGCAGCAGGGGCGCAAGGAGTAACGGTGTAAATCCCAGTGCGATCACGATCGCATTGCGCGTAATGGCACGACTCGGCGCCTCGAAAATAAGCCGCGCCGTCTCTGCGAACGAACCGGTCTGCTCGTACAGGCTGCGCATGCGCTGGATGAAATGAATGGCAAAATCCACAGACAGGCCCAGCGTTAATGAGGAAAGCACGGCAACCGGCATGTCGTAATACTTGCCAGTCCAGCCGATCAATCCATAAACGGTTAGAATAGTCGCGCTAAGCGGCAGCATGGCCAGCAAACCAAACAGTACGGAACGAAATAACAACGCCATCATCAGGAGTACCACGATGAAGGCACCCAGCAGGCTTTTCAGCATGCCCGCCACCATGGTGCGCTGCCAGACCACGTTGATAAAAGTCTTACCGGCCCAGCGCGCCGTTACCCCCGCAGGCAATGGATTCTCGATCAGGTACTTATCCAGGCTATCCATGACCCGGCTCATATCCTGGTTATCGCCGCTGGTCAGCTGCACCCAGATGGCGGTCGACTGCAAATCAGGCGTTACCATGTGCCACAGATCCTGTGGCCGGTGAGACGACTGGAACTGCAACAGGGTCTCAGCGACGGCCGGAACCGTATGCGGAACCCGGTAATGTTCTTCATCACCCGTGTGCAATTCGCGATTCACCACCTTGACGACATCCGGCAAGGCATTGGTCTTACCCACCCTGCCGCTATCCATCAGTGCCTGCTGCAGCCCCTCTATCATGGCCAGGCTGTCCGGTCGCTGAAAATACTTTGCCGCCAGCTGGTAACTTTCCGTTATCTCCAGCAATGCTTCCAATGCCAATGCCGTATCATCCCGCGCCGCAAATAACGCATCATCTGCCGCGGCGATAATCCGGCCGTAATAACCACCCGGATCAACTGCTGCAGCGTTAATCAATGCCTGCAAACCGGCAGAACCTGCCGTGAGTTCCTCCCGGGTCAGCAGGGCTTCGGCCTGCTGGCGAAACTTACTGATCGCTGCACTGTTCTCATACTCAAGCACGAAGAATGCATCATAGGTACCGGCAAAATGTTCATTCAACACCCGGTCGGCCAGCCTAATCCGATGATCCTGTTTAAACCATCGGACCGGGTTGTCATTGATCTGGATTTGCATGACTCCGGCAACCCCGGCCGCAAACACGAGCAGGGTCAGAACTGCAATGAGCTTGCCGTTAGCAAAGGCAAAACTGCCGCCACGACGCAGAAATTTTGCCAATGGCGTGTCGATTTCATCCGTAACTGGTTGCTTGCCGAGCTTTTCAAGGCTTGCAACCGGCATGCGCACCACGTAGGCAGGAATAAACAGGATTGTTAATACAAATGCCAGCAAAATACCGCAGGCCACCACCGCACCGAATACCTGTACCGGTGGAATGGGCGTTAACAGCAGTGACGCAAATCCTGTGGCCGAAGTCAGGGACGTAAACAACATGGGCGTAAACAGTTGTTCAACGACGCCACTGATCACCGCTTTGGGATCTTTGCCCGGAGCATAGTCATCCGTAAATTCCGACATGATGTGCACCGAATCCACGATCGCAATCGGCATCAGGAAAATCGGAATCATGGAACTCATGATATGTACGGTGAAACCGAGACCGATCATCACACCCATCGTCGCGAAAATGGTCACCATCGCAACCACCATCGGTGCAATGATGAGTCGCACACTGCGAAAGAAAAACCAGAGCAACAGGAAAATCATCAGCCCGGCCAACGGCGCAGAGATCCCCATCTGAATGAACATCTCGACGCCGAAGGTATCTTCGGCCACCGGCAGACCGGTGATATACCAGGCATCCCCATCCGCACCGAGACTCTCCGCCAGGGTGTTGATTTCGATGGAAAGCGGATAACTCAGATCCTTGCTGGTGATCGGCACGTAAATCGCTGCGGCCTTGCCATCGGCGGACACCAGTGTGTTGGTCAACAACGGCAGTCGGGCAACCATTTGCGCGACTCGCTGTACCTGCCCCGCGGTAACCGGGGCCTCCTTCATCATCCATTCGAAACGCAAGGCGCCGTTTTGCGCCTGGGTGATGTTATCCGCAACTGCCAGCGACATGACATCCGACTCGACAACGCCTTCCAGCGTGAGAATTTTTCCGCTGAGCTGATGTAAGGCACTGAGGGAAGCAACGTTGTAGATGCCGGCCGGATCGGTTTTATTGACCAGGCCAACAACAATGGCATCGTGCAACCCGAAGCGCTCCTCAACGAGGTTGTGAAAAACCCGCTCAGGCTGATGCGCGGAAAGCATATTTTCCGGATCCGTGTCGATGCTGATCCGGGCTATTTGCCCGCCCAGCAAAACCGTGAGCAGTATCATCAATGCATAGATGATACGGGGGCGCCGGATAGCCAATTGAATAGTCTGTTGCTTCATTCGGTGTCTTTCGGCAAGTCTGAATCCAGCTTCAAACAGGCGCCGGACGCTGTTACAGCATGGCAATGGTATCGGCCAAAATTAGCCGAGCGGATTATATTAACTATTACTTAATAAGTAAATACTATTTTAGTATATTGTAAATTAGATATTACTTGTTTAATGCATTATACTGCTTGTCGCCTGATTCTGCCTGCTTGACGGATGAATGAATGAACGCACCAACGACCACTAACCACCTCCCCGCCGAGACGAGCCATGAAGACATGCGCGCCCATGCGGGTGACGCGGCCCGGTTTCTCAAGGCGCTGGCCAATGACAATCGCCTGATGATTCTGTGCGTGCTGGCAGAAAACGAAGCCTCGGTAAGCCAGCTCAACGAACGGATCGATCTCAGCCAGTCCGCACTGTCACAGCATCTTGCCCTGCTGCGCCGGGATGGACTGGTTAAAACCCGCAGGGCATCGCAAACAATTTTCTATTCCCTGCAACCGGGACCGGTCATGCAATTCATAGAACTTTTGCACGATATCTACTGTGGCGCTCCGGTCACTCACGATAAACAGCAATAATGTCAGCCGCTAAAGATTCACCCGGCATATGTTTCGACTTTCTGCGTCAGCAGCTGGTTGGCGGTGACAGCATGTTCACCACCCCATTCGGGGAACGCCTGATGGTGTATTGCGACTACACGGCATCCGGCCGCTGCCTGTTGTTTGTCGAAAACTACCTGGAAAGCCTGCAACGTATTTATGCGAACACGCATACCGAAGATGACATTACCGGTCGCAGCATGACCGCGCTGCTGCAGCAGGCCGAAGCCACCATCAAGTCGGCCGTTAACGCCGGAGACAACGGACGCATTATCTCCGTCGGAACCGGCGCCAGCGGCGCTATTGACAAGCTGCAACAGATTCTCGGCGTTACATGCCCGCCGGCAACCCATGAGTTTCTCAACCACTCGCTGGATAACTTTTTTGGCGAGCAACGCCGCAAGGAATTCGCAACCTTCCTGGATCAACAGCAGGCGGTAATATTTACCGGTCCGTACGAGCATCACTCCAATGAAATCTCCTGGCGACAAGGCCTGGCAACCGTTGTTACAGTTGATCTGGCCACGGATGGCAGTATCGACCTGGCTCACCTGGAACAATTGCTGCAACTGCCTGAATACCAGGGTCGTTTACGTATCGGCTCATTCTCGGCGGCCTCAAATGTGACCGGAATGCGCTCGGCAATCCATGAAATCGCCCGCCTGTTACATCACCATGATGCCATCGTCTGCTTCGACTACGCCGCCAGTGCCCCCTATGTCGAGATAGACATGAATCCGCCGCAGACTGATGCGGGCGATGCCTCGATTGATGCTATTTTCATCTCACCACACAAATTTATCGGCGGCCCCGGATCCAGCGGCATCCTGGTTTTTAACCGGCGCATCTACAACGAAATGCTCCCGCCCACCGTAGCCGCCGGCGGCACCGTGGACTATGTCAGCCCGGCCGACCATGATTTCATCCGCGACATCGAAGAACGGGAAAAAGCCGGAACCCCGGGGGTACTGCAGACCCTCAAGGCGGCAATGGTATTTTCGATAAAAGATGAAATCGGCTCTGCATGCATTGAAGAAAGAGAACACCAGCTTCTGTCACGGGCATTCGAACGCTGGAAACACAAACCGCAAATCGAAATTATGGGCAACCCGGACCCGACCCGGCGAATCGGAATTGTTTCCTTTAATATCAGGGAGTCCCGGGGACGCTACCTGCATCCAAAATTTCTGACCGCTTTGCTCAACGACTTATTCGGCATCCAGTCACGAGCCGGATGTTCATGTGCCGGACCGTATGGTCATCGCCTGCTCGGTATAGACCAGGAACTGTCGGAACGCTACCGCCACAAGATAGCCAACGGATATGTCGGCCTGAAACCCGGCTGGTGCCGGGTAGGCTTCCACTACACGATGGACGATGCCGAAGCCGATTACGTCATCGATGCCATCGAGTTCATCGCCTCCTATGGCCACTGCTTCCTGCCGCAATACCATTTTGACCTGCAGTCCGGATCGTGGACCCACGAACAATGCAGTCCGCTGGAAGAAACACTAACCATATCGGCTGCGATCGAGGCATGTGGCTGCAAACCAACCACGCGCCCGGCCAAAGAACGCCAGGCACTATACGTACGCTATCTGCGCGAAGCACAGGAGTGGGCCGACCAACTCAGCGATACCAAACCGGCTGAAGACATAGAACTGGAGGGAGAACTGGGCGAGTTGCAGTTTTTCACCATCAAACAGCCGGACCCGCAACTGTCGGCAGGAATGGCTTCCGGCGAACCGGTGTCAGACATCGATTAGTCCTGACCCTTCATCCACGTCATCAGGTTGGTCATGCGTTCGGTAAAGGCAAGCGGATCTTTATCTTTGAGCAGCATGGCCTGCTTCGCCTCTTCAATACTGATCACAACCTCAGGCTCACGATTCACGATGGCCGTGACAACACGCCGGGCACAGGACTCGGCCGTCATCCCTGAGCCACCGGCAAAATCACTACTGCCATACTCTGAACCATCACCAGTTAAGGCATGCTCAAAAACGTTACTGCGGATACCGGCAATAACCAGCAACGTAACCGCGATCTCATCCTTAAGGTGCTCGATACGCAACGTGTCATACCAGCCGTGCAGCGCATGCTTGGCCGCACAATACGTGGCATGAAACGGAACCGCGTGTTTACCGGCAACCGATGACGTTACGATCAGGTGGCCACCCTGTTGCTCAAGCATGCGCGGCAACACCAGTTTGGTCAGTGCGATGGGGGCAAAAAAATCAACCTCCATGATGCGCCGGTCTACATCCAGACTGGTATCCCGGGCAAGACTCCGCTGACCAATTCCGGCATTGTTAACCAGCACATCAAGCCGCTCGAACCGTTCAAGAACTGACTGCGCCGCAGCTTCGCGCTGCACCGGGTCCACGATATCAAAGGCTGACACCGTAACCGTGCCGGATCCGCCGGTACACGTGGCTTTAACCCGCTGCAATTCAGCTTCCCGGCGCCCGGAAATAATGATATCAGCGCCCGCACGATGAAAAACGGTCGCCATGCCCTCGCCGACGCCGGACGAGGCCCCGGTGATCCATATGGTTTTACCCTGTAATTCTTGTGGCATGGCAAATCTGCCTGATTTATGGCGGCAATACAGTTACGCCAGCAAGTTTGCTGCAACCGCTGATCTATGTCGATAACAAGCGGTCATTAATTCAGCGACCCGGGCACATATTGCCGTGCTGTTCATTGGTAGGTTCAAAATAGTCAGGCAAGTCTGGCTCTGCTAGAATCGCATCATAATTTCATTGCACCGAAGGAACGGAACATGAAACCAACCACCAGAATCACTATCTTTTTGACGGGGCTGATC
>PBZD01000104.1 GCA_002729875.1 Chromatiales bacterium | reverse complement strand
TCGTTGGCGAGATTCTGCAGGTCGCCTGAGCAATCAACCATGCTCAGGATAAAAATTCTTTTTGATTAGCCAAAAACAATGAAATTGACAACACTATTGCTTTAAGCACAATTTGGTGCAATCGGGTGTTACAGCTATCAAACCTATACACCTAGCGCCGACAGGAGACCCCATTACATGTGGATACGCAAAAATCATAAGGATCGCCTGAGCGGGAAGAGCCTGCCACTACCGACGCAGGTCATATCGAATGAGGAATTCGAGCCGATGCCGCAAACGGTGGATCAAAAAACGGTCGAAAGCCTGATCCTCGAAATGGCTGATGAGTATGGCCGCCGGCTCGGGCTGTCCCGGCGCACATTTTTACAAACAAGCGGCGGTATGGCCGCTGCGTTTCTGGCCATGAACCGCGTGTTCGGCGAGTCCTTCAAGGTCGCGGAGGCTGAGATCCTGGAACCCGAAGCGTTTGCCGAACGATGGCCGAAGGATCAGTTCATCTTCGATGTCCAAACTCACCATGTCAAAGACAGTATGGCGGGACCGGCCATGTTCCGAAAAATGACCGGCAAGCTCGGTCTGAATCCGGAACTTGCTGGCGTTAAACCGGCCCCGGACACGCTACACCGGACGAATTATTTCAAGGAAATTTTCTTTGACAGCGACACGGTCATGGCGATGATCACCGGCGCCGTCATCGGCCCGAAAGAACTCCATGCCTTACCCGCTGAAGAAATGGTCAAGACCCGTAACCTGATCAACGAGGCTGCCGGCTCGCAACGTATGCTCAGTCACGGTCTTGGTGACCCAACGCTCGACAACGCGCTTGAAGACTGTGAGTACCAGGTCAAGGAACTCGGTATCGACGCAATGAAGTTTTACTCGGGTAATCCGACCGGGCCGTGGCGGCTTGATGATGAAAAAATCGCCTACCCATATTTTGAAAAATGTCAGGAACTTGGCATCAAGAACCTGAGCTTTCACAAAGGATTGCCGATGCCCGGCAAGGTGCCGGCCGGAAAACCGAAAGGGTTTTACTGGATGCCGGACGATATCCCTGTGGCTGCGAAAGATTTTCCGGATCTTAACTTCATCATTTACCACTCGGCGATGGAGCACATGGTCTCGACGCTGCCGCCCGGCAAGTCAGGGATGGATGACAACGGTTATATTCCATGGACGACTGATCTGGTCAAATCAGTAAAGGAAGACCCGTCACTGACAAATATTTATGCAGAGCTGGGAACCGTGTTCGCATTCTCGGTCATCACGCACCCGGAAATCTGTGGCCACTTGCTTGGCCAGTTATTCGACGGCTTCGGCGCCGAACGAATTCTGTGGGGTACCGACTGCATCTGGTGGGGCTCGCCACAATGGCTGATCGAATCGTTCCGACGCTTCCAGATTCAGGAGAGCCTGCGTGACCAGTTCGGCTACAAAGAGATCACCGATGCACAGCGGGACATTATCTTCGGCAAAAACGCCGCCGGACTGTATGGCATCGACATCGACGCCGTACTCAAGGCCATCCCCGGCGACAAGCTGACACAGATGAAAACCGCTTACCAGGAAGCCGGGCCACAACCGAGTAACACGACTTACGGCTGGGTACTGGCCTAGAAAGCATGAATATGAAATCTATCAAGCTACTGGGTATTACTGCACTGTTCTGTATCGGCGGACTTGCGGCGCAGGCTGCTGACCAGCCGGCACTTGAAACCAACAACTGCGCCGCAACCGGCAACCTGCGCGGCGATGCCCCGGCGGGTGAGGACGTACACCTTGAGTATTGCGCCGATTGCCATGGCTACGACGGCAAGGCCGAAGTTATTGTCATGCATATGGATGAACCGCCGCATGACCAGACTGATGTCGGCTACATGCAGAAACTGAATGACCAGTTTCTCTACCTGGCCATCTGCAAAGGCGGTGAGGCGATCGGAAAATCGCTGGTGATGCCCGGCTGGGGTGACCTGTTAACAGATCAGGAAATTCGTGATCTTATCGCGTGGATCCGGACATTTTCAGGTACCTGACAAAAAAGATCCGGTCCTCTTTTTCTTGGTGCGGCAATCACGTGGATATCAGCACCATGATTAAAAAAAGGACTCTGACCCCGATCCTGCTGCTGATTCTAAGCGCCTCAATCGTACAGTCAGAAGACTGGACGTATTACGGATTCGATCAGGGCGGCACACGGTTCTCCCCTTTGCAGCAGATTGACCGGAGCAATGTCACAAACCTCGAAGTTGCATGGACACACCGCTACGGCGATCTCCCCAGGTATGCGGATCGAAGCCAGTTCGCCGGTTATCACACCACACCGATCCTGTTACCTGCAGCAGCCGGCAGATCGCTGGTTTTATGCACTCCGTTCAGCCGGGTCATCGCCCTTGACCCGGCAACCGGCAAAGAACGCTGGAATCATGCGCCGGAACTCGATTTGCCTGAAATTCCGACCCGGCTCAAGTGCCTGGGTGTTGCTTACTGGCAGGATTCGCAAGCCACTCAGGGTCAGTCCTGCGCACATAGAATCATCTTTGGCACCCACGACCGACGCATTATCGCTGTCGATGCGACAACCGGCACGCTGTGCCCCGGCTTCGGTGATAGCGGACAGGTCGACGTCAATCCCTTGATTGCTGCGGCAACTCCGGCGCATCCGGATCCGGCCGGAACGACTTTTTCAGCGCCCCCTGTCATCGTCAACGGCGTGGTTGTGATCGGCAACATCAACAACATGAAAAACCAGTTTGCGAATGCCCCAAGCGGTGCAATTCGTGCGTTCGATGCCCGCAGCGGTAAATTCCTGTGGAGCTTCGATCCGGTACCCCGCAATGCAGACGACCCGCAGGCAAAAAACTGGACACCAGGTGCCCTGGCCACGACAGGCGGGGGAAATGCGTGGACCGTGCTATCGGCGGATGAAGAACGTGACCTGGTATTCATTCCGACCTCGAGTGCATCGCCAAATTTTTTCGGCGGTACACGACCCGGTGACAATCGATACGCTAACTCGGTCGTAGCGCTGCAGGCTGCAACCGGTGAAGTAGCATGGCATTTCCAGCACATCCATCACGATGTCTGGGACTGGGATACACCAGCGGCGCCGATGCTTGTCGATATCACTCGTGACGGGCAAACCATTCCGGCTGTTGTGCAATTAACCAAACAGGGCTACGTGTTTGTCCTGCATCGTGACACTGGCGTGCCCCTGTTTGAGGTTGTCGAACGCCCGGTCCCTACTGACGGCGTACCCGGTGAAGTCCTGTCGCCAACCCAGCCTTTCCCGGTCAAGCCCCCGGCGTTGATGAAAACCGGCATCGAACCCGAAGATGCCTGGGGGCTGACCTTCTGGGATCGCGGTAAATGCCGTGAACAAATCGAGACCGCGCGTCACGGCGACATCTTCACACCACCGAGCACCAAGGGCTGGATCATGTATCCAAGCACGGCCGGTGGGCCGAACTGGGGTGGCGGAGCCTTCGACCCGGGACGCAACCTGGTGGTGACCAATGTATCAAAGGTTGGGCTTTGGCTGCGCTTGTTGCCGCAAACGGAAATTGATCCGACAGCTCCCTTCGATGCCGCGGCCGGTGCACCGATGGGACCACCGGCGCCAATCCGGGGTACGGACTATGCGTTGGAGCAAAGAATATTTTTAAGCCCGATATATAACCCGTGCACGCCACCGCCATGGTCCAGTCTCGTTGCTGTCGATGTCGCCGAAGGCAGCATTGCCTGGGACGTACCCCTCGGCACAATTGAAAAACTGTCACCGGTACCGATTCCGTTGAAATGGGGATCACCGAATGCCGGTGGTCCGATCATCACCGCCGGCGGCCTGGTGTTTATCGGCGCGACCGCCGATCACAAATTTCGGGCTTTTGATATCGATAGCGGTGACGAGATCTGGGTCACCGAAACCCCGAGCGCATCGCACTCAACACCGATGACCTACACAGCAGACGGCCGGCAATTTGTAGTCATTGCATCCGGCGGCCATATGTTCATCAACCCGGGCGCCATCGATGACTGGCTCGTAGCCTATGCACTGCCGATTGATTAGGGCAGGAGCGTAAACCTCAGCCAACTGAAATATTTCCCTGCCATTGTCGACCAGGGCGACTGTTGTCACGCCACTGACGTAGCGCTTGGTTAATCTCCGGCTGCGAGCCTGTCACGCAAAGATCTTGAGGACGAACTCAACGGAATACAGGGTATCGGCCTGCGCTTATCGGACTGGCTGCACAACCGCCCGGCTGATACAGAGCTGAATTTTGGCTCGCAATGACCATAGGGTGATCGCAAGAATTCACGAAAGTTTGGCAAAACCTCCGGACATACCGTTAATATAGGGTCTTGATGTGTGGAGTTACTGATCGAACTGAAGCAGGTAACGAGATAAAAAAGGTAGGTCTGCTTTTTCTAGACAGGTATCCGCAGCCTAAACAGTTTGATTGATGTGTTAGTGCTTTGAGGAGTCAATTTGTTATGAGAAAAATGTTAAGTCTGTTTATTTTTACGGTTGCTCTAATGAGCTCTGGAAACGTATTTGCCGGTGCCCACGATGGTGGCGGCGGTGCCGCAGCTTCCGGTGACGGCCACTGTAACTACACCATGGAAAACATGTTTGCCGGACCTTTCAAGGTCTGCCGGATGCCTACTGATGCAGCCGGTTGTGAAGAACTCGGCAATACAGACGACAACGCCGATGCCGTATCCGGTGACGGCGCCTGCCCTGCCGAGGGTGCTGTGGGTACCTGCGACATGGGCGATGTCAAGGAAGTGTATTACGAAGGTGATCCAGGCGGTCTCGAAATTGGCTGTGGATTCCAGAGCGGCGAATGGATTAGCGCTGAATAAACTCTGGCCTGAAGCTACATAACAAAAAGGCAGACGCAAGTCTGCCTTTTTTTATACCCTCGTGAAGAAGATCAGAATATTTTCTGTAACAGGATCAAATAAAAATAAACTCTAACAGATAAAAGAACAAAATCGAAAGAATGGCGCCGGCAGGGATCGTAATAAGCCATGACATGAAGATTCGCCCGACGACACTCAAATCAATCGCAGATATACCGCGCGCCATACCGACACCCAGGACAGCACCAACCAACGTATGCGTTGTGGAGACTGGTATGCCGGTACCGGAAGCAATGACGATTGTTGTTGCAGCAGCAAGCTCAGCAGCAAAACCGCGGCTTGGCGTGAGGTGAGTAATTTTCTTGCCAACCGTCGCAATCACGTGGCGGCCGAATGTCGCCAGACCAACGACAATTCCCATACCACCAAGTAACAGTATCCAGATCGAAACCGGCGCACTCTGAGTCACCTCGCCTTCCTGGGCAATACTTATAACAGCCGCAACAGGACCGATTGCATTCGCCACATCATTTGAACCATGCGCAAAGGCCATGCCGCAGGCGGTTACAACCATCAGCACCGCAAATACCCGTTCGACCGTAAAGTAATGAAATTTCTTTTCGGCTTTGCGGTTTGGTTGAATGCGCTGAATGAAGAATTTACCGATAACTGCAACGATGAGGCCGCAACCCATTGCTATCAAATAAGTTTCTATTAGCGATAAGTCCGAACCAGCAGCAACATGCTTAAGGCCCTTGAGCATGGTTACCAGCGCAATCATAAAAACGGCCAGAAAGATGTAGAACGGCACGTAGCGCTTGGCTCTAACAAGCGGATCCGGGCGCGACAGGATCAGCCACTGAACCGAATTGAACAACAGGAAAGACAGGATTCCAGCGATCAATGGCGAAGCCACCCAACTGGCAACGATGGCGCCAACCTTTCCCCACTGCACCGAATTCAAACCAATTCCGACCATTGCAAAGCCGATAATTGCACCAACAATCGAATGTGTTGTCGACACAGGCCAGCCACGCCATGATGCGATCAACAACCACACGCCGGCCGCCAGCAACGCAGCGAGCATACCCATAACCAGGATTTCCGGGTTGCTCAGCGCATCGGTGTCAATGATGCCTTTGCGGATGGTTTTGGTGACCTCGCCACCGGCCAGCACCGCGCCCGAAAACTCGAATATAGCCGCAATGATCACCGCCTGCTTGACGGTGATGGCTCGTGAACCAATCGATGTCGCCATCGCGTTCGCAACATCGTTGGCACCAATGCCCCAGGCCATAAACAGGCCAAAAAATGCAGCCAGCGTGATATAAATCAGCGCATGATCCATTAACCAGACCTCAGTGAGAAAGCAATAATTCCAGTCGCCGACCGATACGCTCGGCCATATCGCCGATTTTTCCGATCAACTCAATTATCTGGTACAAAAAAATGACATCAACAGGGGGCAGGTCATTCTCCAGCTTAAAAAGCTCTTCACGTACTTTTGCCTGCATCTCGTCAGTCTCATTTTCGATCACATCGAGTTCACCTACGAGCCTTTCCACGAAATCTGCTTCCGCGCCGCGAAACCCGGTGTTATAGAGTTCATCGAGTTCACGGACGCTCTTACGAGCTTTCTTCGCAGCGGCACAGTTACGCTGCACAAACTCCATGAAACTGGCGCATAGCTTTTCCGGGATAATCATTTTACGGCCCACCACGAGACCCGAGATATCGCGAACCGTATTTGCAATCTGATCCTGCGCCCACAACAAGTTAAGCAGATCTTCCCGGGGGACGGGCATAAACATACTTTTCGGCAACTGACCGCGAATCTGTTTTTTTAACTCATCAGCCTCTTGCTCAAGTTCAACAATCTGGCCACGCCACTTGTCGACTTCCTCCCATTCCTGCTCCATTGTTTTCTCGATAAACGGCAAGAGCGCCTGGGCGGCCTTGAAACAAACTTCCATGTGATGCTGCATCGGTGCAACAGGAGAATCACCAAATATTTTTGAAATGTAATTTGCCAATGAACTGCCCTCCCATGGATATGCCCTTTAAATAAAGGGCGCGCATGATTGCAAGTCAAATTTTGCGTATGGTACAGGAATGCCTGAATAGTGAAACATTAAATATGACTACCGTATATCGTGAGCAGATTGACGACTAAACAAGAAGGCGGCCACACAGGGCGGCCGTCATTAACTCTCCTGTTAAAGCAACAAGGAGATATACATTGACAAAAAAGAAGGCGGCCCATAAGGGCCGCCTTCTTTACTCGCTTTTGATTATGCTCCTGATCTAGGCTGCATTCTCAATTTTCTTGCGCTCGATGCGATTCTTGATGCGCGGAATTTCATCCAGCACCCAGTTACCAGAGGTTCGCCGTCCCGGACACGGAATGGCATACGCCGTACCGATACCGTTGCTACGGTTGAACTCATCCATATCGATACGCCAACCCATATTGTCGAATTTCTCGAGCCAGTCACGATAAGCCACGATCGCCTTGTCGGCCGGCATCAGGACTTCCTTGGTCGAACTCAGCGGGGTCCGAACCGGGGAGAGTTCATCCAGAATCTGGATGTCCTGACCTGCGATGACCGCGTTGCGCGCGTGGATCGCCTCGTTATTCTTCGGATCCAGGATGAAATTGCGCATATTCAGGAAGAAGATCTTGGTCCGATTCTCATCCACCGGTTGTTCGAAGAAATACTGCCGGAACATCTTGTCTTCGGTAAGATTGATATACGTCGGCATGATGTTCGGACCGTAGGTGCCGCCACCGGCAAATATCTTGCTCCGCTCGGTCTTCGAATCACCCCACGGCGTATCCTCATCAGGCGCTGTTTCATCACCTTTCTGTGGCAGCGGCGGTGAATCAAACTGGTGCATAAACCAGAAACCCCAACCCTGCCGGTGATCCTCGGTCTCGTAGTCGTTCACCTTGTAGGTTTTGCGGTTCACGCCTTGATGGCCATGAGTCGGATGGACGAACTCATTATGTGCCGGATCCAGTCCGTTCTCGATCGAACGCTCGTAGTAATACGGCACATCCAGTACCAGGATGTCATTAGCTCTCCAGCCTTCCTGACCGTACTCCTCAACTTCCAGCAGCGGTGGGCGGGATTCTTCAGGCTCATCACCCAGAAAAGCAAACACGATGCCGTATTTCTCCTCAACCGGGTAGGAATCAACCTTGGCGCGCGGCGGTGTTTTAGTGCCATAACCAATCGACGGGATATTCTTACACTCACCGTCTCCGCCAAATTCCCAACCATGGTATGGGCAGACAACGCAGCCATCGATAATGCGAGGCGCGCTACCCATGGACCATGGGCCGCCCAACGAAGCACCACGGTGTGTACACGTATCGCTTAGAACACGTGCCTCACCATCCTGATCCCGAAATGCGACAAGATTGGCACCAAGAACCTTAACCTTTTCAGGCATCTCGTGGCCCAACTCATCACTTTTAATAATCGGATACCAAAAATTGATATACATTTTTTTCTCCCAAGACCCTGCTTAGAGGGTCATTTATGCCAACAGGTAGTCGACCTGCAAACCTGCTAATGTGCATTCAAACCAGAATCGTGATTACACAACTCACCCTTACATACTGGATAATCAAAATACTAGCTACGCCTCTAAAGACACCCAATTCGTACTTCTACTTATCGCTTGCGTGCAAAACCGTATACAATCAAGTGACTTTCACGCCATTTGTTGCCAGGCCACGATTCTGAAGCTTTGCAATACCTTAATTTAGGTTAAACTTGAAAAATGGCTAACCTTTGCCCTACAACGGCTTGCCGCAGAGCAGCACTAGCCGGTCGCCGATAACCAATTGCTTGCTGCTCTCGCTGCGTTTCCCTTACACTATTTACCTACCCATACTCAGCTTTTGGCATCCGCTTAGTGGTCACCCCTCCCAAACAACCACAGACCCCAGATTTTGACCTGCCCGCTCAGGTAGCAATCATGGATGCGCTGATCGAAGCGATTGTCATTACGAATGATCGGGGGAAAATCGAGCGCTGCAACAAGGCAGCTGTCGGTATGTTCGGCTACTCACAGGAGGAAGCCATGGGTCAGGATATTTCGATCCTGATGCCCCCCAATGAAGAGGCCAAACATAGTAACTACGTAGAACGCTATCGTCGGACGCGTAAAGCTCGGATCATAGGTATCGGTCGCGAACTCAACGCCCGGCGCAAGGACGGTACGATTTTCCCGATTCACCTGGCACTTAGTGAAATAACTTATAATGGGACCGTACGCTTCATCGGTCTGATACGCGACCTGACAGATGACAAAAAAGCCGAAGAACGCACACTGCGCCTGCATACCGACATGATCACAGCAAGCCGCCTGACGACGATGGGCGAGATGGCCGCAGCGATGGCGCATGAAATCAACCAACCGCTGGCTGCGATTGCCAACTACGCCTCGGCAAGCGAACGAATACTGGCCAGCAGACCAGATGATATTGAAGATATCAAAACAGCACTGCATCATATCAAGACCCAATCGCACCGGGCTGGCGATATCATCCGCAAGCTACGAAGTTTTGTTACACCCGGAAGCGTTGATCTGGAACCGACGGACATCAAGGCGATCATCGATGAAATCAAACCTTTGGCAGAGGTTGATGCAAATGCCAACAATATTGCAATCTATTTCGATGTCTCAACCAATCTGCCAAAGATTGTTGCCGACCAGATGCAGATCCAGCAGGTACTGCTGAATCTGTTGCGTAATGGAATCGATGCGATGCATGACTGCAATCCCGAACATCGGCGACTGGAACTGCATTGCTATATTGCAACTCCCCATAACATTCGCATTGATGTCATCGACCACGGCCATGGCATCACAGAGGAGGCTGGAAAGAACATGTTTCTTCCTTTTTTCACCACCAAGACCAGCGGCATGGGCATGGGCCTGGCAATCAGCCATAGTATTGTAAAATCTCACAGTGGAGTATTGAGTTTCTCCAATAACCTGAGCGGCGGAGCAACATTCTCCGTAATGCTACCTACCAAGATGGCCAACTAATGACAGATCATAGTCAAAAAGTTTTTATTGTTGATGACGATATCTCGGTTAGAGATTCTCTGGACTTTCTACTTAAGAGTGTCAATCTCGAATCAGAGAGCTTTAGATCCGGTGATGAATTTCTGGCTGCTTACAAAGCTGAATGGGAGGGCTGCATATTGCTTGATATTCGCATGCCGGGCATCAGCGGCATGGAAGTGCAGCGACAACTTTCCGAAGTGGACTGCAGTCTGCCGATAATTTTCATAACCGGTCACGGTGATATCTCAATGGCTGTCGAAGCAATGCAACTCGGGGCCCATGACTTCATACAAAAACCCTTCCACGATCAGGTTCTGCTGGACAAAATACAGGCCGCGCTTGCTCTACGCAGAGAAACCCAGGACGAGGCCGAACAAATAAGAACTATTCAAAAAAACTACAGTACTCTGACACCTCGCGAGACCGAGGTCATGTCAGCTGTTGCAAAGGGACTCGCTAACAAGGTCATCGCAATGGATCTCAATTTGAGCCAGCGTACCGTGGAAATCCATCGTGCACGAGTCATGGAAAAGATGCATGTTCGGTCATTAGCCGAACTCGTCAAACTGGCGGTAAAGCTTGAAGGGTAACCGCTAGCAAGCCGGGCTTATCGGGTGATATGTGCTGCCTGGTACATATTTCTTGCTTCCTGCAAAGTGATTTTTATTCTTTTGATCAATTCTCGCTCGATTACAGGTTTGACGAGATAATCGGATGCTTTTCTGTGCAACGCGGTCACAGCATGACCGACATCATGATCGCCAGTCAGGATAATCAACGGTAAGTGGCTATTTCTTTCACGGAGTATGGATAACAGTTCCAGACCATCAACCCCGGGCAGTACCATCTCTGATATGACACAGCCAAAACGTTCTGAGCATTGCTCAGCTTCCAAAAATATTTCGGCACTAGGGTAGCATACAGCATCATATCCGGTTCGCTTGAGCAACATCTCCAGCTCGGATCGCTGCCCCTCATCAGGATCAATGATATAAATTATTGGGTTTATTTTTTTTATTTTATCGATCACAGGAATCATTCCATATCGCAACAGACCCGGCTCGATTTTGCCGGTCAAAATTACCATGCTGTAAACCTGATCTACTATGCAGTCTATAACCTTATCTATTTGAAACTATAAGGAATACTACCTAAGCATATGAAAACCGTGGTTTCGGGCATAAAGACTGAAGGACTCTTGCATCAAATCCCTGTTACTCGCCGGCACTCCCTCGACAACTATTGGATTGCTTGCATTTAATCTAAAATAGGCTGCAATCATACTTTTTAGGAACGCACTACCCGATGATACGAATATTTCCTATATGTATTGCTATGACAGTACTTTGCGCTGGCTGCGGACAATTATCGCAAATCACACCGACCGATACCCCTGTACCTGCACGCCGGCTTGGCTTTGACCCAGCTGAACTGGACACAACAATCAGGCCCCAGGATGATTTCTATGCCTATGTAAACAATCTCTGGATTCAATCGACCAGGATTCCTCCGGAATGGTCAAAATACGGCACTATGCAGATTGTTTATGAGAAAACTGAACAGCAACTAAAGACAATTATCCAGGCGGCAGCAACCAATTCAGCCAGCGCAGATAGCAATTCAAAAAAAACCGGCGACTTGTATAACAGTTTTATGAATACTGCACGAACTGAAGAACTTGGTTTATCGCCGCTCGCACCAGAACTGGAACGTATCAACACTCTACACAATCACGATGAGCTGATTCATTATTTCGGTCAGGCGCTGGCAATCGGAATCACGGTGCCTATCGACTTCTATATAGATGCCAATGCCGCACAACCGGATCAGACGCTGGCCTATATCTGGCAAAGCGGCCTCGGCCTGCCCGACCGTGAGTACTACCTGTCGGAATCGCCACGCCTTATTGAAGTACGCAGTCAATACCGCACCCATATTGCCAAAATGCTCAGCCTGGCGGGCTGGGAAAATACTGCTGATGCAGAAACCATCATCAACATTGAGAAACTGCTTGCCGAACAACATTGGAGCGGCGTGCAGAATCGCGATCGTGAGAAAATCTACAGCAATAAGTATACGATTGATGCCGCAAATGCACTAAGCCCAGGATTTGACTGGACTATTTTTCTTGATTCCGGCGGATTTGGTGCCCCAGAACAATTTATTATCGCACAACCCGACTATTTTGCAGCGCTCGGAGAAATCATCCGTTCAATTCCTGTTGAAGACTGGCGCACTTATCTGCGATTTAACCTACTGCGCGCATTCGCGCCTTATCTGAACGCAGCGATAGTTGCCGAAAATTTCAATTTCAGCCGCCGTATTCTGCGCGGTCAGGAACAGATTCGGCCGCGCTGGAAACGCGGCATCCGACTGGTTAATGCTTCACTGGGTGAGGCTGTCGGCAGGATTTATGTCGAGCAATATTTTCCACCTGATGCCAAACAACGCATTGACAAGATGATTGAGAATCTGCGGACGGCCTTTCAACAGTCGATCGATACGCTGACATGGATGACCGACGAAACGAAACAGGCTGCTCAGGAAAAACTGGCCCTTTTCACGACCAAGATCGGTTACCCGGAAAAATGGCAGGACTACACAACGCTCAAAATTGATGACTCCGATCTTATCGGTAATGTTCGTCGTGCGCACGAATTCTCACACCAGGAAGCCATTGCAAAGCTTGCCAACAAGGTTGATCGAAGTGAGTGGAGCATGACACCACAGACTGTTAATGCATACTATCGCCCAACTCTGAATGAAATCGTATTTCCGGCTGCAATCCTGCAACCGCCATTTTTCGACGTCACAGCTGACGATGCCCTTAATTATGGTTCTATTGGCGCTGTCATCGGTCACGAGTTCAGCCATGGCTTCGACGATCAGGGCAGAAAATTTGATGGGCACGGCCGGCTCACCGACTGGTGGACCGAAGTTGATACAAGTGAATATGAAGTCCGCAGCGCTGGACTTGTCCAACAATATGATGCCTTTCTGCCGATCCCCGATCAGGCTATCAACGGCAAGCTGACACTGGGTGAAAATATTGCTGATCTAGCCGGTTTGATCATGGCTTATCGTGCCTGGCAGATTCTCATTGATGGTGTGAAGCCTCAGGTAATCAACGGCTTTAGCGGTGATGAAAGATTTTTTATCGGCTACGCGCAGACCTGGCGAGCCAAAATTCACGAAGAATCGCTGAGTGAAATGCTGCTCAGTGACCCGCACTCACCGCCAAACTACCGGGTAATTGGCGTACTGCGAAATATGCAGGAATTCTACACGGCTTTTGGTATCGCCTCAGGAGATGGAATGTACCTCCCGGCTGAGCAACGTGCGCATATCTGGTAAAGACCGGAAAATCTGACGACCAATCTTTCGATAGCCAGAATGATCTGCATCGTCACCAAAAGTTGCCCGCAGAACGAGTACATACCGGGGATATTGCAAAAAGAAAAATTTTTCACTAATGCCCATGACTAATTGCCGCAAAAAATTGATTCACATTAGTGAAAACGCACTCGACCTGAACCAGGCATACACCTGAGTCAGTAAATAGCAGTTAAAACGATTTAGGCAGACCCGCACGGATCATGGAGCTGCGACAAGTTCACTTTTGTTGCTACCGGTTTTTTCTCTTCTTTAACAACCTGTCAAACAAGCCCTGCACTTTCTCAACTGCCTTATCAGTGGCAGCCTCGACCGCTTTGTCTTTCGATTCTTCTCGATCCTTTTTAACCTGCTCGAATACAACCAGGCGCTGCCGACAACGTTCCGGCCCGGTTTTGGCCGCAACTTTCATCTGCTTAACCTCACTCTTGGTTGCCAATGCAGCGCCATAGAGCAACGCCCTGTCGACCAATGCCTTGGTATCAACTTTGCCGGTTGGCGCTGCCAACGTTCCGCGAACCTTGAACGGCGGTAAAATACTCGCTGCGCTGCGGCCAGCTGCCAATCGATCAAAATCAAGCCGCAGAGATTCATCACGCAGGTTGATCTGGCCACGGCCAAACAGGGATACACCGCTCATATCAATTACCAGACCGGACGGGACAGCGATACCGTCCCTGATTCCAATTTTGGTTATTACGCAATGCAAACCAATCGATCCGGATTCACCGGGTTTATCCATAATGGATTTGATATCTGTAAATGCACTTTGTATCAACCGATTATTGACCCTGGCAGTCCCCAGCTCAACTTCAAGCGAACCATTTAATGAAGCCATAATCTCATGTACCGAGACTCCGTCACCGGTTACATCAATATCCAGGTTGAGTCGTCCCCCCGTCAGTATTGCAGCATTGCCGGCATCCAACAGGCTGCCAAAATCAGGATGGCGAATATTCAGCTTTGCTGACACCCGGGGTTCCTGGTCGACTAATTTCAGTTTGGCCCTGCCATTAACTGCCGCACCCATGGCATTAAATTGGAGCGGCTTGACTGATATCGTCTTCGGCACAATATTCAGTCCGATATTAAGATTACTCAATGTTGTATCAGGGTCCAGTATCAACTCACCAACGTCGATATTCACCGCTGCGGTAACCGTCTCAAGAGCCCCCATTATTTCCACAGGAAGCGGATCATCCGGAAATAACCTCTGTTCCCGGTCACCCGCCACAGTCGCGGCATCCAAAGCAGCCTCACCCGGATCATCCTCCGGCAATAACCGCATCAAATCGATCCGTGACGAACGAAGACTTGCATCCAGCTGCAACAGTTCCCCGGCAATACTGGCTTGCAGATCACCGTCGATTTGCATTTCACCGCCACTGAATGACAGGTTTGCAAAATGTACCTGCTCGTGCGACCCGGTAATCCCGGC